>JBIKHN010000098.1:0-6004 GCA_044362135.1 Ilumatobacteraceae bacterium | reverse complement strand
TCTGGAGCAATTCGGGTTCCCGTTTGGCCAACTTGGTCGGTGTGGTTGCGCCAACCGTTATTGGTCACTGCACGCGAGCAACCGACGATTCCGCCAAGTAGCCCGGCGAGTTCTTCAAGGGGAGCGAACGCTTCTGCGGATCCAACACCTCGACCGCCACTGACCACAACAGGAGCAGTGGCAAGAGTTACACCAGCAACTCGTTCAACACGGTCTTGCACGAACGAGTGCATGACCGAATCATTCAGATCAACCTCGTGCACTGTGTTTGTTGCAGTTGCTGGAGATTCAACCGCTTCAACCGTGTGGTTGGAAAGGGTGACCAACTTGATTGCAGCATCAACTTCGGCTTGTTCAAGCAGTGACCCTCCCCAACGGGCGCGAACCACCTTCAACGGTTGAGCACCGGTAAACGACGAATCAAATTCGGTGCAGTTCATTGACGCAGGCAAGTCAAGACGTGCTGCAACTTGTGCGACCACTTCATGACCGCGTTCTGTGCCGGTGCCGATCACTACTTGTGGCGAAATTTTCGTTACAACTTGTGCAACTGCTTCGCCCCATGCTTCTGGACCAAAGTCGGTCAGCGCAGCGTGGTGTGCTTGGTGCACAGTAGTCACTCCGTATTGCGCAGCAACTGAAGCAAGTGCGTCTGCGTTTGCGCCGACAGTCACCGCTTCAAGAGTGGTTCCCATTTGCGCTGCAAGAGTACGAGCGGCGGTGAGAACGCCAAGTGATGCCGTTGCAATGGTTCCGCGGTCATGTTCAATTACGGCAAGAACGCTCATTTGAACACTCCTAATTCTTCAAGCAAGTCCACAACTGCAGATGCTGCTTCTGGGCCCGTTCCCAAAATTTGCGTGTTGCTGACGCGCTCTGGTGGACGTTGTAGTTGGATCATCTTCAATCCGCCAACTGAACCGGTTGACTCTGTGCGAGTGACGTCAACTTTCTTTGACGCCAAGCGGCCCTTCATGGTCGGGTAGCGGGGAAGGTTTATTCCTTCTTTTACGCCAACCGCAGAAGGCATTGGCAACATGTAGATCTCTAAACCTGCATCGCTTTCGCGGCGCACTTTTGCAACACTGCCTTCAATGTCGAGGCCCTTGGCTCCGTTCACCATTGGGCGACCAAGCTTGAGGGCAACACGAATACCTACTTGGTAACCGCATGAATCTGCTGATTCGTTTCCGAACAGCACTAAGTCAAACTTGCCGTTTGCGTTTTCCAAATCGGTGATCACTGAAGCGATTGCTTGTGCCGTGCGCTGCGGGTCCCAGTCCGATTCGGTGATCGGAACCAACACTGCTTTTGCTGCACCAACACTGACTGCTGTGCGCAACTGCTCTTCGGCTTCTGCAGGGCCAAGAGTGAGCACGGTCACTTCGCCACCGTGCTTCTCCACGAGTTGCACTGCTTGTTCCACGGCGCACTCTTCGTGCGGACTCACCGTGAATCCAAGGAATGCAGTGTCTACTGCCTGGCCATCTTCAGTGATGTTGATGCGCGCACCAGGGGCTGGCACGCGCTTCACGCAAACGAGAATGTTCATGACGAGTTACTTAGCTCTTCATGCGAGCGTCGGTTGGGTCGAACAGTGCTTGGCTGCCAACTCGTGCGACTTTCACAGGGAACAATTCGTTCATGTACATCACACGCAGTTCGTTGCCTTCAACAGCATGTTCTGGTGTGAGGTAGGCGAGCAAGAGGTACTTGCCGAGCGATGGTCCCATGCCTGCAGTGGTGACGCGCGATACGCGACCCTTAGCGTCAACGATTCGCTCGCCAGTCTTGGTGAGGATTGGTTCGTTGCCACCAGTGGGGTAACGCTTGACGCCCGACTTGGAAGTGTGATCAAGAATTTCCAGCGTGCACATAATTGCCGCTGGCTTCTCTTCGCGTGCCTTCATGTATTCGGCCTTACCAATGAAGTCCGCTGACTTCACCTTCGGACGTGCCAAGCCTGCTTCAACTGGTGTGTATTCGCTTTCCAGTTCTGCACCCATGAGGCGATAGCCCTTTTCGATGCGGCCGGTTACCGCGTACACGCCCATTCCAACAGGAATGATGTCGAATTCTTTTCCAGCTTCTGCAATGGTGTCCCACATACGCAGACCGTGCTCCATGCGTGTGTAGACCTCCCAACCATTTTCTCCAACATATGAAATGCGGAACATGGTTGCAGGTACACCGTCAATCAATACGTCGCGCACTGATCCGTATGGGAAGTTTGCTTGTGACACATCGAATGGAATCAACTTGCCGTCTGCATCGATGGTTTGTGTTGCCTTCGCCATCGTCTTTTCAGCGTTTGGTCCCCACACGCCAATGGTGCAGAGTGCTTGGCTCATGTCGGTGAAGGTCACCGAGCCATCTGTTGGCATGTACTTCTTGAACCAGTACTTGTCGCGTCCACCGTCGAATGCACCAGTGATCACGCGGAAGTGCTCTTGGCCAAGTCGCATGATGGTGAGGTCACCGCGGAATCCGCCACCCGGGGTGAGCAGTGGTGTGTAGACCGAACGGCCAACAGCAACATCCACGTTGTTCACGCAGACGTACTGCAAGAAGTTGACAACGCCTGGGCCCTCAAAGTCAAACTCGTTGAACGCGGTGAGGTCCACCATGCCAACTGATTCGCGCATTTGCATGTGCTCTGCATTGGTGATTGGTGACCACCAGCGTGCATCCCATTCATGTTCGCGTGGTTCGCACACTGCGGGGAACTTGTCGACGAGCTTGGCGTTTGATGCGAACCACTGTGGGCGCTCCCAACCGCGGGCATCGAAGAATGTTGCGCCGAGTGCTTCTTCACGTGGGTAGAACGGGCTGCGACGCATGTTGCGCTGTGATGCCCATTGTTCGCGTGGGTGAACAATGCCGTAGGTCTTGTTGAAGTGCTCATCGCAACGTGCGTAAATGTGGTGCTCGGTTTTTTCGTGTGGGTAGAAACGGCTGATGTCAGAGGAGTGCGGGTCGCATAAGTGTGGGTAGCCGTACGTCATCCATTCGGCAACGAGCTGCGCAATTCCTGGACCTTCTTTAATCCACACTGCAGCAGCCGACCACAAGTTCTTCACTTCAACGGTTTCGCCAAGTACTGGCATTGCGTCTGGGGTGAGTGAGAGCAAGCCGTTGATGGCGTATTTAATTTCGGCATCGCCGAGCATTTCCATCAGTTCAATTGCTTGTTCCATCTGTGGATCGAAGTCGTCCATGGTGAGTGGCAATTCGGTTGGCGAGAGTGCCGATGCTTCGTTCGATGGAATGTCGTTTGGATGCATGAAAATTGCACGATGCGCGTACGAACCAACTTCCATCGAGCCTGTTGACTGACGCTCGTAGCAGAAGGTGTCCATGTCGCGAACGATTGGGAACGCAACTTCGGCGTTCGTCTTTTGCAACACGTCAATTGGTCCAACGTCTGCCATTTGGTGAACAGCAGGCGTGAGTGGAATGTTTGCGCCCGCCATCTTGGCGATGCGTGGGCTCCACACGCCGCAAGCAATAACGACGTATTCGGCTTCAATGCGACCCTTGTTGGTAACAACTGCAGTTACTTGACCGTTTTTTGTTTCTACGTCAAGCACTTCAGAATTTGCAAACACTTGCAAGTGACCGGCCTTCAATGCACTTTCGCGCATCAGGGTTCCGGTTTGTAGTGAGTCAACAACTGACACGCTTGGTGTGTAGAAACCTCCGAGCAAAATCTTTTCATTAATGAACGGAACGAGTTCTTTGATTTCTGCTGGGGTGAGCAACTTGGAGTCGATGCCCCATGCCTTTGCCGACGTCATGCGGCGGTTGAATTCCTCCATGCGCTCTGGTGTACGAGCAACTTCGATACCACCAGAGGTGTTGTTCATGCCGAGCTCGATGTACTGCTGTTGTGATGCAAGAGTGAGCAGTGCCATTTCTTTGTTGTGGTCAGTTGGGAAAATGAAGTTTGATGCGTGACCGGTGGAACCGCCTGGGTTTGGCAATGGTCCTTTGTCGATGAGCACCATGTCGGTCCAACCGAGCTTGCTCAGGTGGCCAACTAGGCAGTTACCCACGATTCCGGCGCCGATTACGACGCACTTTGCGCGACTTGGAAATTCACTCACGAGATACCCCCGAAAAGAGGACCACACCCCCGTTGGGCGAGGCCACAATTGAATTTTGGTAGTATATCAGCGCAATATCATCACGTAAAAATCGGGATATGATGTCGCGCGTGAGTACTTCGCTGAGCGAGCAGGCCTACCTCGAGATCCGGAACAAGATCGTCCGCCTTGAATTAGCCCCCGGCGACGTCATTAAAGAGGAGAGCCTGCAGGCCCAACTGGGCATCGGCCGCACCCCAATTCGTGAAGCACTCCAGCGCCTAGCCCGGGACCAGTTCGTCACCGTTATCCCGCGCCGCGGCATGTTGGTGTCGGGAATTGACGTCATGGAACTGAGCATGTTGTACGAGACCCGAGCATTGCTCGAGCCATACGCAATGCGACTTGCTGCCAAGCGCGGAAGGCAAGACCATTGGGACGAAATGGCGCGCGTGCTTGCACGAGCAGAAGAGCCAAGTGCAACGAATGACGACCTCATGAAGATCGACCGACGTTGCCACGAAATTGTGTGGGATGCAGCCGGTAATCGTTTCCTTACCGCAACACTCGACATGATGTACGCGCAAAGCGATCGCTTGTGGCATTTGTACATTGCAGACGTTGCCGACATGAAGCACGCTGTGCAAGAGCACGGTGAAATGTTTGTGCGACTTGCAGCAGGTGATGGCGACGCTGCAGCAGAGTTATGTGAAAAGCACGTGCGCGGTTTTGATGATGAAATGAATCAAGCAGTGCGCAAGCGACTCAGTTCGCCGCTTCCAAAATAACTAATCAAATTTTCCGAGCACTTGCGCTGGGTCAGTGCTCGACGTGTCTGGCCAGTTTGAATACCAAATGTCGGCGGCAGATGTACCGACATGAAGTGGTACTCGGTCAAATTCTGCGAGTGGCTCAACAAGTGGTTGCACCACAACGTCCCACCGTGGTTTAGAAAAGTACGGAAACGATTGTCGTGGTTTGCCCGACTTGTTGAATACGCGGTGTGGGGTAGACAACAACCTGCCGCCACTCCACAACTCCAACATGTCGCCAACGTTGAGCACCATTCCGTCTTCAGGGCACTGCGCGCTAATCCATTCGTTGTCGCGCTTGCGAACTTCTAGTCCGCCAATTGGATCATGAGCAAGCAACGTGAGCAGATTGAAATCTTTGTGTGGGTGAATTCCCCAGGTGTCTGCTTGAGGTTCAACTGGTGGATAGTTGAGCAGCGTCATGTTGGTAAGCGGCATGGTCATGCATGACAACAACACGGCAGGATCAACGCCGAGTTGTTCGCACAAAGCGATGATTAATGTTTCGCTCACCGCATCTAATGCGCGCCAGTAATTCATGATTGGCGTACGAACGTCTACATCAATTGCTGGCCACACGTTCGGGCCGTATAAATCACACTGAGCACGAATGGGGTCGTTCGCATCTGTTTCGTAATGCAACTTCCACGCTTCGTACTGGTCGGCTTTTCCTGTTCCAGAATTGGGAGTGAAATATCCAAGTGGCACAAATCCGCGATAGTTGCCTTTGACCACCATGTTGCGCTGCAGAGTTTCTCGCGGCGCATCAAATACCGCCTTCACTGCGGCACGCATGTTTGCCGTGATTTCAGGATCGACACCATGGCCGACCACGATGGCGAAGCCGATTTCGCTGAGGGCAGCGAATAGTTCGCCCGAGGCCTTGTCATATTTGGGGTCGTGCGACCCAGACCGCAACGGCGAAATATCGATGATGGGCAAGCCTGCGGTCATGGACTCAAACTATTACAGGGATTGCAGGAAACTCTGGGCAAATCCATATGGGGTTTGTCATATATCAGGCACCATCGCTCCTATATAGTGGTGCGACCAAATCGCCACGTGGTGGCCATTGACCGGGGAGTCTCCAATATGTCGTTTCCATCA
>JBIKHN010000020.1:0-16922 GCA_044362135.1 Ilumatobacteraceae bacterium | reverse complement strand
TCATGTCAACATGCACCAGCATTTGCTCGCAGTTTGACAGTCGCTTCCCAGTTTCGGAATTGAACAACTCGTGGTAAATATGCATGCGTTTTGCATCCATATCGAGAACCAATGTGGTGCAATGCAAAGGCTGATTCAAGAATGCTTCGTCTTCGTACACGATGTGGGTTTCTACGGTGTAAAACGAGTTGCCAGCAGCGCGGTATTCGTCGTTGTCGCCAATGTAAGTAAACAGCGCATCCGATCCCCAACCCATTGCGGTCAGGTATGCAGCTTCGGTCATGTGGCCGTTGTAGTCCACCCAGTCCTGCTCAACCTTGCACGTGTAGATGTTGAGTGGGGCAGGTACCACAGTGCCAGGAGTCCACACCACTGCGCTCATGACTTCCTACTTCGCAGGCTTTTCGCCAACGCGTCGGCCAATGCCAACTGGTTGTGGAAGTTTCGCATGTGCATCGCCAATTGGCTTCAGCTTCGTCATCATCTCGCTGCCCATTGGTGATGACTTGCCAGTGTTGGTGTCTACATGTAAGAAGATGTGTTCGGCGGTGAATGCAACAACGCCATCTTCGCGAACCACTTCAGACCACAAGTGAATGCGCTTTTCGTCGTATGAAGCAACCCGAGTAAGCACCTTGATCTTGTCGCCCGAATGCGTTTGATCAAGGTAGCGAGTGTGGCCTTCTACTGTGTAGAACGTTCGCCCTGTTGCCAAGTACTCAGGAGTGAAACCAATTGCGCGGAAGAACGTGTCGCTTGCTTCGCTCGCAAGTTGTGAGTAACGCGAATCATTGGTGTGTCCGTTGTAGTCGGTCCAGTCGGCAGGAATGAGCATCTCGTGCGAGACAGACGGAGCGAGTGGGTCAAGCACAGGTATTGGTCCGCGACCAAAGAGTTCGCGTTCGTAATCGGCGAGTACTTTTCCGGCGCCGTAGTTATTGCCACGCAATGCCTGGAACACCGAAACTAAGCAGTCATCGCGAAGAGCTTCAAGTTCGCGAATAGTTGCAGTGCCTGCCTGATCGTCGCTTTGCGAAACAATCTTTTCCAGCAACACATCGTCAAGTTCTGGCACGTCCATCAACTTGGTCCATGGCCATTTCAGCGATGGTCCAAACTGCGCCATGAAGTGACGCATTCCGGCTTCGCCGCCGGCAATTCGATACACCAAGAACGTTCCCATGAATGACCAGCGCAAGCCAGGTCCAAAGCGCATGGCATCGTCAATTTCTTCTGCGGTGGCTACGCCATCATTCACTAGCCACAACGCTTCGCGCCATAGGGCTTCCATCAAACGGTCTGCAATAAAGCCGTCGATTTCTTTGCTCAGCATGAGCGGCTTCATGCCAACAGCCGTGACAACTTCTTTTGCGCGCAACTTGGTTGCTTCGCTGGTTAAGTCGCCACCGCAAATTTCGGCAAGCGGCATGAGATACACGGGGTTAAAGGGGTGCACCACCACGAAACGCTCTGGGTGCACCATATCTCTTTGGATCTGCGTTGGCAGAAGCCCAGACGTTGATGAACCAAACACTGTGGTTGGTGATGCGGCTTTACTGGCTCGAGCGAGCAATTCCTGCTTCAACTCAAGGCGTTCTGGTGCACTTTCCTGCACATAGTCAACATCTGTGACTGCCTCTTCTGGCGTGTTCACAAATGTGATGGTTCCTTCTTGTGGAAGGGGAGCAAGCGTCAGTTTGGAATATGCCCGACGTGCATTAACCATGATCTCGTTCATCTTGCGAGTTGCCTGCGGATCAATGTCGTACAACTTCACGTCGACACCGTTCAACACAAAGCGCGCAGCCCATGCACCACCAATTACACCGCCACCGAGCAGGCCAACGGTTTTCAGACCAGGGATATTGCTCATGATTTGTCCTTACGCGTGCTTGGTGAGCTTGAGTTTTTCGCGAACTTCTTTCGGTCCCATGATGGACACGTTCATATTCTCGAGAATGTTGACAGCGCGCTCAACGAGTTTGCCGTTGGTAGCAAGTTCGCCGCGGTTCAAGTACAGGTTGTCTTCAAGACCAACGCGCACGTTGCCGCCGGCAAGAACCGACTGAGCAACGAATGGAATCTGCATGCGGCCGATGGAGAACGCTGAGAACACTGCTCCTTCAGGAATTTGATTCACCATTGCCATGAAGGTGTTCGGATCATCTGGTGCGCCATATGCAATGCCCATGCACAACTGAATCATTACCGGATCATCGAGCAGGCCTTCCTTCAACAAATCCTTCACCATCACCAAGTGGCCGGTATCAAACACCTCGAGTTCTGGGCGAACACCGAGGTCTTGCACAATTTTTGCCATCTTGCGCAGCACGCTTGGCGTGTTGGTCATGATGTAGTCACCACCACTGGAAAAGTTCATGGTGCCGCAGTCAAGCGTGCAGATTTCTGGGCGCAGGCGTGTGACGTGGTCAAGACGTTCTGTGGAACCAGCCATGTCGGTGCCTGCAGCCAGTGGCAATACGTTTTCATCGCCACCAAGAACTAAGTCGCCACCCATACCTGCGGTGAGGTTGATGACCACGTCGGTGTCGGACGAGCGAACACGATCAACTACTTCTGCGTACAGTTCGGTGTCGCGCGAGCCAAGACCAGTGCGCGGGTCGCGAACGTGAATGTGCACAACTGCAGCGCCAGCTTTCGCGGCTTCAATACATGAATCTGCAATCTGTTCTGGAGTGACCGGAACCTTGTCGCTCTTATGCGCAGTTTCTCCCGAGCCCGTGACAGCGCACGTAATAAATGCTCCCCAGTTCATGATTTCCCCTTTGATCTCAGTCTGAAAAACCGCTAATTGTCAATACCTGTAACGGCTTCATTAGGTTAGTGCTGATGCCCGATGTAGCCAAAGCCCTGTGGACACCAACAGGCGAGAGTATCGCTCACTCTCGAATGAATCGTTTTGCTCAGTTGGTCAATGAATCTAGAGACTTACACGCATGGTCGATCAACCAGCCAGAACAGTTTTGGTCTTTGGTGTGGGATGACTGTGGGGTGGTTGGGCACAAGGGAGAGCGCTCATTCCTCGCGGCGCAGCCTGGTACGCCAATGTCAACTGCGCGGTTTTTCCCCGATGCTTCTCTCAGTGTTGTCGAGAACATGCTGGCAACAAGTGGCGGTGGAGAAGCGCTTGTCGCCATAGACGAGGCAGGCAATCGGCGCAGTCGTTCGTGGGACGAACTACGTACTCGTGTTTCGTCAATTGCGTCTGCTCTACAAGCGCGTGGGGTGGTCGCAGGGGATCGTGTTGTTGCATGGTTGCCAAACTCCATTGAAGCCATCGAAGTCATGCTTGGTGCTGCATCAATTGGAGCGGTCTTTTCGTCGTCATCGCCAGACTTCGGAACAAATGGCGTTCTTGATCGCTTTGGTCAAATTGCGCCAAAGGTGCTGTTCGCCGTAGATGGTTATCTCTACAACGGAAAACAATTTGATTGTCTCGATCGATTATCGGAAATTCGTAAAGGTCTACCAACGGTTGTTGAAACCGTTGTCGTCAGCAACATTGGAACCGCAATTCCAACGGGGTCTATTCCATACGACGACTTTGTCGCAAGTGGTAGTGAATCACCAGTAAGCCCGCAACGTTTTGCATTTGATCATCCGTGGTACGTGTTGTATTCATCTGGCACAACGGGAGTACCAAAGTGCATTGTGCATCGCACGGGTGGAGTGTTGTTGCAACACACGAAGGAGCATCAGTTGCATTGCAATGTTCAGCCCGGTGATCGCGTGATGTATTTCACGACCACTGGTTGGATGATGTGGAACTGGCTGGTGTCGGTATTGGCCTCTGGTGCAACTGCCGTGTTGTTTGACGGAGCGCCGACAGCGCCAACGATGTCTCGGCTGTTCGACATTGTCGATGCAGAACACATCACGCTGCTTGGTGTGTCCGCAAAGTTCATCGACTCATTACGCAAAGCAGATCTTCGTCCAAAGGACACTCACGCTCTGAAGTCATTGCGTACCGTTTGTTCAACTGGATCACCACTTGCGCCTGAGGGGTTTGATTGGGTGTATCAATCGGTGAAGAACGATGTACATCTTGCATCAATTTCTGGCGGAACAGATTTGTGTGGATGTTTTGTTGGTGGCGATCCAACGAAGCCGGTGTATCGCGGAGAAATTCAAGGCCCAATGCTTGGCATGGCGGTAGATGTTGTTGATGAACAGCTGAGTTCACTCGATAACAAGCCGCTCACACCAGGGGAGTTGGTATGTCGTCAACCGTTTCCGAGCATGCCCATTGGTTTTTGGAACGATGGAAACGAAGGCTTCCCGGTTCAATCTCAACCCGGTCCAAAGTTTTTGTCTGCATACTTTGAGCGCTTAAACGGAATGTGGGCGCAAGGTGACTTTGCGTCGTGGACATCTCATGGCGGCATGATCATTCACGGTCGTAGTGACACCACGCTGAACCCTGGAGGTGTGCGCATTGGTACTGCCGAGATTTATCGAGTGGTCGAGCAACATGCCGACGTGCTGGAAAGCTTGGTGTTCGGTCAAGACTGGGATAACGATGTGCGCATTGTGCTGCTTGTGCGTCTTACTGAAAATGCCGAATTAACCAACGAACTTGTTTCTGATCTACAGCAACGTATTCGTGTTGCGTGCACACCGCGACATGTACCTGCGCTCGTGGTTCAAGTGCACGATCTGCCGCGCACACGAAGCAACAAATTGGTGGAATTGGCCCTTGCCGACGCAATCAATGGCAGACCTGTGCGAAATAGTGAAGCCATCGCCAACCCCGAATGTATTGCAGTTATTGCAGCAATGGACGAACTCCGCAGGTAACCCCGATAGGCTGACGCCCGTCCTTCCGAGGTAGCTCAGCTGGCAGAGCAACGGACTGTTAATCCGTGGGTCGTGGGTTCGATCCCCACCCTCGGAGCGAAAGCTCCATTAGGTTCTCCATATGGAATCACGTGTACATCCGTTAGATCCATTGTCAAAGACCGAGCTTGAAGTGGTCGTCGCTGCTCTGAAATCAAAGTTTGATCTAGAACGTCAGCACCTCATTGCCATGGTGCAGGTGGAAGAGCCACCGAAGTCTGAGCTGGCGAAGTTCAAATCGGGTGAATCCATTCAACGAGCGGCCCGCGTGACTGTGCTCGATAAGTCGAACTGTGAAGTCCAAGAATGTGTTGTTTCTGTCGATGGCGTTGTCATAAGCGCCGAAGTGATCGAGGGTGCAAAGGCGCCAATCTTGAGCGTTGAGTCTGCAATGGCGATTGCTGCAGTCAAAGCCGACCCGCGAATTATTGCCGCCCTAGTAAAGCGGGGAATTAGCAACGTTGCATCTGTGCAAATGGAAACGTGGTCAATTGGTGCGCAGATTCCACAACATCTAGATGACGGTAGAAGGTTGATCTGGACTCCAATGTGGTTGCAGCCAGAACCGAATGCAAACTTTTATGCGCATCCAATATCCGGACTCCACGCCATTGTCGATCTTGCAGATTTTTCTGTGGTTGCAGTTGAGGATGATCCTGAAATAGCGATCCCGCAAACTTCAGGTCCGTATCGCGAAAGCCAAACGGGTGCAATGGTCAAATTGAAGCCTCTTTCCATTCATCAACCCGAAGGAGTTTCATTCGTTCTGAACGGACATCACGTGTCGTGGGAACGCTGGAGCTTTCGAGTTGGGTTTTGTCAGCGTGAAGGTTTGGTGTTGCATGACGTATGGTTTGACGACGAAGGTGCGTTGCGAAAGATTGCGCACCGCTTGTCAATTGCTGAATTAGTGATCCCCTATGGAGATCAAAGCCAAGGTTCGTATCGCAAAAATGCATTTGACACTGGTGAGTTTGGCTTAGGTAATTACACCAACTCGTTAACTCTTGGTTGTGATTGTCTTGGAGAAATTGTGTACCTCGATGTCGCGGTTGCAAATCCTTTGGGAGAAGTCCGAGAAATCAGTAATGCAATTTGTATGCATGAAGAAGACTTCGGAATTTTGTGGAAGCACACTGACGTTGATGGAAATATTGAAGTGCGTCGCGGCCGACGCTTCGTGGTTTCCTCAATAGTCACGATAAACAACTATGAATATGGGTACTTTTGGTATTTCTACCAAGACGGTTCAATTGAATTTGAGGCAAAACTCACAGGAATCGTGTTGACCTTGGCAGATCACGTAGGAGCGAACCACCCTTCTGCAACCGAAATTGAGCCAGGCCTGTGGGCTCCGTACCACCAACATATTTTCTGTGCGCGGCTTGACCTTGATGTTGATGGCGATGATGAAGGTTCAACCAACACTGTCGTTGAGGTTGACTCCTTCGCTCATGAAATAGGTCCGAAGAATTTGTATGGTGGCGCTTATGAGACGAAAGAAACAGCCTTAACTTCAGAATTGGAAGCGCAACGAATCATTGACCCGATGGTTGGACGGTTCTGGAAGGTGATTAATCCACATAAGAAAAATCACATGGGTAAAGCCGTTGGCTACAAGTTGGTGCCCGGTCACACCACATTTCCTCTTGCGCTTCCAGAGTCCGTCATTGGTAAGCGTGCAGGTTTCATGTACAAACATCTGTGGGTTACTCCACATCAATCAAATGAGAAATTTCCTGCTGGCGATTATCCGTATCAGCATTCCGGTGGGGCAGGTCTTCCAGAGTGGACGAAAGCAGATCGCGTGATCGAAAACTCCGATGTGGTCTTGTGGTACGTGTTTGGCACCAATCACATTCCACGCACGGAAGACTGGCCAGTGATGCCTGTTGAGAGAACGGGTTTCCAATTGAAACCAACTGGATTTTTCCGCCGCAGTCCAGGAATTGATGTTGCACCATCGCCGAAGTCGTGCCATTAGGCTCTGCTTGCTTCAATAAAGAAGAGAGATAACGGGCCAGTAGCTCAGTGGTCAGAGCAGGGGACTCATAATCCCTTGGTCGTGGGTTCAATCCCCACCTGGCCCACCAAATACCCCAACTAAAAATGTTGTGCTGTGAGTAGTGAACCTCGATTGCGAGTTGTTATCCCTCAACGCTGATCACGTGTGAAGTTTTTTCATCTAATTCTCTTACCGTGCTGTTCCAAGAAAGTTCAATATTTGTCAAATTCCTTGCCAAATATTTGAAAGTTCGTGCACGGAGTCAAACATTTGTTGTTTGTCGCCGTGATTTAACAAATTTCGATTGGAGAAATCACAATGAATCGCAAGCGTTTATCGGGTCTTTTTGCTTCTGCCGCGTTGGTTCTAGGCATTTGCACACCTATCTCATTGTCGGTGGCACAAGCTGCAAGCGCCTCCGACTTCATCGTGAACGAAGCCGACCTTCGGTTTATTCTCACGCAAATTCAGATCAGCGAGGCACATGCCGCGCAGGAAACCGGCACGTGTAGTGCCCTGACCCTGACGGTGGAAAATTGCGTGATTCCTGCAACAACTCCTCTTGTTCAAACCACTGACCCAAATGCAGTTGCTGGAGGAACAGACATTGCCTCGCCAGAATTGCCAGAGGGTCTTCGACAAATCGACGGCCGCAACAACGCATTGGTGACAAAAGATGGCGCTGGTGCGTTCTCCGTTTGGAATGGTATTGAGTACCTCCCAGAAACCGTGTCCCTTCCAATCGGGAAATCGGCAATGGGATCAGCGGATCAACCTTTCCCTCGTTTGACAAAACCGGTATGGCGCGATGTGAAGGCATGCCCAGACCTCAGAACATATTGCATACCATCAGGAAGTGTGCTGAGCGATTCAAACTATTCAGATCGCACGCAAGCGCTTTTGGTTGATCCAGAGGTCCGAATGATCTCCAACTTGGTGAACGATCAATCTGCAAACAACCCTGCCGCTGTCGCTGCCGCTGGCCCAGGTGCATCGCCAACTGGTGGATCAACTGGTGATGGTTCATTCCTCATCCCAAACATTGCAGAACCATTTGCGCCGTACAACGGCATCTTTGCATTGTTCGGCCAGTTCTTTGACCACGGTTTGGACCTTGTAGGGAAGCAAAAGAGAAGCTACGTGATGATGCCGCTTCCGCAAGACGATCCGTTGTATGTACAGGGTGGTCAGTCGAACTTCATGATGTTGAATCGCACTGACTTGTCAACCAGCGAAGCTGGAAGGAACTCGACAACACCGTGGATTGACCAAAACCAAACCTATGGATCACATCCATCAAAGAACGTTTTCATGCGTGAATTTGCTTGCTTCACGAATGCAGCCAGTTCATCTGCTGTTCCTTGCGCTGTTGGTATCTCTGCACCAGTTAGCACTGGTGAACTGCTTAACAGTGCAATCGCTCACAACATCTCAAACTGGACAGAAGTGAAGACCAATGCTCGTCAAAAGCTTGGCATCGAATTGACTGACTACGACGTAACCAATGTTCCTCTTCTAGTGACCGACGAGTTCGGTCGCTTCATCAAGGGGCCAAATGGTTTCCCAATGGTGGCGATGAAGGACGGTTCGCTGCGCGAAGGCAATCCAGCCAACCCAGTCAAGACTGCAGATTTCACACAGGCGTTAATCACCAATGTTGACTTGGTGCAACGCACGGGTCATTCATTCTTGGACGACATTGCACACGGTGCCGATCCGAAATACGCACTCGTGTCTGGTGTTTGGACCCCAACTCACAACAGTGGGTTACTAGGTTCTCACTTCATTACCGGCGACGGTCGTGGTAACGAAAACATCGGACTCACGGCAATTCACGCTGTGTTCCATTCTGAGCACAATCGCTTGGTGAAAGACATTATGAATGTGATCGATGGAAGCGTTGATCCAGACTTTAAGGCGCAGTGGCGCATTGATGGTTTGGCTTCAAATCGTTATAACGGCGAATATCTCATGCAGGCAGCCATCTTCATTAACCAGATGGAATACCAGCACTTGGTGTTCGATGAGTTCGCGCGCCGTATGCAGCCGAACATTCCAGTATTTGGTGGCTACGACTACACAACTAACTCAGAAATTACTGCAGAGTTTGCTCACGCTGTATACAGGTTCGGTCACTCACAGTTGAATCCAACTGTTGATCGAATTGACTCGGCTGGCAACGATCAAAGTTTGAAGTTGCTTGATGCATTCTTAAACCCAGCGGCGTTCAACACCGTGGGAGGCAATCAAGTCGACGGTGCAGAAGCTGCCGGCTCAATTTTCATGGGTATGACAAAACAAGTTGGTAACGAAATTGATGAGTTTGTTACCGACACGTTGCGCACCAACCTTTTGGGATTGCCGCTCGACTTGGCTGCACTGAACATTGCACGTGGCCGCGACGCAGGTCTTCAAGGTCTCAATGGTGTTCGTAGAGAGCTATTCACTTCACAAACTCCTGGAGTTGGTGGTAACGAATCCCTCAGGCCATACAGCTCATGGATGGATTTCAGTTTCAATATTCAACACCCAGCTTCAATCGTGAACTTGATTGCGGCTTATGGTCTTGACCCATCAATTGTTAATGCCGCTTCTGCTAATGCAAAGCGTGATGCTGCGCTTAAGCTTTGGACCGGAAACTCGGGCCTAACTGGTGCTGATAAAATCGCTTTCGATAACAATCGCAACGACTTCTTGTTCTCAACTGGTCCTTGGGCACGTACCGCAAATGGTTTGACAACATCAGGACTAGAACGGATCGATCTCTGGGTGGGTGGACTTGCTGAAGCAAAGCCAACTGCATCAACTGCTGGTGGTTTGTTGGGTTCAACATTCGACCACATCTTCAGCGAACAGATGCGTGTGCTTCAAGATGGCGACCGGTTCTATTACCTTGGCCGTGTCAATGGAAACCTATTGACGCAGTTGGAAACCAACTCATTGTCAAAAATGATTATGCGAAACACAACTGCAAAGAATCTTCCTGCACTTACGTTTGATGCGCCTGCTGCGGGATTTGATATGACGCAGGCTGCGAGTAACTTCTTGGACATCCTCGTTGACCCATTGGGCACGTGGATCTACAACGGCATCAAACACGTAACTTTTGGTGGTACTTCTGGAAATGACCGCATTCGATCGGGTAGCGGAAACGACACCTTGTTCGGATTGGGTGGTAACGACTACTTGTCGGGCGGTGGCGGAAACGACCGCATCAATGGTGGTACCGGAAACGACACCATGGTTGACAGCTCTGGAAGCAACATTTTTGACGGTGGCGCAGGCGATGACTATATGCAGGGCGGTAACAATGGCTTTGACATATTCCTCTGTGGTCCTGGCAATGACATGGTTGTCGGTTCAGTAGGCGGAATCGAAGTCACTTGTGGATCCGGAAACGACCTCATTCTTGGTGGAGCCAATGCTGATGCAATCATCGGCGACGACGGCGACGATTACATTATGGGTTCGGCAGGAAATGATCTGATTGATGGTGACAGCGTTGGATTGATCGACGGAATTCAGTTTCCATTCGATGGCCGCGACGTCATCTTTGGTGGCTCTGGCGATGACCGAATTGCTGGTGGTGGCTACATGGACATTATTCATGACCGCATTGGTGCGAACAGGATCAACGGCGAATTTGGTTATGACTGGCACACCTATTACGAGGATGGGGTAAAGACTTCTGTGTACGCAGATCTCAGTCTGCAAGTTCCACCAGTGAACAACATCTTTGCCGGTTTTCTAGATCTTCACCTTCAGATTGAAGGATTGTCTGGCGGCGCTGGTAACGACCAGTTGTTCGGCGATGCTCGTATCGATCTGCTCGTGCCACCTGCTGTAAATATTCCAGCTGGTGCAGTCCCCGCATCTGATGAAATGGACGTGGCTGATGTTGCGTTGGTTCGTAACTTGCAAAGGGTGTTGAATTACGCAGGTGGTGCGGTTGGTAACGCGCAGTCAGGTCGTGGAATCGGAGTAAACCAAGGAAACATGATCCTTGGTGGCCCTGGCGATGACGTAATCCGTGGAAACGCTGGAAACGACATCATTCATGGTGACGCATTTTTGGAAGTTGCCTATTCAGTTCCTTTTGCGGGCTGTGCGGTTGGAAACGTCGGAAGGCTTGACCCATTCGATTCAAGCCGAGTGATTGCAACCGATCTCACCTGGATCGCACAAGCGGTTCGCGAAGGTCGATTGAATATCTCCGAGGTGGTTATTCGGAGATTGATTGATCTTGGTGGACAAAAGGATGAAGGTTCGGCAAGTTACTCGGTAGACACTGCGGTGTTCGACGGTTTCTTGGACACCACTACAGCTAACGGCTCAACTCCAATTCGATTCGTTCGGGACGGTAACGACTACGTCATGGACGGAGATGAATACCGAATCACGGTTCGTGGTTCTGACAAGGCCGTACTTGTTGATGACTTGAATGCTGTCGGCGATGGTCTTGATATTCTCGTTGGAATTGAAAAGATCGTGTTCAACGGAAACGGAATTCCCAACGCTGGGGGATTCAACTCTGCTCCTGGCACGCCTACCACTCTTGATCTGAGGACAGCGAGAGGACTTCCTACGGACTACCTCATCTCGGGTCGTATCCAATCTGGTGAGCCAGTTCGAGAATTGCTGCAAGACGTTAACTGCACAGGTACTTCGGCACCGGTGTTGAGTGGCGGGCGAGTAGTTATCCCGAATCTTCCAGAAACACCGGTGGATCCTGCTCCGGTGGATCCTGCTCCGGTGGATCCTGCTCCGGTGGATCCTGCTCCAGCAGCTCCTGCTCCAGCAGCGGCTCCTACGGCGACAACGGTTGCTCCAACAGATCCAATTGCACTTCCGAGCAGGAACAATGCAACTGGTTCTATGAACTCTGCAACTCTCCTCTTCGACAACGGTTCAACCAGGTTGAATTCAAAGGCGAAGAAAGAGCTAGAAAAGATGGCTAAAGAGTTCGCCAAAAGCGGTGCATCGGTGTCCATCGTTGGGTTTACCCCAGGGACACAGAGTTCAGCACTTGTTTTGGCTGATAATCGTGCGAAAACGGTTGCGAGGTTCTTGAGGACCAAGGGTGTTAAGGCGAAAGTTCAAAAATCGCTGTTCATCACTGGTTCGATGTCACGCATTCCTCGCGTGGTAATTGAATGGGATCGCAATAAGTAAGTAATTCTTAAGGTGGTCTACAAGGACCCATTGTTCGATTGATCTCTTCTGGGAATCATGAGAACAGTGGGTCCTTTGTATTTCCCAGTTTGTTCACGAGATGGGATTGGCAAGGGTCTCGCAGGGGTGGCAGGCTCAAAGTATGGGCTTTGATGTGGCAGTGATTGGGGGAGGGCCAGCAGGCTCTTCGGCTGCCATCACGGCTGCACGTGCAGGTCTTCGAGTGCTGCTTGTTGAAAAAGGGCCATATGGCCGCGACAAAGTGTGTGGTGATGGTTTAACGCCGCGAGCAATTGCCGCTCTTGATGAACTGAAGATTGATTACTCGGTGGCACATCGCATTGATGGATTGCGCATGATTGCCGGAAAAACTCAACGGGAGTTGGCATGGCCAACAACATCGCGCTTTCCAAATCATGGCGCAGTGTGGCCTCGACAGAAGTTTGACAATCACTTGCTCGACGTTGCTATTGCGTCTGGTGCCGAAGTTCGCTTCGAATCTGAAGCATTGCCTGTGCTTGAAGGAGACCGAGTTACTGGTGTACAAGTTGGTAGCGAAGTGATTCGCGCATCGCTCGTTGTGTTAGCAACAGGCGCGCAAGGTGCTGCTGCAAAAATGCTTGGAGCAGTTCGCGACCCGGACGAGACATTCGGCCTCGCAATTCGTGCGTATGCGCCAACACCTCGCCATGCTGAAAGGCATCTTGAAGCATGTCTCAGTTTGCGCGACGAACACGGAACGCCTGTTCCTGGTTACGGGTGGATGTTTCCTGCTGGCGATGGCACAGTGAACATTGGCGTTGGTGCACTCAGCACCATGAAGGGTTTCAAGAAACTCAATCTCAACACGTTGCTCGATCAATATGCATCAATCGTGCGTGAGCCATGGTCAATCGGTGACTATATAGATAAGCCTCGTGCGTGGCGCTTGCCGATGAGTTGTGTTCGCAGGCATGGCCCGGGTTGGGTGGCCATAGGTGATGCAGCCGGTTTTGTGAACCCAATGAACGGTGAAGGCATTGACTATTCCCTCGAGTCGGGAATGCTTGCGATTTCGTGTTTCTTGGAAAACCCTGAAACAGCAACGAGCGAGTACGACAGGCGAGTGGGCGAGAGGTTCGACGCGTTCTTGCGCACTGGTCGCAGGTTCAGCTTCATCATTGGGCACCCGTGGCTGTTGAAGCCTGGGCTTCGCGTGGCAGTCGGCTCTCAAACTGCAGCCGACATCACGCTTGCGGTTATGGGAAACCTGATTGACTCCTCAACGCCAGGTGCTGCTGGTCGCGTCATGCGAATTGCCGATAATGCACTACGAATTGCAGACCCACTTCTGCGCCGCACGCGCGCTAAAGCATGAACCGCACCACATAAGGGGCGAGTGTTAGTTTTCATCAATGAAATCAAAATTTTTTCCCCTCGTATTGTCCATTCTTGCTCTTGTTGCTTCCCTCGTATCGCTAACGAGTTCATCGGATGAATCAAATTCAGTTTCGAAAGAAATAGTGGTCACGCATGGAGTCGTTACTCCAACAGCCACCTCTGGTTCCGGTATCGGCACAATTCGTACGTTTAATATCCCAATTGCCGTTGACGGCATGGAAGCCGATGATCAGTATTTGATCGGGACACTAACGACCCTTGAAGTAGCAGTGAATGGCGATGAAGAACTACGAAGTGCAAATTTAAATTTTGTATTGGGCGGAGAATCAAACCAAGTAGTACTCGGTGGTATTTCGCTCTATCCGCCAGCAGGGGCAACGATTGCTCCAGGCAATGAAACTATTCGGCCGATCATCGGTGGGTCGGGCCTGTATGCAGGCGCAGCTGGCCAAGTGGTGTCAAAGAATTTGGGCGACGAAGGCTGGTCGCACATTCTTTCAATTACGTTGCCGTAGTTTTATTCTCTGATCAGAGTTTTACGGAGTTGTCCAAGTCGGGTGACCCGAAATTCACAACAAGAACCTTCACGGGTTTGTCTGTGTTGTTGGCGCCGTTGTGCGGGGTGTCTAGACCTTCCATGATCGCTTCGCCTTTTGTGTACGTATTTGTTATCTCGGAGCCATCCAACTGGTAAGTCACTTCGAGGGTCCCTTCAAGGACGTACGCGTACATCGGTGCTTCGTGGAGGTGCCATCCGGTTTGAGTGCCTGGAGGCAAGGTGATGATGCTCGAACTCACTTCCGGATTATTGGTAATCGGGTAACTGAAAGCTTCTTCGAGAATGGTCACAGCCGCTTTATCAAGGAGTACTTCAGAGCTGATTTCTCCAGGTGTTGAATTGGAGCAACCTGCTGCCAATGGCAGTAAACCACAGATAGCGAAGGCAACGACGACCTTTTTGACAGGCAATCTTGAGGGCTTTTGCATGGACGAACTCTAGTCGTCTTGTTGCCTTCTGGGTTTGTCTACAGTTTGCGCATGACCACTTCGTCGTTGCGCTCGCCATTAGTAGGAACAGTGGTTGCAGTGAAGGTTGAAATTGGCGACGTGGTTGCTGCCGGAACAGAAATCGTGGTTATTGAATCCATGAAAATGGAGCATCCCGTAACTGCCGAAACCTCGTGCCGTATTTCTTCCCTTTTTGTGACTGTCGGGCAATCGGTAGGAGAGGGCGAGGCGCTTGCAGAGTGCGTTACAGAAAGTGGTTCAACGCATGAAGTTGCATCAGCGGTTTCGCGTTCAGGGAAACGTGCCGATTTGGAACAGTTGCTTTTACGCCAAGAACTGTTACGAGATGAATCCAGAAGTGAAGCGGTCGCAAAGCGGCATGCGAAGGGGCAACGAACCGCCAGAGAAAATGTTGCCGACCTAATCGACGACGGAACATTTGTTGAATACGGAAGTTTTGGTGTTGCAGCACAACGGAGCCGCAGAAGCGAAGACGACCTCATTGCCAACACTCCAGCAGATGGGTTGATTACAGGTCTTGCAAAAATTAACTCCGAAATGTTTGGCGCAGAGAATACGAATTGCGCGGTTGTCGCATACGACTACACGGTGCTTGCTGGAACGCAAGGGTTCATTAACCACCGTAAGAAAGACCGCATCTTTGAAGTTGCAAAACGAAACATGACACCAGTTGTGCTGTTCGCCGAAGGTGGTGGCGGTCGACCGGGGGACACTGATGCGCCAGGAGTTGCTGGGCTTGATGTCATGTCGTTCGCATCGTTCGCTCAACTTTCAGGACTCGTACCTTTAGTGGGTATCGCGTCGGGTTACTGCTTCGCGGGGAATGCGGCGCTTCTTGGTTGCTGCGATGTGGTCATCGCGACAGAAAACTCAAACATTGGCATGGCTGGGCCAGCAATGATTGAAGGCGGCGGACTTGGAGTGGTGAAGCCAACCGAAATTGGTCCAATTGCAACTCAAACCGCTAACGGCGTTGTCGACATACGAGTTGCCGATGAAGCGGAAGCCGTTGCAGTTGCACAGAAATACTTGTCGTACTTCCAAGGTGTCACAACTATGTTCAGTCGTCATAGTGACGAAGCATTGTGCGAACTTGTGCCTGAACAGCGAACGCGTGTGTACGACGTTCGGGCAGTGATCAACACGCTCGCCGATATTGATTCTGTGCTCGAACTGCGATCCGAATTTGGTATTGGCATCGTTACTGCTTTTGCGCGAATAGAGGGCAGGCCAGTTGGCATTGTTGCAAACAACCCTGCGCATCTTGGGGGAGCAATCGACACTCCAAGTGCCGACAAGATGGCAAGGTTCGTACAACTGTGCGACGCGTTTGATGTTCCGCTTGTTTCACTGTGCGATACGCCGGGGTTCATGGTTGGCCCACAAGCAGAAGAGTCTGCGCAGGTGCGTCACTTCTCACGGTTGTTCGTTACGGCTGCAAGTGTGACCATTCCTTGGATCACTGTTGTATTGCGCAAGGGGTATGGCCTCGGTGCCCAAGCAATGGCAGGCGGAAGCTTTCATGCCAAAGACATGGTCGTGTCTTGGCCAAGCGGCGAGTTTGGTGGAATGGGTCTAGAAGGCGCGGTGCGGTTGGGGTTCAAAAAGGAACTGGATGCGGCTGGAACACCAGAAGAACGTGAGGATCTGGAAAAACGCCTCATTGCCGCTGCATATATAAGGGGCAGTGCCCTGAGCATGGCTAGCCATACGGAAATTGACGATGTCATTGACCCTGCCGACACACGCAAGTGCATATTGGCCTTGCTTTCGGCGTGTCCAACGCCACTGCCCAGAACGGGCAAAAAGCGGCCAATGGTCGACACTTGGTAAAACCGCGCAAAAGCGGTGCACTAAGATCTTCTGACCAACAAACATACGTGTTTCTAGAGGCACGTAAGAGGGAGAAAAAGAATAATGAGAAAGCAGTCACTTAAAGGTCTTGCTGTTGGTCTCGTTGCAGTAGTCGGATTGGCCGCTTGCGGTTCGTCAGATTCTTCATCAGACACAACAGTGGCAGCAGGTGCAGCAGGCTTGGCATGCGAAGTTACCGACATCGGTGGCGTTGATGACAAGGGCTTCAACCAGAATGCCTATGACGGTCTCAAGCTTGCAGAAGCAGAACTCGGTGTAAGCATCGACCTGCTCGAGTCAGCATCAGATGCCGACTACCAGCCAAACCTTCAGTCATTCGTTGACAAGGGTTGCAACGTCATCGTAACTGTGGGCTTCTTGCTCGCAGACGCAACGAAGGCAGCTGCAGAAGCAAACCCAACCGTTCAGTTCGCAATTGTTGACTCCAACACTTCGGCACCAAACGTTCAGGGTCTTACCTTCGCAACCGATCAGCCATCATTCTTGGCTGGTTACATGGCAGCAGCAACCACCACGACCGGCATCGTCGGTACGTTCGGTGGTATCAACATTCCACCAGTAGCAATCTTCATGCAAGGTTTCGCTAAGGGTGTTGAGTACTACA
>JBIKHN010000112.1:0-5068 GCA_044362135.1 Ilumatobacteraceae bacterium | reverse complement strand
CTGATGGAGTTCCAATTCGCACACCACTGGTGACGAACGGGCTGCGCGGATCGTTTGGAATGTTGTTCTTGTTCAACGTGATTCCGGCTTCATCAAGAATGAGTTGTGATTCTTTGCCTGTTAGTTCGGCATCGAATGGCCGCAAGTCCACCACCATCATGTGCGTATCGGTTCCGCCAGAAACCAGTCGGAAACCCTGTTTTGATAGGGCTTCTGCAAGCGCCGCAGCGTTTTTCACAATTTGCTGCGCATAGTCCTTGAAACTTGGCTGCATTGCCTCATGAAATGCAACAGCCTTTGCTGCAACCGCATGTTCCAGTGGTCCACCTTGGCTTCCTGGAAACACCGCTTTGTCAATTGCTGCAGCGTGTGCAGCAGTAGTCAAGATGCAACCGCCGCGTGGTCCACGCAATGTTTTGTGCGTAGTGAACGTAACAACGTCGGCGTATGGAACTGGGTTCGGGTGTGCACCACCTGCAACAAGTCCAGCAATGTGAGCGATGTCAAACATCATGAGTGCGCCGACTTCATCGGCGATTGCACGGAACGGCTGTGGCTCAAGTCTGCGCGGGTACGAAGTGGTTCCCGCAACAATCATTTTTGGCTTGTGCTCTAACGCAAGCTCGCGAATTTGATCAAAGTCCAAACGCTCATCTGTTGCTCCAACGCGGAACGATTTAAAGTTGTACAAAATTCCTGAGGCATTTACTGGCGAACCATGTGTGAGGTGACCGCCATGGTCAAGACTAAGCCCAAGAACCGTGTCACCAGGTTTGATGAGTCCGAGATACACCGCCATGTTTGCGCTGGCACCAGAGTGTGGCTGCACGTTGGCGTGATCTGCGCCAAACAATTGCTTCACGCGGTCAATTGCCAACGCTTCAATATCGTCTACAACTGCGTTGCCACCGTAGTAACGCTTGCCTGGGTAGCCCTCTGCATATTTGTTTGTGAGAACCGAACCAGTTGCTTCCATCACATCTGGTGAAGTGAAGTTTTCGCTTGCGATGAGTTGCAGTCCAGTGCTTTGACGCTCGCGCTCTTTATCAATTAATCCAAAAACTTCTGTGTCTCTCTGAGTCTCCGACGGCCAAGGCATTAGCGCACTCCTTCTTGTTGTTCAATCTCTGCTAGTTGCGCAACTCTGCGCTCATGACGACCACCCTCAAACGGTGTTGTCAAAAACTTTTCAACGATCTGTTCTGCTACGTCAAAGCTGACTACTCGCCCACCCATGCTCAACACGTTTGCATCGTTGTGCGAGCGCGCCATTTCCGCCAAATACAAGTCGTTGCACAATGCGGCTCGAACGCCGTGCACCTTGTTTGCTGCAATCTGTTCGCCTTGGCCGCTACCGCCCATAACAATGCCCACTGCCGCTTTGCCATCGCGCACATCGCGCGCAACTGCGGCGCAAAACGGCGGGTAGTCAACGCTTTCGGTGGAGTTCGTACCGTGATCAATAACGGTGTGCCCGGCCTTCGACAACACAGCAACGAGGTGCTGTTTAAGTTCGAATCCAGCGTGGTCGGAGCCAATGGCAATGATGCGAGGTGAAGGAGAAGAATTCATCAGAGTTACCGCAAGCGAGCATAGGTCACGAGGCCTTTACCCAATAGATCGCTCGTAAACATTGAAAAGTAGAGTTTGTGAAGTGACGCTCGACCCACGCACCCCCGTTCTTGTTGGGCAAGCCCAAATCGCACAGCATGAAGACGATCTTTCTCATGCATTAGGCCCCACCCAACTCATGGCACAGGCTGTAAGCGCCGCCATTCATGACGCTGGTGTTTCGACACTTGGCGTGATTGACGCGCTGCACGTCTTGCGTTCGCTGTCTACTCGTGAGGCAAACCCGGCACGCAGCGTGGCTCGCGAACTTGGACTTGATGTGCGCGTTACCGGCCTGACCCCGCACGGTGGAAACCTTCCGCAATCTCTCGTGAACTATTCAGCGTTGGCGATTTCCCGTGGTGAGATCGACATGGTGGTGCTCACGGGAGGCGAAGCGTCACGATCTCGCCGGCGCGCCAAGCAATCTGAGGTTCAACCCAAGTGGATGAGCGCATCACCGGAGTCTGCATCAGACGAAGCACCAACTGCCGTTGCCGAGGAATTGGTGATGAACCATGCAGCCGAACTTGCGCTGAAGATTGCACTTCCTATTCAGATCTATCCGATGTTTGAAACTGCGCTTCGTGCCGCAGCACAACGTTCGGTGAGTGAGCATCAACAATTCATCAGCGAACTCTGGTCGCGTTTCAGCAAGGTTGCAGAGAGCAATCCGCATGCATGGCTGCAACAGTCGTACACACCTGAACACATTCGCACTGCTTCGCCTACCAACCGAATGATTGGATACCCGTACACAAAACTCATGAACTCCAATAACGATGTCGACATGTCGGCAGCGCTTATTTTGTGTTCGGCAGAACGCGCGACCGCTCTTGGCATTGCCCGCGACAAATGGGTGTTTCCACAAGCTGGCACCGACTGCCACGAACACAACTTCATCTCTCATCGTTGGACATTTACCGACACGCCAGCAATTCGTTTGGGTGGCGAACAACTACACCAACTCACCGGCAAGCCAACGAATGAATACGACTTCATTGACTTGTACTCGTGCTTCCCTTCTGCTGTGCAACTTGGAGCCCAATCACTTGGACTCAGCCTGAACCAACAACTCACCTCAACCGGCGGACTCTCGTTTGCGGGTGGACCGTTTAACAACTACGTCATGCACGCCATTGCCACCACTGTGCAAATGGTCCGCGAACAGCCAGATGCTCACGGTTTCATCTGGGCAAATGGCGGATACGCAACCAAGCATTCATTCGGTGCATATGCGGCGACACCACCACAAAACGGATTTACGCATTCGTCGCCACAAGATCAGGTTGATGCATTGCCAAAACGTCAAGTGGCAACTGCTGCCGAAGCAGTTGGACCAGCAAAACTCGAGGCATACAGCGTGATGCACGGGCGAGATGGAAACCCCGAAACCATTTGCGCTTCGGTCATCCTCCCCGATTCGCGTCGTGCTTGGGCAACATCGAATGACCCGCAGTTAGCAACTGAAATGTGCGAACGCGAATGGGTTGGCGTTCCTGTGCGACTTGACGATTCGGGAACACTGCTCGCATGACCGACACGTTTCCTCGACAGTATGCGCGAACACAGCGCCTCACTCTTGGCGAACCGCGAAACATTGTTGTTTCACCAGATGGAAAACGGGTGTTGTTTCTTCGGTCTCCTGCCGGCAACGACACGGTGAATTCGCTGTGGTTATGCCACACCGATCGCAATATCGAAACGTGTATTGCCGATATTCGCATGCTCCTTAGTGGAACCAACTCAGAAAGCGAATCGGCGCAAGAACGTGCGCGGCGTGAGCGTGCACGAGAAGGTGCTGCGGGAATTGTTTCATTCTCGTGCGACAGCGAAGTGCTGCACGTTGCCTTTGCCGTAAGTGGTCGACTGTTTGTGGGCGACATGCACAATGCTCACGAAATCGTGATCGACGAACCGTCGCCGGGCACGATCTACGACGCTCGCATCAGCCCGGATGGCAAATATGTTGCATATGTACGTGGCAGCTCATTATTTGTGTGCGACATGCAAGGCAACGAGCGTTGCCTCACTCCTGAAACAGCGAGTGACGTCACATGGGGCGTTGCCGAGTTTGTGGCCGCAGAAGAAATGAACAGGCAGCGCGGCTACTGGTGGTCGCCGAATAGTGATGCGCTTGCTGTTGAACGCGTAGACAACTCTCTAATTGAACTCATCACCATTGCCGACCCGTCACAACCAACTGTTGAACCGCAAACTCGCAGGTATCCGTTTGCAGGAACGAACAATGCACGTACTTCGTTGCACATCATTGACTTAGAAGCACGCTTAACCAACATTGTCTGGGACACAGAAACATTTGAGTATCTGACATCTGTGCAGTGGAACAAGGCTGGGCTAGTCATCTCGGTGATGTCGCGCGACCAAAAGTTGCTCGACATTCGCAAAGTTCACGTTGCAACTGGTGAAACCGAATCTCTTCATGTTGAGCGCGACGACAAGTGGGTAGAACTCGTTACAGGTGGTCCGTCATTAATCGCCGAAGACAAGTTGTTGTGGTGTGGCGAACGCAATGGTGCTCGAGCGGTGTTGGTGAACAACAAAGCGATTACTCCACCCCATATTCAGGTGCGAGGAATTGTTAACACCAACTCCGATCACGTGACGTTTTCCGGCAATCCACTTGATCAACCACATGTCTTGCACGCATGGAGAGTGAATGTTTCGACTCACGAAATGGTTCAACTCACCACTGACGACGGGATACACAGTGTTGCAATTGGTGGCGAAACCATTGTGGTTCGCAGCGCAACCATGCACCACCCGCGTTCACGAACCTTGGTAAACAACCACCACGAATTGCTCAACAACGCCGAGCAATCACTGCTCAGCGTCAACGTTTCATTTCATCGCGTTGGCAAACGAAGCATCAGCACTGCAATTGTGTTGCCCGAGAACCACGACGGCTCTGTACTTCCGGTGCTGTTTGACCCATATGGTGGGCCACACGCACAACGAGTGGTTGCAAGCAGCATGGCATTCACCGCAGCCCAATGGTTTGCTAATCAAGGATTCTGTGTTGTCATTGCCGATGGAAGCGGCACACCTGGTCGTGGCAGTGACTGGGAACGCGAGGTGTATCACGACCTCGCAACCACTGTGCTGAACGATCAGATTGAAGTTCTTAACTGCTTGCCTGAAATCGCTCCGTGCGCCGACATAACACGAGTAGCAATTCGCGGTTGGAGTTTCGGTGGTTACCTGGCAGCTCTTGCTGTGCTTCGTGCACCACAACATTTTCATGCTGCAGTTGCAGGAGCTCCTGTAACTGAATGGAAGTTGTATGACACGTTCTATACCGAGCGATATTTGGGTAATCCACAACACGACCCACAGCCGTACATCGCTTCGTCACTGTTGCACGATGCGAAAAACCTGACTCGCCCGCTACTCATTATTCATGGCCTTGCCGACGACAACGTGTTGGCTGCACATT
>JBIKHN010000097.1:0-6149 GCA_044362135.1 Ilumatobacteraceae bacterium | reverse complement strand
AAGGACATTTTGGCCAACGGATTCAATTGGCTTCGCTATCGCGTGCGGTTCACAAATGGCACCGAAATTGGGGACCTCGACCATCGCCACTTGCAACCGATTGGCAAAACTGCTCGTCGCTTGGCTCGCGCCGCAAAGCGCGCGTAAGTTTTCTCTCGCCGTTATTTCACTTGTCATCGCTAGGATGAAGCAGTTAGCGGAGTGTAGCGCAGCTTGGTAGCGCATCTGGTTTGGGACCAGAGGGTCGCAGGTTCGAATCCTGTCACTCCGACCAGTACATGAATACATCAGACATCTCAGCAGTGCACTCGGCGAAATACATCTCGTTTGTCTCGACGCGAAAAAATGGAACGCCTGTTGCCACACCTGTGTGGGTTGCCTCACTTGCCTATCTTGGACCAAACGTGGTTGGTTTCACTATTGACGCCAACGCCGGAAAAGCGAAACGCCTTGCCCACACCAAATCTGTCACCGTGCAGCCGTGCGACATTCGCGGCCGAATTGTTGCAGGCTCACCGGTAGTGCATGGAACCGCAATGGTTGTCAGTGGCACCGAAGCCGAAACAGTGCGCGACGCAATTGCCGACAAATACGGCTTTACCTACACAGTGTTTTCCATCTACTTGTGGTTCTCCGAACGTTTCGGGAAAAATCAAGACCAGCCTGAAACCGCTGTAATCGTCACACTGAACGCGTAACGATTACTTCGTAATTGTGTACGAGTCGACGCGCGATGTCATTGCTCCAAGCACTTCTGTAATCGGCCGAACGCCAATACCCACCGTGTTTGGCACGTCGATATAGCCATCCACTAATTCAAATGGTGCTGTTACGTCCTGAGTGAAGTATCGCTTCGATGCAGATGTGTCACCTGGAAGCGTGAACCCAGGGAGGGCGGCGAGTGCGAGATTGGCGGCACGTCCGATTCCAGTTTCCAGCATTCCGCCGCACCACACGGGAACTCCACGCGACAGGCATAAGTCATGAATGCGCTTTGATTCCAAATAGCCACCAACGCGACCCGGCTTGATGTTGATGATGGAGCACGCATTGATATCCAGTGCTCCACGCGCAACGTCGTACGACGTTATTGACTCGTCCAAACAAATTGGAGTTCCCACGCGCTTGCTCAATTCAACGTGGCCAACAATGTCTTCTTCAGGTAAAGGCTGCTCAATCAGCAGCAAGTTGAATTCGTCAAGTTTGGCAAGATGCGCTGCATCATCAACGGTGTAGGCAGCGTTGGCGTCCACTTGCAACAACATGTCCGGGCCAAATGCTTCGCGCACTGCGCGCACACGATCAATGTCAAGACCTGGTTCAATTTTCAATTTGATGCGTACGTATCCATCGGCGCGATACTCGGCAACTACTCGTAACAAATCATCAATTGTTGGCTGAATACCAACTGACACACCCGATGCAACTTTGGTTTGAGTTGCACCAAGAAAAGTTGCCAGAGACATGTTGGCTGTACGCAATTGATAGTCCAACAATGCAGCTTCAATTGCAGCCTTGGCCATAAAGTTGCCGCGAATTGCTGAAGACTTCTGCACGAATTCTTCAGCAGTCGTTGATGCAGAAATCATTGGGATGAGATAACGCTTCATCACCTCTTCGCAGCCGTCTACATACTCAGACGAATACAACGGTGCAGCCATTGCCACGCATTCACCCCAACCTTCTTCGTCATCACCAATCACATGTACGTACAGCAGGTTGCGATCCACTTCGGTGGCAAACGAAGTACGAAATGGCGATACAAGGTTGATGTGAGCACGCACAATTTCAATTCTGCGGATCATGGCTTAACTCCTGCTCAAGACGTACGAATACTCTGCGTTCAATCCTCGCACCGAGTAACCATCGCTCATGGCTTCTTCAAACGCAGCACGCTGACGAGAACGCCATGTTTGGGCTTCAACCTTGCTGGTCTTGCGAATGTGTTCAATGT
Organism: Ilumatobacteraceae bacterium; assembly: GCA_044362135.1. Lineage (GTDB taxonomy): Bacteria > Actinomycetota > Acidimicrobiia > Acidimicrobiales > Ilumatobacteraceae > UBA3006. Next base: position 4,195 of record JBIKHN010000097.1, on the reverse strand, counting down.
CGTTTGGAGTGGCGATGACAATGTCGCCTTCTCGCTCTACAACTACTTCACACGATTGTGGCTCGGGTGTTGCCAACACTTGCCAACGCACCAACACTCGATCACTCTGCTCACCCGCATTGATGCCATCGTCTAACTCGCCATAAAAATTCTGGTAGTAGTTGGTTGCCAGTGCACCAAGTTTCACCATGTTGAACCATGCGTTCCTTCGGACCAACGGGTCAAATGACCACGTAATGGTGGCAAAACCGTTTTCACGAGCCCAATGCCACTGATGCATCTTCAACTGTGTACCAATACCTTGCCCAGAGTGCGATTGAACGACCCCCGCAGCATGCGAGTGCAGGTTCAATTCGCTTGGCTGTCGGGTTAAGGATTTTCCGACAATGGCAAACGCTGCCGCCACGGGCAAATCTCCGTCCCACACCACCGACCCATATGCCCCGTTGTGCAATGACGCCACGATGATCTCTGGGGAAACCATGGTTTTGACTGACCACACCTCATCAAAGACCTGCGAAATCAACGCAGCATCTGCAGGACTGTGAGCCAGCTGAATTCGCAATTGATTCGACATTGGTCAAAACTCTACCTATCGGCAAAGATGGGTATATGTCCGTAAAAGTCACCGTTGTAAATCACCCAGTTGCCGCCGAAGCACTCACCCACCTTCGCGATCAAAATTCGTCGAATCAATTTTTTCGTGCAGAGATGCGCAGGCTTTCACTAGTGGTTATTGCCGAAGCCTTGCGCGATGTACCAACAACAAAAGTCCGCGTGACTACGCCCTTAGCTGAAACAGACGGGATCAAAATTTCGCAACGTCCTGTGCTGGTGCCAATTCTTCGCGCAGGTCTTGGCATGCTTCCTGCCGCAATGGAACTTTTGCCCGACGCCGATATTGCCGTAGTTGGAGTGCAGCGCGATGAAGCAACGCACCAACCGAGCGAATACGTTGCCAAACTTCCATCACGCCTTGACGGCCGTCATTGCATCGTGCTCGACCCAATGCTGGCAACTGGCGGTTCACTTGAATACGGATGCAAATTGCTTGCTGCGCGCGGGGCTCCGCAACCCATCACCATTGCATGCGTGCTTGCTGCACCAGAAGGAATCGCATATCTCGAAAAATCGGGCATGGATCTTCACATCGTCACTGCATCAATTGATGAACGACTGAATGAAAACGCATTCATCGTGCCAGGCCTTGGAGATGCTGGCGACCGTCAATTCGGTCCGCCTCACTGATCTAGCGAATTGCGTTAGCCAATAAACGATGCAACGACATCGTTGTACAAGTCCAAATTAATGGTGCGCGTTTTCCCGCTCGTTACCTTCATCGACTCGCGCTTGATTTCGCCGCTGCGCAGAACCACCATCTGACCAAATTCTTTGTTCACGCATGCGTCAACTGCTGCAAGACCAAACCGAGTTGCAAGCACACGGTCATAACTCGTTGGAGTTCCGCCTCGTTGCACGTGCCCGAGTTGCACGAGTCGCGACTCATAACCCGTGCGTGCTTCAAGTTCACTAGCGATCACTCGCGATACATCGCCGTTATACGCGTGTCCGTTTTTGTCGATCGTTGCGGGCGGAATGTCAAGAGTTCCTGCTTTGGGTTTAGCGCCTTCTGCAACAACCACAATTGAGGCATAGCGACCATTGTCGTGGCGGCGCTTCACAATTTCTGTGAGTTCGGAAATGTCGAAAGGAGCCTCTGGCACCACGATTGCTGTTGCTCCGCCGGCGATGCCTGCATGTAGCGCAATCCAACCCGCGTCTCGGCCCATGACCTCCACGACCATGATGCGATCGTGGCTTTCCGCGGTGGTGTGCAGTCGATCGATGGCATCGGTTGCTATTTGCACTGCCGTCTGGAATCCGAAAGTGGCATCGGTACCCACCACGTCGTTATCAATGGTCTTGGGCACCCCAACGGTGGGCAGCCCGAATTCTTCAAATAGTCGCGATGCGACAGTGAGTGATCCATTGCCCCCAATCACGACCAAGGAATCAAGTTCCAAATCGCGGAAAGCCTGTTGTACATTGGCAACGCCGTCTGGTGTGTCAAATGGCCCACCGCGACGCGTTCCCAAAATGGTTCCGCCTTTTGGCGCAATCCCTCGCACATCGTTGGTTTTTAACAACGAATAGCGCTGTTCCATAACTCCATCCCATGAGTCATAAAACCCAATAATTTCAGCCCCGAATTGGGTTTCAGCCTTGCGCACTACGGATCTGATTACAGCATTGAGACCCGGGCAATCACCACCGCCTGTCAACACTCCAATTCGCATGAGGTCACACTATATGTATGGATGACTTTTGTCTTGATAAAAAGTTGAGCCAAAGTTCGGACTTCTGTCCGTAAATTTATTATCTTAAGAGTTATGGGAAAATCGTCCGTCCGTAAAACAACTGAAGCGACATTGAAGCGCGATGTCAAAGACATGCGCACGGTTCTTGCTAACCGTTTGTTTGAAATGCGATCTGATGCCGAATTGAGTCAAGCTCAACTTGCGGAAATTGCAGGTGTTGACCGCAAAACAATTAATCGAATTGAAAATGGTCACTTCTCTCCGGCACTCGACACCATTGTGCGCCTTAGTGTTGCACTTGGCATTGCGCCATCAGATTTACTCGGCGAGTAACAACTTTCCATCCTGATTCATTGCGCTGTTGGCGCACTCGTTGATTTGAGATTGTCGGACGGGCCAACCAAGTTCAGCAGAGCAGTCAGCAGATTGAATACTGGGTCCGATTTTTACAGCAATCCGTGCCTGAATCCGCACATCAATTTTCTTTGATTTCTTGTCAAATGCCACCAAACCCAATGAACACGGCATTTAACATGTCGAAATCGCCTGAAGTTATCCACAGGATGAGTTTGCGAACCCGACCAAAGTTTGCCTATTGTTTACCCAACTTCAGGAACGTATTTTCTGGAGCGTTAGTCCATCTACCTATGGGGGAATACATGACAGTTATAGACGAAACAACAAATGGCGTTGCGAAGACCGGTGTCTCGCGTCGTCATTTCATTCAGGGTGCAGCAGCAACTGCAGCCGGTGCTGCATTGCCAGTTGCTGGCATTGTTGGTGCAGGCTCAGCCAGCGCAGCAGGAAAGACACTTCGCGTTGCAACAGGTAAGCAAGTTCACCCTGCAGCTCCTTGGGAAACTTCAGACGGAAGTTTGTTCATTCTTTCGCAGGTTGGTGAATGGCTCTGCTTCCAGAGGCAAGACGGTTCACTTGAGCCACGCATTGCAACCAGCTGGAAGTCTTCAAATGGTGCAAAGACTTGGACATTCAAGATCCGCAAGGGCGTGAAGTTCAACGACGGAACCCCGCTCACGGTTGACGACATCGTCTACACCTACAAGTCGGTATTCACCGCTAACCCATCGCGTTCAAAGGGCAACTTCACAGGCATCATCGATGCAAACGGAATTGTCAAAGTAGACAACGAGACAGTTCGTTTTGACTTGTTGACCGCATCGGGCAACTTCCCATACACGGTGTCATCAGTGTCATACGGAATGTGCATCATCAAGAACGGCGCAAACGGCGGAGCAGCATGGACGAAAGACATGATCTCAGCTGGCCCTTGGAAGATGGAGAGCTACACCGAGTTTGAAAAGACCGTGTTCGTAAAGAACCCGTTCTACTGGGACACAACGTTCAAGCCTGGAATTGACAAGCTTGAGTTGATTCAGTACATCTCAGCAGCAACAGCGTTGCCAGCACTCAAGACCGGAAAACTTGATGCAGTTGCAGCAATGGAAGCAGCAGATGCTTTGTCACTCGACAAGAAAAAGTTCAACATCTTGACCACCAAGGCTGGTGCCGGTTTCGCACACGTACACATGCGTTGCAACTTCGGTCCATTCAAGGACAAGCGTGTTCGTCAAGCAGCAGCACTCACCATTGACCGCGTTGGTTATGTAAAGGGTGTAATGAAGAGCATCGGCGGCGTTGTTGGAAACGACAGCGTGATGGATCCTTATCCAGCAGCAGACAAGTCAGTGCCACAGCGCAAGCAAGACATTGCAAAGGCGAAGCAGTTGATGAAGGAAGCCGGAGTTCCAAACGGATTCTCGGTTGACCTTTCCACCTGGGCACGTGACGACATCAATAAGTACGCAAACTTGATCAAGACTTCGTTCGCCAAGATTGGCATTAAAGTCACGCTCAAG
>JBIKHN010000096.1:0-6179 GCA_044362135.1 Ilumatobacteraceae bacterium | reverse complement strand
ACATTGCGCACCACGAAGAGCCGTGGGTTCCGTGGTATCACGTGAATTCATTAGCGCGAAAGGTGAATGCGGTAGAGCGCGCGCGCGAAGCGGGAGTGTTGTACGAAGGTGGCTACGCCGAAGTATTCCGCAAGTTTTCGTTTACGCCAGTCGACTCGCCGGTGCGCGAGCGCAACTAGCTAACGCGTCGCAACAACAGGGAAGCGCGGGTCGTCCAGCGCATCCCCTGGCTGCAGGTCATTGCCCTCAAGTGGCGGTGACGTCATCCACGGGCGTGTGGCAAATACGGCGTCATCGCCCACGTAGCGGAAACTCACTGCACGGCGCAGTTGCACTCCCGTTCCTGCAGTTCCTGGTGCGGCGTGAAGCGTGCGGTAATGAAACGCAACCGCATCGCCAAGTTGAACTGGAGTGGAAATCACTTCATGTGTGTTGAGTTCTTCAACTGATGGCAAGTGCACGAAGTCATGCGCGGCTTCAACATATGCAGTTTGATCTTTGAATCGCTTCGGAATAAATCGCTTATTCCATTTGTGGCTTCCGGCAATAAATCGCAGTGCAACCGAATCGGGAATAGGGTCGAGTGGAATCCAGATGCTTACATTGTCCATGCCGTCAATTCCGTAATACGGATCGTCGTGGTGCCATGGGGTGACTTCTTTGGTCTCGGCCTCTTTCACCAACACGTGCTCGTGGAAGAGTCGCGCAACGTTGGTGCCCATCAGATTGAGAGCGGCTGCAGGTACCGAACCATGCATGCCCACTTCGGCAAACTGTGGGAAGCGATTCCAGTTCACGTAGTCGTCGAAAAAGCGGCCGGTGGCGCCGGCAGGGGTGTATTCATTTGCCCATAGGCCAGGGCTTGCCATATTGGCTGTAACGCCTTGGCGGAGGGCTTCTAGGGACTCAGGCGTAACGAGATTGCGCAACACCACCACACCGTCCCGTTGGTACGCAGCGCTGAGTTGCGAGTCGATAGCCATGGCTTCACCCTAATTGGGGAGATATTGCACTGGATAAAAAAAGAACCCGCCAGCTTGCGCCGGCGGGTTCCAGAGTTCCTTTAGCGGAGACCGCTAATTACATGCGGAAGCCCTTGTTCACCATGGAGATGACAGCGTCTTTGACAGGAATCATTCCTGCAATGATTGCGCCGTTAGCGCAATAGGTCTGCCAATCCTGGTCGAACGTCATGCCCCAACCACTTGCCGGCGTCATCTTGAGCAGCCAGCACATTGCAATTGCAACGATGAGGCCCCAGTTTGAACCAACGATTGGAATCTTCTTGATAATGCCTGACAGCTGAACAGTGCCAAGTACCGAATCGACAACGGTCGTTACGGCGCCGAGCAGGAGTGCTGCTAGGAGTAGGTATCCAAGTGTGTACATTTCATTTCCCCAGTTCTGTGGGCGTCATTGCCCACAAATTCGACCATAAATGACAATTGTCACGCAGTGGTGGATTACACGAAACTGCAACAATTCGTCCCTTGAACACGCCAAAATATCGATTCTGTAACACTTGCGAAGTCGTAAGGTTGGCGCGATGAATGAGGAAGTTTCAGTAAACGTAACGGGCGGTCCGTGGTCGCCCCTGCGCATTGCGATGTATCGATCGCTATGGATCGCAGCATTGGTGTCGAATGTGGGCACGTTCATGCATATCGTTGCTGCCGGTTGGGCAATGACTTCGCTTACCGATTCGCCAACGTTGGTCGGCTTAGTGCAAACCAGTTGGGCGGTGCCTGGTTTTGTATTGGCCCTGCACGCAGGCGCCTTCGCCGACATGGTGGATCGCAAGAAACTGATTTTTGTGACGCAAATTGCCGCCTTGGCTATTGCCGTGGCGTTGAGTGTTCTGGAAGTAACGGGCAACCTTGGAGTGATCACACTGTTGGCTGGAACGTTCCTTGAATCGGTTGCACTCACCATTGCAGCACCTGCGTTTATGGCACTCACACCGCAACTTGTTGGCACGCAGTATCTATCGCAAGCGTTCGGTCTTGACTCGGTGTCGCGCAACATTGCTCAATCTGTTGGGCCAGCACTTGCAGGTGCAATTATTGCATTTACGAGTGCTGGGGCAGTGTTCATGTTGAATGCGGTGTCGTTTGTAGGAATTTTGATTGTGTGTCGCAAACTTCCAACGATGTCAGCACAAGCAGAAAAAATGTCAAGTATTAATCGTGTAATTAAAGATGGAATCGGCCATGTTGTGCGAACAGCACAACTGCGAAACATTGCCGTACGGCTTGCGCTTGTGTTTGCAAGCACTGCGTCGCTGATTGCTGTCATGCCAATTGTTGCTAAAGAATCGCTTGGTGTGAGTGCTGGTGGCTTTGGCTTGCTTTCAGGTGCTCTTGGCGTTGGTTCTGTTGGTGCAGTTTGGTTGTTGCCAATTTTGCGTACGAAGTGTCAACCTGAACTTCTTGCAGTTACTGCATCGTTCGTATGGGCGGCAACTGCAGTTGGTTTGGCTCAGTCTTCAACATTGACGCAGGCAGTGCCCGCGTTATTGATTAGTGGTGGTGCGCTCATGGTGCTAATTAATACCTTGTTTGCAACGTTCATTGCACAATTGCCAGATCATTTACGCGGCCGGGGTTCGTCCATCGGCATGCTTATGGTGTGGTTGGGCACATCGGTAGGTGCGGTTGCTTGGGGCTACTGCGCAGAAGCCAGCAACGTACACGCAGCACTGATTGCTTCAGCTATCACCATGGCCTGTGTAGGCGTGCTTAATCGAGTTGCACTGCCTATGGAAAAGTAATTGTTTAGACGTGAACGGTGAGGCGACGCACTGCTTCAACCACAATGTCGTCCACCGTGATGCTGCCGGCTTCAACTGCCTGAGCAAGATCGACACGCATCTCGTGTTCCCAGAAACGTTCTAGGTGAGCAACAGTCGACTTCACTGCATCAAGGCTGCTGTCTGCGGCAAACTGACGAGCAATCTGGTTGGCCATGCGAACAAGCGCGCTTAAGCGATGTGCTGGGTGGTCAAGTTCGGCTGTTGCTGCACTGCGACCTGGTGACACCTGAACCGCTGTCACTTTGTATTCAGGACAGTTGGTGGCCCAGTCGGAGTTGTCGGTAGTGATTACGTTGGCACCACTGATTGGGTAGTGGAACGTGGTGTACACCACGCCCGGAGCCACACGCTCGGTTACCTGTGCACGAAGCACGGTGTTGCCTACGCGACTTGAAATAGTGACTTCTTCTCCGTCACGCACACCACGCTCAAGAGCATCACTTGGGTGAATTTCCAGCAAGTCCTCTGCGTGCCAAGCAACGTTCTTGGTGCGGCGGGTTTGCGCACCCACGTTGTATTGGCTGAGAATACGTCCAGTGGTGAGCAGAAGTGGGAACTTGCGTGTCGACTTCTCTTCAGTTGGAACGTATGGAGTTGGAGTGAACTTGCCAAGACCACGCACAAACTTTTCCTTGTGCATGATTGGTGTTCCGTGTGGGTTGGCGTCGTTGCATGGCCACTGAACGCTGCCTTCGTCGTCGAGGCGAGCAAATGACACGCCCTTAAACGTTGGAGTGAGCGCCGCAATTTCGTCCATGATTTCGCTGGACTCGTTGTAGTTCATTGGGTGCCCGAGCGCATTTGCTAGCTCGCACACAATTTGCCACTCGTGCTTACCGGTTTGAGGGCGCATTGCAGGGCGAACGCGATTAATGCGACGCTCTGCGTTGGTGAATGTTCCATCTTTTTCAAGGAACGATGTGCCAGGGAAGAACACGTGTGCAAAGCGCGCGGTCTCGTTCAAGAAGAGGTCTTGAACAATGACGCACTCCATTGCTGAAAGTGCGGACTCGACGTGTGCAGTGTTTGGATCGGATTGCGCGATGTCTTCGCCGTGCACGAACAAGCCCTTGAAGTTGCCATCAATTGCATTGTCGAACATGTTCGGAATACGCAAACCTGGCTCGGACTGAATGACCGTGCCCCACAGTTGTTCAAACATGGTGCGCGTTGCATCGTCACTTACGTGGCGGTAGCCAGGAAGTTCGTGTGGGAATGAACCCATGTCGCATGAACCCTGCACATTGTTCTGACCGCGAAGTGGGTTAACGCCAACACCATCGCGACCAAGGTTGCCGGTTGCCATGGCCAAGTTGGCCATACCCATCACCATGGTGCTGCCTTGGCTGTGCTCGGTAACGCCCAAGCCGTAATAGATAGCGCCATTGCCACCAGTGGCGAACAAGCGGGCTGCTTCGCGCACCTGTGCTGCTGGAACACCCGTGTGGGCTTCCATTGCCTCAGGGCTGTTTTCCTGGCGTGACACGAACTCGCTCCAAATTGCGTATTCGGACGGTTCGCAACGCTCGGTAATGAACTTGGTGTCGGAAAGGCCTTCGGTCACGATGACGTGAGCGAGAGAGTTGATAACCGCAACGTTTGTGCCTGGTTGTAGCTGCAAGAAACCTGATGCCTCAATGTGTGCGGTCTTGACCAAGTCGATCTTGCGTGGGTCAACAACAATCAACTTGGCGCCTTCACGCAAACGCTTCTTCATACGTGAAGCAAACACTGGGTGAGCATCAGTTGGGTTCGCGCCAATGAGCAAGATGACGTCGGCGTATTCCACCGACTTGAAGTCTTGTGTTCCGGCCGAAGTTCCGAACGCGTTGCTGAGACCGAAACCGGTAGGTGAGTGGCATACACGTGCGCAGGTATCAACGTTGTTGTTACCAAATGCAGCACGCACCATCTTTTGCACAACGAACACTTCTTCGTTGGTGCAACGCGATGACGTGATTGCGCCAATTGAGTACTTGCCATGGCGCGACTGAATGTCTTGCAGTTTTCCTGCAGCAAATGCGATTGCTTCTTCGAATGAAACTTTCTTCCATTCATCGGTAATCGATTCGCGAATCATTGGCTCAAGCTGACGATCTTGGTGGTTTGCGTATCCCCAAGCGAAGCGTCCCTTTACACACGAGTGGCCTTCGTTGGCTCCGCCGTTTTTGAATGGCGTCATGCGCACAACTGTTTCGCCTTGCATCTCTGCCTTGAACGAGCAACCAACGCCGCAATATGCGCAGGTGGTGAGCACGGTGCGACGTGGCTGACCAAGTTCAATAACGGTGTTCTCGGTAAGCGTTGCCGTTGGGCACGCTTGCACGCATGCACCACACGACACGCAAGGTGAGTCGAAGAAGTTTCCGTTGAAACCAGCGGCTACACGCGAACCGAAACCGCGACCTTCAATGGTGAGAGCAAACGTTCCCTGAATTTCTTCACATGCACGAACGCAACGGTTGCACACGATGCACTTAGAGGAGTCAAAAGTGAAGTACGGGTTTGATGTGTCTTTGCCGAGGCTGAGGTGGTTGTCACCGTCGTATCCGTAGCGAACATCGCGAAGTCCTACTGCGCCAGACATGTCTTGCAGTTCGCAGTCGCCGTTGGCGGCACAGGTGAGGCAGTCCAGTGGGTGGTCGCTGATGTACAGCTCCATGACACCACGGCGCAGGCGCTCGAGCTTTGGAGTTTGTGTGCTGACCGTCATGCCGGGTGAGCAAGGGGTGGTGCACGAAGCAGGGGTGCCCTTGCGTCCGTCAATTTCCACTAAGCACAAGCGGCATGATCCAAATGGATCGAGTGAATCAGTTGCGCACAACTTTGGAACGTCTACGCCTGCAAGCGCTGCTGCGCGCATGACTGAAGTTCCTTCGGCAACAGAAATCTTTACGCCGTCAATTGTTACTTCGACTGCGGTTTGTTCTCCGTTACGGCTGCTTGGCTTTGGGGCCGGAGTACCGAGGTCGTGATCCATGAGTGTCATGTTGATGTTCCCTTGTTAGCCCTGAAAGTCTTCGGTGAAATTTTTAAGTGCACTGCGCACAGGAAGTGGTGTGAGGCCACCCATCGCGCACAGTGAACCGTCGGCCATTACTTCGCACAGATCGACGAGTACTTCTATGTTGGCATCGCGATTAATGCCTGCAGTGATTTTGTCAATTAGTTCAACGCCGCGGGTGGATCCGATGCGGCATGGGGTGCACTTTCCGCAGCTTTCGGCAACGCAGAACTCCATGGCGAAACGGGCTTGTGCGGCCATATTTACGGTGTCGTCAAACACCACGATTCCGCCGTGGCCAACCATTGCTTCTGCTGCCGCAAATGATTCGTAGTCCATTGGCAGATCAAACTTGTCGGTAGG
>JBIKHN010000095.1:0-6190 GCA_044362135.1 Ilumatobacteraceae bacterium | reverse complement strand
GCAATGCGGCTCTCAGTGTTCGCCAGTTCTTCTTGCAACGAAACAAAACCCTGGTTTGCTTTCAAGTCTGGGTAACCCTCTGACAAAGCGAAAAGCTGGCGCAAGGCTCCGGTCATTGCATTGTCGGCAGAGGCTTGAGCATGCGGATCCGACGATGCAGCCATGCCCGAATTGCGCGCTGCGATGACGGCTTCCAGGGCGGTCTTTTCATGCGCTGCGTAACCCTTCACGGTTTCTACGAGGTTTGGAATGAGATCAAGACGGCGCTTGAGCTGCACGTCGATTTGGCTCCACGCGTTATCAACTTCGTTGCGTCGACGAATAAGCGAGTTGTACGTAACGCCAACGAAAAGCGCAAGAAGAACGAGGACGAGAACTACTACCAGTGTTGTGCTCATACGTGCAGTCTACGGCACCAGTCCGAGGCGCAGAGATCACATGTTCAGTGCGTGTTATGGCGTCCATTCAGAAATTTTGGACGACGCAGCACTCTGTCTCCAAACATCGCAACAAATCGGTTTGGAGCAATTTCAAGCAGCCTTTCTGCTTCATCGCTCAACAACTTGTTGTAGATCTCTACGTATGACTGTGCTAAACGCTGCATCGAGAAATCCTGCGCACGAGCATGTCCTCCTGCCGTCAAATGTTCGCGAATAGCGACGTCTGTTATTGCCACCTTTAACGCTTCGGCGAGGGCCACCGGATTTCCTGGTTCGACAAGCAACGCATTTGTTTCATGGGTCGCAACATTGTTGTACCCACTGATGTTGCTTGCAACAAGTACGGCTCCCGACGCCATGGCTTCAAGAAGCACAATTCCAAATGATTCTCCGCGCAATGAGGGTGCGCAAAAAGTGGTGCATCTCGCCAGCCTGTCAAGCTTGTCTTCTTCGGTGATTCTGCCAAGCCACGTGATTCGTTCGTCTGCTCCATAGGTGTTTTGCAAATCGTCAATACCCACTCCGTCAGAAGCAATCCATAGCTTTACGTTCTTCGGCAGATGCGCCATTGCCTGCAGCAAAATTTCTAAGCCCTTGCGCGGCTCGTAGCGACCGCAAAAGAAAATAGTCGGAGTTGCTTCGCGCTGGGTTAAAGGCCGTGAGTAACGCTGAACTTCAATGCCGTTGAACAAGATGGTGTACTCACCATCCAAATATCTGCTTGCAAGTTCTTTTGCAGATTCACTTACTGCAACGCGCACCGTCAAATGCTCTGCTGCCCAACGTGCCGTCTTGTTCAATACTCGGTACGACGTTGAATCCCCCGCTGCATGGAACGTGCCAACAGTTGGCGCAAGCTTGAGCAACAACGCCGTCACTGTTGGTCCAGGGACAATTGGTTCGTGCAAGTGAATGACATCGAAGGCTTCGTCATTGAGTGCACGAATCGTGCGCATCGCTGCAGACGGATCTGGTGCAAGCGGCGCAACAGAACCATTAGCCGCAGTTGGCAGGCTGTTGCCCAAGGGGGTAACAAACGGCTCAGGCGGCGGACCATCACATGGAGCAAGCACGCGTACCTCGTGGCCTATTCTTCGCAACTCACGCGCAAGACCGAGCACCTGTGCCTGAACGCCTCCTGGGACAGACACGCTGTACGGGCTCACCATGGCGATGCGCAACATGTTCACGCCATATACGGTAGGCGTCTACAAGGAGCATTCAAGCCATGATCACGTTCTCACCTTCTACATACACGCTTCCCGCGATTTCTCTCGTCGCATCACCAACGAAACGACAAGCAATATTGGATTTGGCTGTCGAGGCTGAGCGCCGAGGATTTGCAGGCATTGCTTGTCCAAGTTTGGGCGGAACTCTTGGATTGTGCGTGTCACTTGCGCACGCGACATCGACCATTCCGTTTTGGACATCGATTCAGCCGATGTATTACAGCCATCCCGTAGAACTGGGAAACACTGCAGCACATATTCATGAAGTTTCTGGTGGTCGATTTGGATTGGGAATTGGTGTGAGCCACGGCCCAGTAGTGCAACGACTTGGTGTTGCAACAGGTAAACCCCTTTCTGACATCGCCAACTATGTGCAGGCAATGCGTTCTAACGAACGCTTTTCGGGCCAACTGCCACAGATTTTTCTAGCGACCCTGCGCGACAAGATGCTTGCGCTTTCTACCGAGGTTTCACAAGGTGCTATTTGGGCGAATGCCTCACTGCGCGACATCAGCCGCCAGGTTGCATCGATAGCGCCAGCCACACGTGATCAATTCTTTATGTCCAACATGGTGCCCACCGTGGTCAGCGACGATCTTGATGCCGCGTATGCGATTCATCGCAAAACTCTGACCGGCTATGTGTCACTGCCCAACTATCGCAACTACTGGCGCGTGGCTGGCTACGACAAAGAAATGGACAACGTCGAATCGATCATCGCGAATACACCAAAAGAGTCACTGGCTGAACAACTGCAACAGGCCATGACTGACGAGTGGCTACGCGATTGCACCATTTCGGGAAATGCTGCTCAAGTTCGGGAACAGTTCAGCAATTGGGCGCAAGCAGGCGTACTCCCAATTGCAGTTATGTCCTCGACCAGCGGTGGACAGGCAAAAGCTGTTGCAGAGTTATTTGCTGTGTTTGAAAGTTAGCGAACAGCAATTTCGACTAACAGCGCTTCAACAAGAGTTTTAATCTGGTCACGAATTGGACGTACCGCATCAACGCCTTGACCAGCCGGATCATCTAATGGCCAATCCACATAGCGCTTACCCGGAATGTATGGGCATGCGTCTCCGCAACCCATGGTGACCACCACATCCACTTCGTGCAGCATTTCCATTGACCACTTCTGAGGCGCATAGTCGGCAATGTCGATTCCAACCTCGCGCATTGCTTCAACCGCAGAAGGATTCACTTTCGAAGCAGGTTCAGAGCCGCCAGAGAACACACGAACGTTGTCGCCACCGAGCGAACGCATAAACCCCGCTCCCATTTGGCTGCGTCCAGCATTGTGCACGCACAGAAAGAGCACACCCGGAATATGTAATTCGCTCATGCTGCACTTTCTTCAAATACGAAACGAATAATGCTGAACCCGATAACCGCGCCGACGAGTTGCATCACGATGAACATAGGAACCGACTCGGGAGCGATTCCGGCAAAGGTGTTGCTCAATGTGCGAGCAACCGTGACTGCTGGGTTGGCAAGTGAAGTCGACGAGGTGAAGAAGTACGCACCAGTGATCCAAGCAGCAACCGTGAATGGAACCAAGTCCGCACGCTTGGCGCGAATGGTTCCATAAATCACCACAAGCAAACCAACAGATGCAACCACTTCGGAAATCCAAATGTTTGACCCGGTACGAACTTTTTCCGAGAGGTTGATTGCATCTAGATCGAACATCACGTTGGCGACGATTGCCCCAGTGCAACCACCTACGGTTTGCGCAACTGCATACAGAGCTGTGTCTTTCCAACTTCCCTCGCCCAACAACGTGCCCACAATTCCAACGATTGGGTTAAACGATGCTCCAGACACTGGGGCAAAAATGAGGATCAATGCAACTAACGCGCCACCCGTTGCTACTGCATTGCACAACAACTGCAACGCCACATCTTGCGTTAATCGCTCGGCCATGATGCCCGAACCAATTACGGCGACGATCAACAGTCCCGTACCGAGTGCCTCCGCGGTTAACCGACGCATCATGAGCAGCAAGCTGAGCCCTCTACTCCATCTACTTTGATGAAGTAAGACGGAGAATCTGCCAACACGGTGTAGAACTCCCACGGTGCATCATCGGGTGACTGCACCCATACTTTGTCTTGCTTGGCATAGCAACACACGGTGTCTTTTTCAATTTTTTCTACGAGACCAAGGCTTTCAAAACGCTCAATTGACTCGTCGACTTGTGTTGCATCTTCAAGTTCGACTCCGAGGTGATTGAGATGGTGGAATTCACTGGTATCCCCTGCGGCGCGCTCCATAAGCACCAATTTCAACGGCGGTTCTGCAATGGCGAAGTTTGCATAACCCTCACGAACCTTTGCCGGCTTGGTATTGAACATCTTTGAATAAAACTCAATTGCCTCGTTCAGATTGCTCACATTTAACGCCAATTGCACTCGTGACACGATTTACCTCTTTCATTTGTTATATTGATGAGTATCAATATAACAAAGACACCTCCGCTCAGGCAACTTTCTGCCATCCCAAAAGATTGCTGTGGCCCTGTTTCGGACGCCGCGCTGACCACGAAACAAGCCGAAGGTTTGGCCGTTGGGTTTGCTGCACTTGCCGACCCCGTTCGCCTCAAGTTGTTTAGCTTGATCGCTGCTTCACCAAACACTGAGACATGTGCCTGCAATCTGGTGAAGCCAACAGGTCGATCGCAGCCAACAGTCAGCCATCATCTCAAAGTTCTTCGCGAGGCCGGATTGCTACTCAGCGAGAAGCGCGGCACATGGGTGTGGTATCGCGTTAATCACGAGCGCTTAAACGAACTGCGCACACTGCTCGCCTAAGAATTAAACCCAGGGTCGCTCGGCCAGTTCGGTTGGAAGAGGTGCCATTGTTCTGGTGCGCGACGAATAAGACCCTCTACTTCAATCATGAGCAGTTGCGTGATTCGTGCAACGTCTTCTCGCAAACTCCCCTGACGTTCGACAGGAATCGGTGGACGCACCACCGCATGATGACCATCGGACTTCCGAGTGAAATACGTAGCGAGCGGCAACAGTGCAGCGCCAGTTCGCAAGGCAAAAAATGCTGGGCCAGCAGGAACTGTTGTGCGTTCACCAAAGAATTCAACTTCAACACCCGAGCGCACACCGTCTCGAGGAATATCGCGATCACACAGCAACGAGACAACTTGATTATCTCTCAGTGCTGCGCTCACTCGTAAACCCGCGTTGTCATCGAGCGGGATGACATTTACTCCAACCTTGCTGCGCATGTCGCGAAACCATTCAAAGAGTTCGTCATTGTCTAAACGCTCAACCACTGCAGTCAACCCGTAACCCTGATCAACTAGCCAACGACCAGCCCATTCCCATCCGCCAAGGTGCGGCAGTCCAAGCACCACTCCTTTGCCGTCAGCAATTCCTTTTTCGATGTGTTCGAAGCCATCAACGGTGAACCCAGCTTGAATTTGTTTCTTTGACAGCGTTCCTAATCGAAATGTCTCTAGGTAATAACGCGTATAACTTTGAAACGATTCCTGCACTGCTTGGCGCAACGCGAATCCACGAAGCGATGGATTCACTCGGCGCAGGTGTCGCTCAATCATTTCTCGCTTATCGCGAAAGCCCAATGCAAGTGGCGCACCAAGAGCAAGCGAAGTTCCTAACGCAAGCGGCGCAGGCGTGAGCTTTGCAAATAACGAAGCCGCCCGATATCCGGCAAGTGTTAACGCATCAAAGCCGGTGTCACGAGGATCGGCCATAGCTGAGGTTTACTGCAGGCGACGTCGACGCTGAAAGCGCGCACGATAATCATCACGACGAGCTCTGCGTGAGGCGCGACGTGAACGACGAATGGCTTGCTTCTCCGCAGTCACCGGGGCAACAGCTGCTTGCTTCCACACTTTGACAAAGCGCTGCACTGCAGTCATGACCACAAGAACCAACATGACCACCATGACCCACTTCAATAGCGAATCAAACAACAAACCAAAGCACAGCATGATGATGCGTTCGGCTCGCTCCATCAGTCCGCCCTTGGCGTACAAACCTAACGATTCTGCTTTTGCTCGTTCGTAGGAAATAATGAGCGAAGCGCCAAGAATGGCGAAAGGAACAATGGAAAACTGCGGCGAGTTAGAGCTGGCATAAAACCAGGCGACACCACCAAAGAGCAATGAGTCGCTCACTCGATCAACTACCGAGTCAAAGAACGCTCCTCGCTGACTTGCCGAATTTGATGCCTTTGCCAACGCTCCATCGAGCAAGTCCGGAAGCGCAGAACAGATAACGAGCAACAGTCCGAGTTGCATCTTGCCTGAACCGATGGCAACAGCCGCAGCTCCAGCAACACACAGTCCAAGCACCGTGAAATGGTCCGGTGACAGTCCGGTGCGACGGAGGGATTCACCTACTGGTCGAACGTATCGCTCGATTTCTGATTTAAACCGACCGTCAAACATTGGCTCAATACTACTGAATACGGCTTACTTGGTAGTTGCTGCGTTATCAGGGTTGAGTTCTACAAGGCATTCGACAATTTCGCCATCTACAG
>JBIKHN010000019.1:0-17354 GCA_044362135.1 Ilumatobacteraceae bacterium | reverse complement strand
AAGAGCAAAAACAGCATTACCTGCCACGCATCATTTCAGGTGACGATGTGTGGTGTCAGGGCTATAGCGAACCGAATGCGGGAAGCGACTTGAGCAATGTTGGCTTGAAGGCTGTGCTCGATGGTGATGAATGGATTTTGAACGGACAAAAGATATGGACATCGGCAGGGCACTTGGCCGACCATATCTTTACGCTTGCGCGTACCGACTCGGACGCGCCGAAGCACAAGGGCATTTCGTTCCTCTTGGTAGATATGCGCCAACCAGGAATAGAAGTTCGCCCAATCAAGATGATTTCCGGTGAGAGCGAATTCAACGAAGTGTTTTACACCGATGTTCGCGTGCCGAAAGAAAATGTTGTTGGCGGCATAAACAACGGTTGGGCAGTGGCAATGGGTCTGCTCGGTTTTGAACGCGGCGAGGCAGCGGCAACTGCACCAATTCGTTTTCAAGCCGAAATTGATCGCTTGATGGATCTTGCTCGTGAGAAGGGTGTTGCATCCGACCCACGCATTCGTCAGCGGCTCGCAAAGTGTTATTCAGTCGTGCAGATCATGCGCTACCTCGGTATGCGCACGTTGACGCAATTCTTGGCAGGACATCATCCAGGCCCAGACGGTGCGATCTTTAAGTTGTATTGGAGTGAGTATCACAAGGTGGTGACCGAACTCGGAATCGACATCATGGGAATGGATGCGTTGGTGCCATCAGGTCGAAAGCCGTCAAGTGCATTTCAAACTGACGATGCTGGCGCTCCGAACGACTCCATGAGCTGGGCGACGACATTCCTCAATGCTCGCGCTGGAACGATTTATGCAGGTTCTTCGCAGGTGCAGCGAAACATCATTGGAGAAATGGTGCTTGGTCTTCCAAAGGAACCAAAGCCCAATTAGTCTGAGCGCAACATCATGATGAACGTTTCCACTCTTGCCAAACTGATTGCAGCGCTACTCGTGCGTCCATGGCTGTGGAGTACCGCGATCCGTCAAGCAGTTCGGTTGGCGCCAACAGGCTGGTGGAAGCAACCGCCATTCCTGCCATTGCCCACGGCTGCATATGTTGAATTTCGAACGACTACTCAATATGGCGGAACGAAACGCGACCCCGAAATACGCGACATCATTGATTACCTCGAATGGTCGCGCGACTGGCAGAGTACGACCAGGTTGAGTCGCCGAGGGCGGCGAGGCTAACCATGCGTAGCGCGCTCGTTCTCAATGCAACGTACGAGCCGCTCAGTGTCGTGTCTGCAAGACGCGCCGTATGTCTGGTGCTCTCCGACAAAGCAGACATCGTTGAAGACGATGGAACGCAAGTGCACGCAGAGAATTTTTCTATGCCTGGACCATTGGTCATTCGTCTTCGATATGTAGTGAAAGTTCCGTATCATCGTCGAACTGCACTTTCTCGTCGTGCAGTGTTTGCTCGTGACGATCATCGTTGTCAATATTGCGGAGGAGTCGCAGATTCCATTGATCACGTCATGCCGCGTTCGCGTGGAGGTATGAATGTGTGGGAAAACGTAACTGCCGCATGCAGGCCGTGCAATTTGCGTAAACGTGATCGCACGCCGGAAGAAGCGGGAATGAGACTTGCAAGCGAACCGCATGCGCCACGCGAGCTCGCATGGATTTCTGTTTCTGTTGGGCGAGTGCCCGATGCGTGGAAGCAATACCTTGCCCACGCTTCCTAGTTCATCATGGAAGTTGTACTCCGAACATGTTTCTGCAGGTGAACAGCATGGCCGCGATCTTGTTGCTGAACGCGCAGTTTGGGACGTTCGCATAACACGAACAGCCGTGGTGCTTGGCTCACGCCAAGATGAATCATTGTTGAATGGGGAACTGTGCAGTGGTGAAGGAATTGAAGTGGTGCGTCGTCGCAGTGGCGGTGGAATTGTGTTTCTTGCACCAGGTGAACATGTGTGGCTTGATGTCGTAGTTCCGCGAGGAGATGTGTTGTGGAGCGATGACGTTGCGCAGGCTTCGTGGTGGTTGGGCGACGTATGGGTGCAGACGCTGAACGCACTTGGCGAAAGAAATGTGTCGGTGCATCGCGAATCGCTGAGCAGCGATGAGTGGGGCGACTTGTTGTGTTTCGCTGGAGTTGGTCCGGGAGAAGTAGTTCAACAAGATGAAGTAACGCTGAGCAAACTTGTCGGCATTAGCCAGCGACGCACACGTGATTATGCGCGCTTTCAATGCACCATATATACAGAGTGGAATCCACATGACGTGGAGATGTATGTAGTGAAAACGCCAGGCAACCTGAGCGAGATTGCGCATAGAGTCACAACCGTTCAGGCAAGCCAGCAGGCGATTGTGGACACTTTCGTGTCACATCTGCCCCGCTAGCAAAAGTTTTTTTTCGACGATTCGGCCTAGTCGGCCTCGAGTCCCGTAATTCACCAATGGAATAGGGCTTTTTTGGGCATGCTGCCGTTTGGAAATTGGTGGGGGAAAGTGGAGATAAATAACACCAAAGTGGGGGAAAGTGGGGATATCGTATTCCTCGTTGATCCGGAGTGCGGACTCCCTTCAACGGCAGCAATACATGGGAAGGCAAGCCCCACAAGGGTTCGCGAGGGTAGCGGAGGACACATTGTTCGTAGGAGTGCACGATCGGCAGTTGGACCCAAAGGGTCGTCTGGCATTGCCTGCATCGTTTCGCCCACGTTTAGAACCTCGCTGTTTCCTCTCCATTGGGCGCGACAAGTGCGTGGATGTCTTAACGGCTGGCGACTTTGAAGAGTTCGCTCGAGAATCCATGGAAAAGGTTCGTAAGGGCGAAATGTCGCTCAACCAACAGCGTGCTCAGGCGAGCAACACCTTCGAAGTGGCCATTGACGCTCAGGGTCGAATCAACATTGAAGAAAAATTGCGTGAATATGCGGGACTCACACTGAATTCGCGCGTGCTTGTTAGCGGTAACTACAACCGTATTGAAATTTGGGACCCAGAGCGCCACGAGCGTGTTGTCCTGATGGGAATCGAGCAAATCGCCGGATCAGGCGAGTAGCGGGAAAGGAGCGCATCGACCACACCACCTTCTGTGAAACGCTCCTCATAGAACGTTTCGCTGTACTGCAGTCCTTCGGTCAGCAAGATGGACAGCCCCAACTCCGCCCGCTTCCATTTCGTCGAATCGGGGAGACATCCCGACGACAATGCGGGCCGGGGGGCTGCAGTACAGCGAGGCATCACGTGAGTGGGAACACGCAACGAAGCGTCGAGAACTTCTTATGAACTCACCAGCAACTCCTTCAACCTTTAATCACGAACCAGTAATGGTTGATGAAATCACCGAACTCTTTGGTGCAGTTCCTCACGGCGTGGTTGTGGATGCAACGTTGGGTGGAGCGGGCCACACAATGCGACTGCTCTCTACGTATCCGTGGATGAGCGTGTTCGGTATCGATCAAGACCCAATGGCCATTGAACATGCTCGCAAGGTCTCGCCACAGTTCGAAGGTCGACTGATGTTTCACCAGGGCCGCTTTGATGGCATATCGGAGTTCTTGCATTTGCATCACGTGCCAAAAATTTCTGGTGCTCTGTTTGACCTGGGAGTTTCCTCACCACAGTTTGATGAAGCCGATCGTGGATTTTCATATCGCAATGACGGACCACTCGATATGCGAATGAACACCACGCAAGAGTTCAGTGCCCTTGATGTGGTGAATGGTTACGAGGTTCAGCAACTAGCCGACGTATTGCGCGATCATGCCGACGAGCGATTTGCTTTTCGCATTGCGAAGGCAATTGTTGCTGCCCGCCCAGTCATGACAACATCGGCACTTGCAGAAATTGTTGCAAGCGCCATTCCCGCTCCAGCTCGCCGCACGGGCGGGCATCCTGCGAAGCGCACGTTCCAAGCAATTCGCATTGAAGTGAATAAGGAACTCGAAATTTTGCCAAAGGCGATTTCGGATGCGATTGCA
This sequence comes from Ilumatobacteraceae bacterium, assembly GCA_044362135.1. GTDB lineage: Bacteria > Actinomycetota > Acidimicrobiia > Acidimicrobiales > Ilumatobacteraceae > UBA3006. The sequence continues at coordinate 13,414 of JBIKHN010000019.1, read as the reverse complement.
GCCACGGAAGTGGGTGGCCGAATTGCTGTGTTGTCGTATCACTCAGGCGAAGACCGCATTGTGAAGCAGGCATTCCGCGATGCGGAAACTCTTCCAGGAGCAACCACCGTCGCATCTCCATTTCAACACCACTTGTCCGCGGGCAAGTTGGTGAAGAAGGTGCGTGTCGCGGAACATGCATCTGCGAAAGAAATTGAACGCAACCCTCGCGCATCATCTGCACGACTGAGGGTTATTGAAAAGGTCGGCTGCTGAGATGGCGTTAGCGATCAACACAGAACGGGTGCCGCAACGGCAACCACGTGGTGGACAATCGATACCCCCTGAACGCCATCTCACAGTCATCCCTGGAACTTCGAAACGGACCATCTTGTTTTTTAGCACCATGGTGCTTGGTCTGTTCGTGGTGGTGTCTTCAGTGATTGGGTTGCAGGCTTACATCGCTGGGCAACAACTGAAGTTGGATCGTCTAACCGGAGAAATTTCACTTGCACGTCAGTACCACGACGAGCTTCGCCAACAACGCGTCACTTTGTTGGCGCCGGAATACCTTCGCGAACAGGCGAAAGCCTTAATGATGACGCCAGGTCTTGGTTCAAAATTTGTGGAAGTACCTCAAGATGTTGTGGCATCAGTCGTGATCTCAACGGGGAAGATGGACGCAGCGTTTGCTGACCCGACGAATATCACATCACTGAACCCGCTTGCCAACTTGGGTGTTTCGCAGAACATGGGGACACAGCCATGAGTCTTGCTGCAGGATCACGAGGGCGACGTCACGAGCCACAGCGTGCTGGAGATATTGCGCGAGCAGCAGCACGACACACAGTTCGCACACTGACCGAGGATCTCAAGCCAGGAAAAATCTCGCATCGACTGGCGTACGTGCGAATTGGTGTGTCATTGATGTTGTGCGCCATGTTGTTGCGTACGGGGTATTTGCAGACCATCGGATCCGGTCAATATCGCGACGCAAGTGTTTCGCAGCGCACTCGAGTGAACGTGGTGAAAGCAGAACGTGGATCAATTCTTGACCGCAATGGTCTAGAGCTAGCGATACCAATTCCGCTCCGCACCGTGTTTGCAGACCCACGCGAAGTAATTGATCCAGTAGGAACAGCACGGGCGATCGCCGCTGTGTTGGCAATGTCGCCAGAGGATGAAATTGCACTTGCAGAAAAACTGCAGGACAAGACATCGAGCTTCACCTATGTTGCGCGTCAGACTTCACAAGAGGTAGCTGACTCACTCATTGCGTTGCAACTTCCAGGTGTGTCTTCATACAAAGAAACAGGCCGCGAACTGACAAGCGATGGGTTACGCGCATTAGTTGGCCGCACAGACCCTGATGGGCTTGGTACGTCGGGACTTGAAGTGCAATTCGATATGTTGCTCGCCGGTGTTAATGGGCGACAGGTTCGCGAAGTGAGCGCGAAGGGTCAGTCAATTCCGGCAACGCAAAATGAGAGCGTTGCGGCGATCCCTGGTAAAACACTGGTCACGACCATTGATCGCAACATTCAGTTCCAGGTTGATGGCATCTTGGCTCAACAGATTGCACGACTTCAGGCACGAAGTGGAACTGCAATCGTGATGGATTCCGCCACTGGTGAGATTTATGCAATGTCAACATTGCGACTGAACGAAGATGGAACGTATTCAGCAGATTCGGGAAATATCGCAGCAGTAGAAGCAAACGAGCCTGGGTCGGTAGCAAAAGTGTTCAGCATCGCCGCTGCGATTAACGAAGGCAAAGTTGACTCAACGACGGTGTTTAACGTTCCACCAACGTTCATTGCAAACAAAGGCACGAAGTGGGAACAACCACTTAATGACGCATACCCACACGGTCTTGAAGATATGTCAGTGCGAAAGATTTTCGTAGATTCTTCGAACGTCGGAACGCTGATGATTGGGCAAACAATTGGACCAGAAAAATTGTATGACTACTTGAAGTCGTTTGGTTTTGGAGCAAAGTCGGCAGTCGATTTCCCGGGAGAAACAAAGGGAATCTTGCAGTCAGCAAACAAGTGGCAGGGTGCCAAGAAATTCACTACGTCGTATGGTTACGGTTACTCAACAACAGCTTTGCAACTGATTGCGGGGGTGAATGTGGTGGCAAATAATGGAAATTATGTCGCCCCTCGTTTGGTGACGGCAACGGTAACTAAAGACGGAGTAAATGAGGCAATAGCGCCACAAGAGCAGCATGCGGTTATCACTCCAGAAACTGCCGTAGTGATGCGGTCGTTGATGTCTGACGTTGTCTGTTTCGGAACAGCAACGCTAGGAAAAGTTCCAGGTATAACAGTTGCCGGTAAGACAGGAACTGCCTACAAGCGTCAAGACAACAAAACATATGTTGCTGACGACGGATCGCGTTCGTACTTTGCCAGTTTTGTTGGTTTTATACCTGCTCAGCAGCCACGTTTCACTGTGTTGGTTTCAATTGACGAACCAAATGCTGACTCGTTGGATCGTTTCGGTGGAACTGCTGCAGCGCCAGTATTTGCGAACATCGCACAGGTGCTCATCAGCGAGCTTGATATTCGTCCAGATGCAACCGACCTCGGTTGTCCAAAAGAGCGTCCAGCAGAGCTCGGACCAAAGCACTAATTATGAGTGCATCGCCGGCATCGACCGGCCAGATGGCAATGCGTCATCTGGTGGAAACGGCACAACTTGGCACGCGTGGTCTACTGATTGAAGTTATTGGTGAAAACTCTGTAGTTGTCGATGTCTCACATGACTCACGTCAGGTGATTGCTGGCGCATTGTTCTGCTGCGTTGGTGGAGGACATCATGACGGCCATGAGTTTGCACAACAGGCTGTCAGTGCAGGGGCATCAGCGCTGTTGGTAGAACGTCCATTGGCCGTTGATGTGCCTCAAATTGTGGTCCGTGATGTGCGTAAGTCGATGGGGCTGTTGGCTGCCGCTCTGCGTCAATTTCCGAGCACACGGATGCACGTGGTTGGTGTAACCGGAACGAATGGAAAAACCACGACGGCGCATTTGCTCGCTGAAATCCTGCGTACATACGGTTGGAAAACCGAAGTCATTGGAACACTGACTGGAACACGAACAACGCCAGAGTCAACTGATTTGCAGCGAATGTTGGGTGAGTGGGAACACGACGGCGTTGAAGCGGTAGTGATGGAAGTGACGTCACATGCGTTGGAGCTTCATCGCGTAATGGGTACGACGTTTGAAGTAGCTGTGTTTACGAATTTGTCGCAGGATCATTTGGACTTCCATCACACTATGGAGAAGTACTTCGCCGCCAAAGCAAAACTATTCACAAACGAGTATTCAGCTTGTGGCATCGTCAATCGCGACGATGTGCATGGTCAACTTCTTCTCGACACCATGGCAATTGACTCAACCTCGTTTGGAATGAGTGACATCTCTCAGGTTCGAATGGATGCACGCCACATTGAATATGAGATTGAAGGTGTGCAGATGCGTGTTCAATTAGGCGGCCAGTTCAATGTGATGAATTCACTTGCCGCAGCCGTTGCTGCGCGAGCCCTTGACATTCCGCTAACCAAAATTGCAGAAGGTTTGAGTTGCGCCACCGCTGTGCCTGGTCGATTTGAATCGATTGACGCGGGTCAGCCGTTTGATGTGATCGTGGACTACGCACACACACCAGATGCCCTTGAACGTGTTCTTGATACTGCGCGATCGCTCATGAGCGAGTCTGGAAAACTTGTTCTCGTGTTTGGTTGTGGCGGAGATCGTGACAGTGATAAACGCGGGCCTATGGGCGAAATTGCAGGAGCAAAGTCTGATGTAGTGATTGTTACATCGGATAATCCTCGCTCGGAGTCTGGGGTTGAAATTGCAGCGCAGATCAATGCTGGAGTAGCGGCATCCGATTCGCATAAAGTGCTGTGCACTGAATTAGATCGCCGTGCCGCAATTGGCATGGCGTTTTCCATTGCTCAGCGCGGAGATGTTGTTGTGATTGCGGGAAAGGGTCACGAAAACACTCAAACCATTGGAACCCAAACTTTTCCGTTTAACGATGCGCAGGTCGCTCGCGAACTTCTAGGAGCTCAATCATGATTGCCGTTTTAATTGCAGGTGCGGTTGGAATGCTGGTGTCGCTTGCTGGCACTCGTGCGCTTATCTCATTCTTTCAGCGACTAGGCAAGGGTCAGCCCATTCTTGGCGCGGAGGACCATGGTCCAGCGCATCAAATGGCAAAACAGGGAACACCAACAATGGGTGGCATCGCCATTCTGATTGCAGGTTTTATCGGTTGGCTTGTTGCTCACTTACGAGGCGGACTTCCGTTTTCTGATCAAGCAGCAATCATTTGGCTCACGGTGTTTGTGTTGGCAGCGATTGGATTTTTAGACGACTACCTCAAGGTAAAGCGTCAGCACAATCGCGGAATTTTCTGGAAGAAAAAGGGTTGGATCACATTCGGCATCACTGCAGTGCTGATGTTTATTTTGGCTTCCACTACGGGAGTTGCTCAAACCATTTCCTTCACGCGTGCATTGAGTCCAGGATGGGAGCTTTCGGGACCACTATTTATCGTGTGGACAGCAGTGATGGTGTGGAGCACCACCAACGCGGTGAATGTGACCGATGGTTTGGACGGTCTTGCTGCAGGTTCAGCGCTGTTCGGCTTCCTCGCATTCACCATCATTGCGTACTGGGCATTTCGTAATCCGCGCATTTACGACATCGTGAACCCGCTTGACCTTGCGGTGCTCTCTGCTGCGCTTGCAGGCGCGTGTGGTGGTTTCTTGTGGTGGAACGCAGCACCAGCCCGAATCTTTATGGGTGATGTTGGCGCGCTTGGTTTGGGTGCTGCACTTGGATCACTGGCTGTAACAACAAATACTCATTTGCTGTTGCCAATCATTTGCGGTATCAATGTGATTGAAGCTGGTTCAGTAGCAGTGCAGATGGGCGTGTTCAAGGCATCTGGTCGAAAGAAACGCCTATTCAAGATGTCGCCGATACATCACCACTTCGAACTCAGTGGATGGCCAGAGACAACTGTGATCATTCGATTCTGGATCATCTCTGGAATTTGTGTTGCAACCGCAGTAGCAATTTTCATCGCCGACTTCACCAATCAAGTGTCCCGATGACCCAAGATTCCGGCGCAGCCTTTGTGTTTGGGTTGGCTGTAGCGGGGCGTGCGGTTGCTTCTTCGCTGCGTGAGCGTGGCATCGATGTCGTGCTTGGTGATGACAAATTGACGGATGAGCACCATTCATTTGCTCAGTCCATTGGCGCACAAGTGGTGGACATAACTAGCGATGGGGAATTGCAACGCGTGATGAGTTCGGTGGGTGTGCTTTCTCCGGCACCGGGTGTACCTGAAAATCATGCTGTCATCCGTAGTGCTCATGATCACGGAGTGTCCATTCAGTCAGAAATTGAAATTTCCTACCGCATTGAGCAACTGCGAAGTGATGGATCGCGGCCGATGGTGGCAGTTACTGGAACTGATGGCAAGACAACTACCACGCTGTTGGTGAATGCAATTCTTCGCACGGCAGGTTTGCGCTCAGAAGCGGTAGGCAACACGGAGGTGCCACTCATCGAATCGCTTGCGACTGATGCGCAAGCTTTCGCAATTGAATGTTCGAGTTTTCGTCTTGAACACACAGAGCAGTTTCGTACGCAGGCATCGGCTTGGTTGAACATTGCGCCAGATCATTTGGACTGGCACAGCAGCTATCAAAAATATTTTGATGCAAAAGCAAAAATGTGGGCGAACTGCCTGCCAACCGATGTTGCAGTCGCTCCAGTTGATGACGTAAACATCTTGGCAGTAGCGCGTGCTAGTGCTGCGCGCATGGTCACATTTGGCGCAACAGAGGGTGACTACCGCGTAGTAGGCGACGAATTGTGTGGACCGTTGGGTTCAATCACCAGCATTTCGCGCATGAAGCGCTCGTTGCCTCATGACATCACCAACGCACTTGCTGCGGCTGCAGTGTGCATCGAAAGCGGACTTGCAGATGCGGACAATGTGGCGCACGCATTAGAACATTTTGAAAACGCACCACACCGAATTCAGTTCGTTGCCGAGGTAGAAGGGGTTCGCTGGTTTAATGATTCCAAGGCGACGAGCCCACATGCAGCCAGTGTTGCATTGCGTGCATTCGACAGCATTGTGTTGATTGCTGGGGGCAAAAATAAAGGTCTTGACCTGTCGCAAATGGCCTGCGAACCACATCGGATGAGAGCAGTTGTTGCGATTGGTGCTTCGGCAGACGATATTGCTCGAGCATTCAAAGGTGTGTGCACCGTTGTGCAAGCAGAGAGTATGAGTGCTGCAGTTGCTCATGCAAGCGAGCTTTCGCGCACGGGAGATGTTGTGGTTCTGTCGCCAGGATGCACCAGTTACGACTGGTACTCAAACTACGGTGAACGGGGCGACGATTTCATGAAATGCGTTCGAGAACTATCAGGAAACCATCGCTAGGAGGACACCGTGGCAACAAACATTTCAACTTCGCTCACACCGGCTCAGCGGCGCCGCGCTGTGCTCGACAAGAAAGGTGTTGGTACGACGCGTCGGTTAACAACCGCAGCTCCAAACAAAGTGTTCTGGGGAATTCTCGCCGTTACCTCCTTGCTCACCGTATTCGGGTTAATGATGGTGCTGTCGACAACTTCCATTGAGGCCGTGAATCGCGGTGGCTCGCCATGGGCGATGTTTCAGAAACAGTTCATGTGGTCCGTTTTTGGTTTGTTCGCAGGAATCACCACCTATCGCATGCCGTATCACCAGTGGCATGGCATTGCGAAGTATGTGTTGTGGGCGTCGTATGGTCTCATGGTTCTCCCGTTGGTTCCTGGCATTGGATTGGAAATCAATGGCGCGCGTGCATGGGTGGCGTTGGGCCCAATTCGTTTCCAACCTTCGGAAGTTCTGAAGGTGACCATGCTGTTGTATTGCGCCAGTGTGTTGTCGCGCAGACGTGCAGAAATGGCAAATTGGGAACGGACGTTGAAGCCGGTGATGTTTGCATGGGCGATCACTGTGACATTATGCGTCGTTTTGCAGAAAGACTTAGGTGCCGCGATTGTGTTCACGTGCATCGTGATGGCAACGCTGTTCATTGCTGGTGCACCAATTCGATGGATGGCAACGATGACGGGTGCATTCACCCTGGTTTCGATTGGTTTGATCGCCACAAGTTCGCGACTGCAAAATCGATTCTTCGCATTTGCTGACTTGGAAGGAAACAAAGGTCACTGGGCGTATCAAGTGTGGCAGTCTGTCTTGGCTATTGCCAATGGTGGAGTCACTGGTGTTGGAGTAGGTCAGGGAACAGGCAAGTGGGGGTATGTTCCACTCGCGTATAGCGATTTTGTTTTTGCGATTATTGCCGAAGAGTTCGGACTGATTGGAACTGTTGGAGTCATCGGTGGATTCATGGTGTTGCTCTCGCTTGGTATGCAAGCCGCAAAGGGAGCACGCGACCATTTCGGGGCTTTACTTGCTGGTGGAATCACAACTTGGTTGTGTGTACAAGCTCTCATCAATATTGGAGGGGTTATCGGCGCAATGCCAGTAACAGGACTCACCCTGCCACTCATGTCATACGGTGGATCATCGCTGTTTATGACGATGGCGGCTGTTGGTCTGTTGCTGAACGTTGCACGTAATATGAAGTAGGTCATGGTCGTACCCGCTTCAACCACGTTTGCCGTAATTACTGGGGGCGGAACCAGCGGGCACGTTGTTCCTGCAATGGCTATCGCAGAACTACTTGTTGATGCTGGGCACAGCCTGTCATCGCTGCATTACGTGGGTTCAAACCGCGGAGCAGAGGTCGCCATGATTCCACCGCTCGGTTTGGCTCATACTTTTCTTGCCGTTGATGGTTTGCAGCGCGGAGTTTCTTTGTCGAAAGTAAGGCGCAATGTGTTGATGGTGCCGACAATGTTGCGTGCTCTCGGTAGCGCAAAAACATTGCTCGAACAATTGCGGCCTCAGGTAGTTGTTTCCGTTGGGGGCTACGCAAGCATTCCCACATGTCGAGCCGCTCGAAGTTTGGGCATTCCTGTCGTCACTTGTTCATACGATCGTCGTCCAGGTCTGGCTACCAAATTGCAGTCGCGATATGCGGCTGTGTCTGCTGTGGCGTATGTGCCAAGCAAGTTGCGCAATGCTGTCGAGACCGGAGCTCCCGTGCGACGCAATCTGCGTACGGCCGATGTGCAGGCGCTGCGAATCAGTGCACGCGAGTCACTCGGAATTTCTGCAGGCGCTCGAGTTGCAGTGGTGATGGGCGGATCACTTGGATCTGCCGTGCTCAATGCTGCAACTGAGCACTTGGTGCAGAGTCTTCGCAGCACAGAACACACATGTGTCATTCATATTGCTGGTGAGCGATTCATGGATACGGTGCAACTTCCTGTCACGATGCATCACAACAACGGAGCACTTGCGTATTCGCGCATTGCATATTCTCATGACATGGTCACCTTGTATTCGGCTGCTGACGTTGTGGTGTGTAGGGCGGGGGCAAGCACTATTGCGGAAGTGTCGACTGTAGGGGTTTGTGCTGTCGTCGTGCCATGGAAAGATGCAGCCGAAAATCATCAGTTAGTGAATGCAAAATGGTTGACCGATCGTGGTGGCGCTATCTTGCTTGAAGAAAGCGCCTTAACCGCACACGAATTTTCACAGTTGGTTACGGAACTGCTTCGTGACGATGACCGCAGATCAGAAATTGCAAGTCGCGCTCGCGAGCTGGGTGCAGTGCATCGCCAGAGTTCAATGGCGAGTGCCATTGAACGTGCAGCAAAGGCGCAATCGTGAATTCAACAATTGCGCAACTTGACTTGTCAACGAAAAAACGGATTCATGTTGTCGGCGTGGGTGGCCCTGGAATGAGCGCGATTGCGCAAGTGTTGGTTGAAATGGGCCATGTGGTTTCGGGTAGCGACATTAAAGAATCCGAGACAGTGCATCGACTTCGAGAAATTGGTGTGGCGATCAACATCGGTCATGACACTGCGTCCGTTCACCAGTGCGACGCGGTGACGTCTTCATCTGCAATTCCACAACAAAACATTGAGTTGGTTGAAGCACTCAGTATCGGTATCGCGGTGCTGAGTAGGGCTCAGATACTGGCATTGATTTGTGGGCAAAAACTCTCAATAGGTGTTGCCGGAACTCATGGGAAGACCACCACATCATCAATGCTGATGACGGTTCTTCGAGCAGCGCAGCTACGTCCAAGTTTCATTATTGGCGGCGAGGTGCGGGGAGTGGGCAGTGGGGCATCGTGGGATAGCGGCGACTATTTGGTAGTTGAAGCCGATGAAAGCGATGGAACTCACGAACAACTTCCGTTAGGTGCTGGCATCGTTACCAATATCGATGTAGACCATCTTGATCACTTTTCAACTTTTGCCAACTTGGTTGAAAGTTTTGAGCGATTCATTGACCGAGTTTCGGGTGCAAAAGTGCTGTGTGTGGACAATGCGTCGCTCTCGGCTATTGCGTCCACGCGAAATGTCGCCACCTACGCAATCCATTCGCCAGCGCAATTCACTGCTCGCAGTGCGCAATTTCACGATGGCGGATCTACCTTTGAGGTACTGCGCCATGAGATATCGGGTGACAGTGGAATGTTGCTCGGCCGTGTTGCCTTGCAGTTACGCGGTGAGCACAACGTGTCTAATGCGTTGGGAGTGATAGCCATGTCGACACTTCTTGGAATTGAGTTCGATGTGATTGCTTCTTCACTCGCTGCATTCTCTGGAGTAGCGCGCAGGTTTGATCGGCGAGGAATCGATGATGGCGTTTCATTTGTTGATGACTATGCGCATTTGCCAACGGAGATCTCAGCAGTGCTGTCAAGTTGCACAGACGACACGGACACATGGTCGCGGGTAGTTGCGGTTTTTCAGCCCAATCGTTTTAATCGCATGCAGCACTTGTCAGATGCGTATGCAGATTGCTTTGCCTCGGCGGATCATGTGGTAATTACCGACATCTATTCTTCTGGCACAGCGCCGATCCCAGGGGTAACTGGCAAACTGGTCGTCGATGCCATTCTTCGTTCTCATCCGGATACTTCAATTTCGTGGAAACCATCGCGTGCAGAATTGATTCAGCATCTTGCAACTGAGTTACGTTCAGGCGACATCTGCATCTCCATGGGTTGCGGCGATATTGAAACGTTGCCTGATGAAGTGATTTCTGCGCGTCGCGCATTGAGGGGAGATTCGTGAGTACCCCTCATCAACTTCGTCGCCCCGCAACTCCCGAAGCCATTGAGCACGCTTTTGGCTTGTTCAATGCAAAAGCCAAGCGCAATGTAGACCTGTCACAATTCACTACATACAAAGTGGGTGGCACTGCAGCACTGCACATGATGATTTCATCAATCGACGATTTATACCTCGTGAGTGCTGTGCTTGCAGAAGTTGAATTGCCCATTCTGGTGATCGGGCGTGGAAGCAATTTGCTGATTTCCGATTCCGGATTTAAAGGCTTGGCGCTCACTATTGGTGGTCTCGCCGACTATGTCGACCTACCGAATCGTGACGAAGACCCAAATGTCGAACCGATTGCATTGTTTGGGGGTTCTGTGGCTCTTCCCGTTGCGGCGCGACAAAGTGTGGCGCGCGGACTGACGGGATTCGAGTGGGGAGTCGGGGTTCCAGGCTCAATTGGTGGAGCGGTGCGAATGAACGCAGGCGGACATGGTTCCGACATGGCATCTTCGCTTACTTCTGTACGCATGTTTCATTTGCGCAAAGGTCTCGAAGCTCACGTGAATGCAGTTGATCTGGGCTTGCGATTCCGCGGTTCGGCATTAGATGATCACCATGTGGTTCTGAGCGCAACGGTTGATCTGGAATGGTCTAAGTCGCAAGAAGCTTCAGAAGCAGAATTACAAGAAGTAGTGCGATGGCGCCGCGAAAATCAGCCGGGTGGGCAAAACGCGGGTTCGGTATTTGTAAACCCCGAACCTGGCAAGGTGTCAGCTGGTGCAGTCATTGATGAACTTGGCATGCGTGGAGTGCGCGTTGGTTCTGCTCAGGTGTCGGAAAAGCACGCCAATTTCATTCAGGCCGATGTTGGTGGAAGTGCACACGATGTTGTGGCGTTGATGGCAGAGGTGCGCCGTCGCGTGCGTGATGAACGCGGGTACGTATTGCGCAGCGAGATTCGACTTGTCGGATTTGAAGATGAGACTGATCCAGCAATTGTGGATCTCATGAACAAGGACTCCGAAGTTGGAGTTTCCACCATTCGACTTGAGCAAGTATTCGACAAATCTTTTACCGCGAATGAGACCACTGATGGAACCATTCCGGTTTCGGTACTCAATGGAGACGTGATCCGAATAATTGATTCAGATGTATCTGATGAGGTACTTGAAGAATTACGGGACGCATTTGGACAAGATGCATCTCGGGACATCACTCGTGGTGTCACTCGCGACGCAACCATTGTTCCCATCACGAGCGCCACAAGTGATAAACCGGCTGAACCCGCAGAACGCGTGGTGATTATTGACGACGACCTAAGAATCGTGACCGATGATGATTTCCCTGCCGACACCATGTCGCAGAGTGTGCATCGCGCACCGACATCCACTCGCGTAGCAATTTTTGATGATGAATCGATACCAGGTGGTGGTGACCAAAGCGCTGACGGCGCAGAAATTATTGACGGAACCGCATGGACCGAACTTTCGGTAGCTCGTCGAGTTATCAATGGCGCAAAGCGGCTGTTGGCGATGCGTGGGGTGAATCGCCGTAAGCAGTTGTTGGTTGTGGGCGGTTCACTTATTGCTGGTGTGGTGTTGGTGCTCATTGTGCTTGCATCGCCAATCGTGGCTGTGCGCAACATCGATATCGAAGGCGCCAAGTATGCAAACGCAACCTTGATTGAAACCGTGTCAAAAAGTTTGCGCGGCAAATCGGTGCTCACTGTTGACACGAATGCGGCACAGAAACTTCTGGAGACAGATCCGTGGATTGAATCAGTACGGATCAAGACCTATTTGCCAGGTCGTGCAGTAATTGAAATCAATGAGCGAGTAGCGGTTGCGTGGTTCTTGGGCGTAGACAACCAGGGAAGAGTGATTGACCAAGAGGGCCGAGTGCTCGCTGTTGTCAACGGTCGTCCTACTGAATACATGTTGATCGACGGCACTGGGCCCAATCTGATCGCCGGTGCAATGGCTTCGGAGTCATATAAAGCCGCAGCCCAATTGGCGATGTCACTTCCCGATGAGATTCGGCCAGTAGTGAAGAACATGGGTGTTAACGGTCCGAATCAGGTGACAATGACCTTGCTAACAGGGGCAGTCGTGAAGTTTGGCGAACCAGTAGATCTCCGAAACAAGCTGGTCAACGTGGTGGTTATTCTGCGTCGTCAAGACATCAACCAGATTGCAGGGATCGATGTGTCATCAGGAACCCCTGTGGTGTCCTCGCCGTAGTTTCAACCCCAGATGCAAGGCTTCCAATGTGAGCCTTGTTGGTCAACTAGCCTCGTGAACGACGCCATTTAGGGCGTTTCGCATATATCGAGTAATCGCTAACGGAGGCATAAACAATATGGCTGGAGCACCGCACAACTTTCTTGCAGTGATCAAGGTGATTGGCGTGGGTGGCGGCGGTATCAACGCCGTGCAGCGCATGATCGACTCTGGAATGAAGGGTGTTGAGTTCATTGCCATTAACACGGATGCTCAGGCGCTCATGATGAGCGACGCAGAAGTGAAGATCGATATTGGTCGTGAATTCACGCGCGGTCTCGGTGCAGGTAGCGATCCAGAAGTTGGACGCGAAGCAGCAGAGTCAAGTCGCGCAGAAATTGAAGAACTTGTTGCTGGTGCCGACATGGTGTTCATCACTGCAGGTGAAGGTGGCGGAACGGGAACTGGTGCTGCTCCTGTGATTGCAGAAATCTCGCGCGCAGCGGGAGCACTCACGGTTGGCATTGTGACGCGGCCATTCAATTTCGAAGGTCGTCGTCGTGCGTTGCAGGCGGATGCAGGAATTTCAAAGCTTCGCGAAAAGGTTGACACTCTTATTGTCATTCCGAACGAGCGGTTGCTCGCCATTTCAAGCGACAAAACCAGCTTGTTGGCAGCATTTGCATCAGCAGACCAGGTGCTGTTGGACGGAGTAGTGGGAATCACCGGGTTGATCATGACTCCTGGTCTCATTAACACCGACTTTGCTGACGTGAAAATGATTTTGAAGAACGCAGGAACTTCACTGATGGGAATCGGTCGTGGAACCGGAGACAATCGTGCAACAGTTGCAGCGAATGCCGCAATCAATTCACCGTTGCTTGAATCCTCGGTTGAAGGTGCTCGTGGAATTCTGTTGAACATTGCTGGTCCTTCAGACCTCGGATTGTTTGAAGTAAACACCGCTTCTGAAATCATTCA
>JBIKHN010000018.1:0-17477 GCA_044362135.1 Ilumatobacteraceae bacterium | reverse complement strand
CTCCAAGCAAACTCAGCGGAGCTTGAGCCATGAATATCACTCGCCATCCAAACACTTCAACCAGTGGTGCACCTGCAACTACACCAATCACAGGAGCACCTGCAGTTACAAAACTCCAATAGCCCAACGGACGTACACGCTCATCGGCACGAAACATTCGATTGATATATGCCATCGCTGCTGGTCCAGTTGCAGACCCAGCCGCGGCGCTAAGCGTGCGAAATCCAATCAGCGACATGTCATTCCATGCGAATGCACTTGCTAACGAAAAAACGGCAGCACCAACAAGCCCGTACACAAACACGCGCTTGTGTCCCCACAGGTCTCCTGCTTTGCCAAATGCGGGACCAACCACTCCAAAGGCCAACAACGGAGCTGTGATCGTCCAGCTCATGATGGTGACGGTGCTGCCCAAGTCGTCGGCAACGGTCTTCAGCGAAACCACTAACAGCGTGATGGTGAAACTCACCGTGAACACGCTGGCAAGCAATACTCCGAGCGTGGCTTTGCGGTGCGACAAACCCACACGCTTGGTAATGCGATGCTTCAGTAACGATGACCACGGAATGACTGAAATCTCATCAACTCCACCGGAGTCAATTACGCCAGGCTCGTTATGTGCAGAAGGCGGAAGGTGTTCGTCGCGTTGCACGGCTTACACCGTACTTGCATGGTCGCTTACGAAGCGATGTTCAGATGCGTTTATCGATTAAGGAAAGACAAGATCAACAGTTGCTCCGCGTGGCACCATTGCATTATTTTTCACTGATTTTCCAGCAATGAGGGCTTGCTTGAGTTTGCTTTGTTGATTGCCTGTGACGCTTCCCACAACAAAACCAGCCTCTTGCAAGCGACTTTGCACCGTGTCTAGGCGATTTCCAACGAGGTATGGAAGTTTCACTAGGTCTGGACCAAGCGAAACCGAATATGCAATTCCTGTTTCGCGTGCAACCTTTTCGCCAGGCACTGGTGATTGCGCACCAATCAATCCTTTGTCTGCACCGTTGCTCTTTGCTGCCGGGGTTTCAACCAAGGTCAATCCCAAATCGGCAACAAGTTTTTGTGCATCTTCAAGTTTGAGCCCAACAATTTTTGGAACTTCACGCAACTCTGGTCCTACCGAAACCAGCAAATCAATCGCTGTGCCCTTCAGCAGTTGGTCACCAGGATTCAGTCCTGGTTGCTCTGGAACATTCCAGCCAATCACAATGCCCGCCGGAACTTCTTCGCTGTTGGTGTCGCGCGGAGTAACTACAAGGCCAAGTGCAACGAGTTGATCAAATGCTGACTGCGAATCGGCACCAGAAACATCGGGCAGAGTTGCAAACGTTGGTCCTTCCGAAACCACGATGGTCAACGTTTGACCTTCCTTCAACTTTGCTCCTTCAGCAGGTTCAGTTCGAACTACTGACCCTGCAGGAATTTCATCATTTCGTTCAGACGCAACAACGATTGTCCAGCCATTTGAAGCAATTAAGTTTCGGGCTTCACCTTCAATGATTCCTGCAAGCGGCGGAATGGTGTGCGATTGCTTCACCACAACACGGAAGCCAACAACACCTGCCACCAACATTGCAATGACTACACCAATTACCCACAGCCGCTTGTGTCGCCGCACTTCACCTTCAGATATAACAACGATTGGTTCGTCCTTCGTTCCATCTTTAATTTTCAACATTGACCCCGATTGATCAACTGCTGCGGCAATGGGAATAGTCACATCTTGGGTTTCGTCAACTTTTGGACGCGCGATCTCTCCTGTGTGCTCTGCTTCTTTTTGTTCAATGACTTCAGCAAACGAACTTGCAGCAAGAGGCTCAATTGGCGTCGGCAGTGGCATCTTTTCAGCAATGCCAGCCAATGCCTTTCCAAAATCAAGTGCCGTATATCGCTCAGAGGAATCTGGTCGACCAGCACGCTCGAGAGGAGCAGCAATTGGTCCAAGATCGGCAGAGACAGGAAGCAGTTTGCCAACACGGTTCGACAATGTGATTGCTGCAGTGTCGCCACTGAATGGCAAGGTGCCAGTAATTGACTCAACAAGCGTTGTTGCAAGCGAGTACACATCACTTTGCGCACTGGGTTGCTCGCCTGCGGCAATTTCTGGAGCTGCATAGTTTGCTTGCTCAACACTCATCTTCTCGGCAATCACCATGCGCTTCAGTCCGAGACCAGCCAAGCGAACTCGACCATCGTCACCAATGAAGATGTTTGCTGGCCGCACATCTCCGTGCACCCAACCTTTGCCATGGATGAAATGCAATGCTCGGCACACATCAAGCCCGGCTACCAGCGCCTGCGATGGCGTTAACCGACGACCACGATCCAAGATCTGGCGCAATGTTCCACCGCTATAACTCTCCAAAACCGTAAACACGTACAAGGTGCCAGCAATGGTTTCAGTTCCCCAGTCCTCTATTGCGGCAAGCGAGGCATGCGAGAGCCCGGCAAGCATCTGTGTTTGTCGTTTAAACACTTCTACGCCATCTGATGCGGTAAGCACACCAGATTCAAGATCAACAAGAGCCTCAGCCGGAGAGAGTCGCAGCACCAACTTTTTGCGCGAGCGAATATCAGTTGCTTCAAATACGTCCGAATTACCAGATCCTCCGCCAAGCGGTGCATCTATGCGGTATCGGTGCGCGAGTACTGCGCCAATCATCGAATCTGTACCTGCCATGTGTGATCTAAATCTAGTCGTTTTAGTCTCCGCATGAATAACGGACAGCCCAATAAATAAGCGAGAATAGAGGTCATGAAGATTGACCCAAAACTTTTGTTAGCCAGCATGGGAATTTCAGCAGGCCTCGTTCTTTTCGTTATGGGTATGAATACTGGTTTGACTGGTCGTGACGCAACAAATTTGCCAGATGCGATTGAAAACATTTCTCCAGGCGAAGGAGAGCGAGTGCTTCGACAGTCGCAGATCATTGTCGACTTCATCGATGGCTACGAAGCAACAATGTTCATTGACGGCATCGAACTTCCTACCACTCGCCTTGACGAGCTAATTAGCAGTGGAACTGCACCAGCACCTGGAGCACAAATTGATTTGCCGCCAACAGCAATTTATGACCCGGGCAACTTCACCATTAGTTATTTGCCACAAGATGGTGCTCCGATTGAAGAGCTAAAACAAGGTGAGCACTCAGGAAAAGTCAAATACTGGCTTATTGGCCAAAGTGAAAACAAAGCTCGCGTGTATACCTGGAAGTTCTACACCGACTAACTAACAATGGCGCGATATTCGCTGGCAGTTAACAAGCCTTCCAACGTTTCGTCGTACGACATTTGAACTTCGTATAACCAACCAGATCCATATGGGTCCGAATTCACTAGTCCGGGTTCTGTTGTAAGTGATTCGTTCACCAACACAACACTGCCGCTGACAGGTGAATAAATGTCGCTAACGCTTTTACTGCTTTCTACTTCAACCGCGCTTGCGCCCGAGCGCACTGACTGACCCACAGCTGGCAATTGCACATGAACGATGTTGCCCAATGCATCTTGCGCAAGATCAGTAATGCCAATTCGCGCAGATTCGCCATCAATCAGCACCCACTCGTGTTGACGGGTATAGCGCAATCCATCAGGAATATTCACATACTCAACTTAGCCAAATGCACGAACTCCACGCACCTTAAACGTGCGATTTGGTGGCTGCCTGTTCGCTGACAATGTTTGCACTCGGTCAAACTGTTGGCCGTCATTGAAGTATTGCGTCCACGCTTCAGTGCCGTTGTAGTCAGACGACGTCCAGTAGTACCCAATGTCAAAACCACCAACTGGAGTTGGTTCGCGCTTTATTCGATTTTGGGCAAGTACTCGCCAGACACGATTCAGTTCATCCGCTGATGGCAAAAACCAATCAGTGAACCCGTTGCATGCTTGCGAACGGATAAGTGCCGCGGCATGATTCTTAGTCGCACCGTACCTCTGCACGATGAGATCAGTATTAGCTTTTCCTGTTCCTACTGCTTTTGCTCGCACACGATCAATTTGTAATGCATGTATACCTTGCACGCCACCTGCGGGTTTAAATGGCACTCCAGCAATTTCGCAACTTGCAGGCGCCGCTTCTAGGTATCTTCCCCACGACTGCTTGGAACCAGCGTCATAAAACACCACACCACCACCAGGTCCGATATCGCCAACCGAACAACTCACACCTGCGGAACATTGTGCATTTTGTCGAACCGATGTAACCACAGTTGGCGGAGGTGGATTTCCTGTACCCGACGGAAACGGCCTCACCGCAACTACGCCAAACCTTTGCGACGCAAATGATCCTTCGTGGTACGGACTCATGACGAGATCTTTATTGCCAGTCAGCCCTCGAATGATTCCGTTCGCATCCGTGAACTTTGTTCCGTCTTGAAACTGTTGATACCAAGCAAATGTTGTGCTCTGCTCCGATGAAGTCCAGATCACTCCACGATAGAAACGGCCAGTTCCACCAAGCTTCCAATAGTTGTACAGCGCGTCTAGTTCGTCTGCAGATGGAATGCTCCAACCCGATCGAATTTTTCCGGCAATGCTTGCAGAACCAAATTTCGACAGCATTAACTGCGTATTCTTCGCTCCCATGCCAATTTGCATAGACCGCAGTCGCAGCATTGATAGAGAAAGACCGTCTTCACCTTCTGTGAATATTGACTCGCGCGGCCCCCAATTGGAGCCAAACGCTTTTGGTTCCATTCGTGCTTCAAGAAATCTCCCCCACCACTGCAACGAGCCCGCGTCATAAAACACCACGCCACCACCTGGGCCAATCATTCCAACAGCACAACCTTCACCAGTTTCCTTACATTTTGAGGCTGCTTGAACGTGATTGGTGTTGCTGATTAACGCAACTGAGATGAGACAAAGGGCAATGAATAACTTGCGCATAACTACTCCACGTTAAGGGTGATATGGGTACGAAGCCCGCCAAGTGGGCTCGGCGACAGTGAGAGAGTTCCTCCGTGACGCTGAACAATGGACGACAGAATTGATAAGCCCAGCCCGAATCCACCGCCAGCTTTTGAGTGAGCTCGATCAAATCGCTGGAAACCTTCCACTGCACGCGCATAGAGTTCAGCGCTTAGCCCTGGGCCAGCGTCATCGAACACCATGATTGCCTTTCCGTCCACTTCTGCAAGAACTACTTCTACTTCCGCACTTTCAGCAGTGTGTCGGGAAATGTTTGAAATCACATTCGAAATCATGCGCGAGAGTTGCTCGCTATTTCCAACGATGCTCACGTCGCTCGCAATCGTGTACTTCACTTTTCGAGATTTCTGCTGCTCCGAAAAATCCCGTACATGATTAGCAGCGAGTGAAGAAAGATTGACAACATCAGTCATCTCGTGTCTTACCTCGCCTAGTTCTGCGAGCAGGAGCAAGTCGTTGATTGTTTGTGACATTCGCTGCGATTCACTAAGGAGTCTGCTCATGGCTCGTTCGCGTTGCTCCTCTGAAAGCTCCTGGCCACTATTCAATATTTCGACATACCCACGGATAACAGTTAACGGAGTTCGAAGCTCATGCGATGCATCACCAAGAAACTCCCTCATGAGGGCTTCCGAACGAGTTGTTGTTTCCACCGCAGAACGCAAGGAATTAACCATCTCCTGAAGCGAAGATGACAGTTGCCCTATTTCGCTGTTGCCAGCTACCGGAACAATCTCTTGGTCCAAGTTTCCTTCTGCTATCGCCCGCGCATCGCGGGTTACACGCGCAATTGGCAGCAAAGCACGTCTAATCATCCAATAAATAAGAACAACCATGAACGCTGCGATGAGCAAGGAGAGTTGAATACTTCTGATCAACAATTTTTCAAATTGGTTGTTTACGCTTGACATTGAAGAGCCAACTACAAGCCACTCTCCGTTGCCAGTTGAATATGCGGCAATGCGCAGTTCGATTACACCTGCTTTGTCAATTGGTTTTTCTGACGCTTGAATAACCTCGGCAATGCTTAGGGTCGGGAACATCACTGCTTCCATACCGTCGCGAGCCTGTACCAATACCAAAGGTTCGCTGTCATCAAAAAACAGCAATGCACTTATTGGTTCGGAGCTAGTTTCAGCGAATTCAAGCACGGCAGAGATGTCTTGGGAGGGTTCGTTCTTCACACTTGAAATTGCATCAACAAGTACTCTGTCCAATGCATCCACAGCCTCTTGACGTGCAATAAGCGCACTAGATCCACCAATTATCCCTCCACCAACGACGAACACTGCACCTACAAGAAGCGCAAGTCGAGTTCGCAGTTTCATGCTTTTTCAACCAGTTTGAAGCCAATACCCCGAACCGTTAAGAGCATGTTGTCAATTTCTGGCGCCATCTTCTTTCGCAAGTACGAAATAAATGTCTCCACGACCGTTGTGCTGGAATCAAAATCAATTCCCCAAACTGCATCTAAAAGCTGCTGTTTCGTGAGGACTCTATTCTTGTTCTCCATTAAGTACTCAAGTAATCGAAACTCTGTAGGAGATAGGTCCAAAAGATTTCCTGAGCACATCACTTCATGTCGTGCAACACTGAGCGAGATTGGACCACACACCAACGCGGAATCACTTTCACCACTCACACGACGCAAAACTGCTGCGACACGAAGTAACAGTTCTTCCAGCCCAAACGGTTTTTTCACATAGTCGTCTGCGCCGAGTTTTAATCCTGTAACCGCATCTTCGCGCTCATGTCGAGCAGTCAACATAATTGCAGGGGTTGCAATACTAAGAGCACGCATTTTGCGCAATACTTCAAACCCGTCCATCTTGGGCATGTTCACATCCAAAATCACCAAATCTGGCCTATCGTTGCGAACTCGATCTAATGCCATCTGGCCGTCCCTTGCCCTCATGGTGAGATAGCCGGCAAGGTGCAATGCATCCTCGATCGTGTCGCAAATGGCTTCATCGTCATCAGCCACCAAGATCCGCTGTACAGCCATGAAATAAACCTACAACTCTGGCAAACTTCGCAGGTCTCTCCTTCCCAATTCACAGGATTTCCACAAACTCATTGTTTATGGTGATCTTCAAGAAAGCCACCTACATAGGAGAAAACATGAAACAACTAGCAAAGAAAACACTGGTAGCCACGACCATCGCCATCATGATGTCAAGTGGGGCCACAGTGGTACATGGAACCGACGATGATGATTCGTCATCATCATCAATTCCATCGTCGTCATCATCATCAATTCCATCGTCGTCATCATCATCGGTTCCATCGTCATTATCATCGGTTCCTCGGAATCCAGATGGTTCGAGAATGACCCCAGTACAGCGAGCTGCATATGAAACTGCACGTAGGACCTACCGCACTGCTCTAATCAAGTACCAGAAATCTAAAGATGCAATTGAAAAGAAGTACCGCAATGCAATCCGAACAGCTGACTCAGCCCGTCGAGCAGCACGTAAGGAAGCAACCACGGACGAAGCAGAGAATGCAGCGAAAGCGGCATTTGTTACTGCAATGTCAGCAGCTCGTTCAGCCCGCAGTACAGCACTTACTGCACTCGGCAAGCCGCCGGTCAAACCATTCAAGTTTGACGACGACAAGAAGAGTGACGACAAAGATTAATAACTCCCTCTGACAACAGAAACCCGTCTCCATTTACATGGAGGCGGGTTTTTTGTTTTTACACAGCAGGTATGGAGAGTGTGAAGGTGGAACCAACACCAACTTCAGAAGTGACGCTGGCGTCGCCTCCGTGCAGCAACGCAATGTGACGCACAATTGCAAGTCCAAGTCCGGTTCCGCCTGTGCCGCGACTGCGCGCATCGTCCACTCGATAGAAACGTTCAAACACGCGTCCTAGGTGTTCTGCGGCAATTCCCGGACCATTATCGGCAACAGAAATGAGCATTCGACCTTCTGCTCGCTGTACTTCTACTTTTACGATTGATCCTTGGTCGCTGTATTTCACTGCATTGTCAATCAGGTTGCCAACCGCAGATACCAACTGTGCACGATCACCAATTACCGACATATCGGGGTTGTCTTCCACCACGATCATGACCGATTTCGCTAGCGCTGCGCTACGAATGCGGCCTACTGCCTCATCAATCACCCGTGCAGTGTGTATTGATTCCCGCTTAGACAGGCCATCGAATTCAATTCGAGCGAGATCAAGCAGGTCGTTTACGGTCTCATTCAAACGAGTGACTTCGTTCAAAATGATTTCCGCCAGTCGTGCAGATTCCGACTCGCCCATTTCCGCAATGAGGTTCTCGGCCATTAGCGAAATTGCGCCAATTGGTGTGCGAAGTTCATGACTGATGTTGGCCACGAAATCGGTACGCACGCGGTCAATCATCAAGCGTTGCGTAATGTCTTCAACGATTGCGGCCGCCCCACCGTCGGCGAGCGTGACTGTGGCAATTTCAATGGTGCGAACAACTTGATCACCAAAATCAAGTTCGGTTTTGTTAATCGTCCCCGCGAGTGCCTCTCTCAACAGGCCATCCAGGCTTTCCACAAACGAAACATGGTCGTCTGATTGCGGTGTAAACAGACTGTCGGCCGCCCTATTGCTCCACATATTGGAGCCATCACTCGACATCACCACTACGCCAAGTGGTAGTGCGTCCATCGTTGCGCTTATTCGGGAAAGGGTGAGGAATTCTTCTTCCGAAAGTTGGTGGATGGGAGTTGCGGGTTCGGCATCCTTACGCTTTAGCCAAGCCATTTGATCCTCATTTCTTCCAGAAATGAAAACTACCAGCAGATCAAGTACCAAAACCCGTCATTAATTCTGCGTACGGTGGGTGCATGACGAACTCGACCCAACACTCACCCCTATCTTGCGAAGCCTGCCGCATTATTGACAAGACCGACGGAGTTGAAGATGGCCAGCTGTTTAGCCTCGAACATTGGAAGGTCACCAACGAACGCGTGCATTGGAAGCACGCGCGCGAAGTGCAAGACAAAGTCTCCGACCGCATCACCGGTTTCGCCGGCTCGCTGAACTTCGTTTACCTCCACATTCTCTGGTTCATCATTTGGGTTGCACTCAACGTTGGATTGATCGGTGCATCATTTCAATTCGATGAGTATCCGTTTGGGTTGCTCACCATGATTGTGAGTCTTGAAGCAATCTTTCTCTCCACGTTCGTAATGGTCAGTCAGAATCGTCAGGCTGCACGTGCCAACATTCGATCGCAAGTGGACTTCGAGTCCAATCTGCAGTCACTAATTTGGTTGGTTCACTTGGCGCACAAATCAAACGTGGATGTTGCACACGTTGACAAGTTGTGCGCAGAGGCAATCGCCGAATCCCGCAATATGGCCTAAGTAATTCGGCCTACCGCGCCTAACTGGCGCGGCACACATCGGGACATGAAAACTGGCCCGTCTTTACAGCGTCAACATATGTTGATAACCTCATGCTTTGGATAGAAGCAAGCGCCTATCGGCATGGGGCGACAGAAAAAGAGATCATTCATGCACTGAGCAGCCCGCTGAAGCATTTTGAACTTGACGACATGATCATGATTACCGGTCCAGATTTTGCAGGCAATGTATTGGAAATTGGAGTCATCGAAAGCTCGGAGTATTTAGCTGTAATTCATGCAATGAAAGCACGAAAGGAATTCTTGAGGTAGTTCTATGGTGAAAGTGATCAACCCGAAAAGCAAGCAACCAGATCGGCTAACGCCGCAGATACGTGAGCTCAGCGCCGCAGAAGCCGCACTTTTTGACATTCGAATGCAGAAGGCGATTTTTGAGCGAAATGCATTGAAGTGTGTAAAGAGCGCTCGAAAAGCAGGAGTTTCTTGGCGCAACATAGGTGCTGCGCTCGGGGTTTCTGCCCAAGCTGTCCACCGCAAATACTCTCCACATATTTGATACTGCCGCGCACCCATTGACTACGTTGACGGCATGACGAATCGCGACAACCTGCATGCCAAGGTGCGCGCAATTCTCGAAAAAGCCAACCACCCAAACACCCCTCAGGCAGAAGCAGAGACCGCATTAACACTCGCCTTTCGGTTAATGCAGAAGTACGACATTGACGAAAGTTCCATCAACAAGCGCACGTTTGACAACGAAACGGTGACATCGAAAACCTTTACGATCACCGGTCAATACCGAGTGCGTCGCGGAACATTGTTATGGAACATCGCCAATGCGGTTTCATGTCATTCGTATCGCGACATGATGGAACCAAACCCAACGCAAGTCATCATGGTTGCCTTCGGTACTGAAAACGATCTGTTCTCGCTTGAAGCGCTGTACACAGCTGCCGACTTACTTGCCGCCCGCTCTATTCCCGCAGGCGACCGCCGTTTCAAAACCTCATGGTGGCGCGGGTATTGCGAAGCCATAGGCGCAAAGCTTGCAAAAGAACACCAGACCATTGCCAAAGAGTCTCCTGGTGTTGGGTTGGTTCTTGTTGAACGCGCCGAACGCGCACGACGCGTGATGGTGCAAAGCACACCGCATTTGCACAGCAACACCAGCAGTTACCGCAGCGACCGCGAAGCCTTTGGCGCTGGTCACCGTGCGGGTCAGCAGTTTTCAAGTGGTCGAAATAGTTTTGGAAATTCAAGTCGACAGTTAGGCGCTGGAAGCAATGGCTAGTTCGGAAGCGCTCCGCGTGTACGCAGCAGAGGATGCACTCGAAAAATCTTCGCCAACACGTGCTTTGAGCATGGCTGATGCCACTGCTTGGATTACCACCATTGCCGAAAACGAAGACTTAGACCCACCTGCGCTTGTGCGTCAAAAAATGTCAAGCGACTTGCTTGGTTTGGCGTTTAGCGACGAGTGGTGCATTGCGGTTCGCAAAGCAAAACCAACCCAGCTGTTGTTATTGCACGAACTTGCCCACTTGGCTTGTGCGAACAAGGGCCATGGCGCAGAGTTTCAGCAACAACTGGTTGAGTACGTGCGTAAATACGTATCAATTACGCACGCTGCAGAGTTAGCGCAACTACTTAAATAGAACCGGTGTCGAGCAGCTTCTGGAAAGCATCTGCCTGAATCATGGGGATACCCAACTCGGTTGCCTTCGTCACTTTTGACGCACCTGGGTCTTCGCCCACTACTACGCAATAGGTTTTTGCACTTACCGAACCTGGGGACTTTCCACCGCGATCTTTGATTGCAGCTTCTGCTTCATCGCGCGTAAACCCATCCACGCTTCCCGTGACCACAATTGCTTTGCCAACCAGGTTTTGCGGAAGGTCGCTGGTAACCACATTGCCAAACTCCACGCCGCCCTTACGCAGTTTTTCAATGATTGCTTTATTCGGCTTTTGCTTAAACCAGTTAGCAATTGATTGCGCAATAACTCCACCCACACCATCAATGTTGCTGAGTTCTTCTTCGGTGGCTTCCATGATGCGGTCAAGTGATCCGAATGTTTTCGCTAGCGATTCCGACGCTGCAGGACCCAAGTGTTTAATGCCCAAAGCCGTAAGCAATTTGGGAAGTGGCTTCGATTTTGACTTGTTGATGCCCGCCAACAAATTGGTGGCGCTTAACTCACCAAAGCCTTCTATTTGCAACAGCTGCTCTTGGTTCAGCGAATACAAGTCGCCGACATCGCTGACTAACTCAAGATCGGAAAGAGCAAACACCGTCTTTTCGCCCAAGCCTTCAATGTCCATTCCACCACGTGATGCGAAATAGATAATGCGCTGATCGCGTTGAAATGGACACGATGGTTCAACACAACGCGTGTCGGATTCGCCTTCAATTTGCACCAAGGTGGACTTCACATCGCACGGGCATGTTCCTGGAAACTTCCAAGGCTTCGAATTCTTTGGGCGCTTTTCCAACACCGGGCCAACTACTTCAGGAATGACGTCGCCCGCCTTACGCACCACCACGGTGTCGCCAGGACGCACATCTTTCAATGCCACTTGTTCGCGATTATGTAATGTGGCCATACCTACGGTTGAGCCAGCAACAACAACTGGTTGCAACACCGCAAACGGCGTTACTCGCCCAGTTCTACCAACCGAAACCTGAATGTCGTTCAATATGGTGTTGCGTTCTTCTGGTGCAAATTTGTAGGCAATTGCCCAGCGTGGAGCGCGCGAAGTAAACCCAAGTTGTTCCCGTTGCGCAAGGCTGTCAAGCTTTACTACTGCTCCGTCAATTTCGTAGTCAAGGTCATGACGATGTGCTTCCCAGTGATCGCAGAAAGCTTTCACTTCACTCATGCTGTTCACCAACTTGCGTTCTGGGTTAGTTGGTAAACCGAGTTGCTTCAAGTAGTTCAATGTTTCGTGATGACTGGTTAACTCGGGAACTCCTTGCGTTTCTCCAAGTTGATACGCCCAAAACGCAAGGTTTCGCGTGCGAGTAATCGCAGGGTCTTTCTGTCGCAAACTTCCTGCACCAGCGTTGCGTGGGTTTGCAGGAACCGACTCTGGCTTCTTTCCTTGCTTCACGCGTTGTTCGTTGTCGCGTTCTTTGTCGGCTTTGAATTGTTCAAACGCCGCAATTGGCATGTACACCTCGCCACGAACTTCCAACACGTCAGGAATAGTTCCACCTTTTGGTGCAGACAACGTGTGCGGAATGACCTTGATGGTCTTGATGTTCTCGGTGACGTCTTCACCAATTTTTCCATCACCTCGTGTTGCCGCCTGCACCAACACTCCACGTTCGTAACGAATGCTGATTGCAAGGCCATCAATCTTCAATTCACAGATGAACGCCATGTCTGCATTGTCGAGGCCCTTCACCATGCGCTCGCCCCACGCCTGCAATTCGTCTGGCCCCATTGCGTTGTCAAGGCTGGTCATTGGTGCGCGGTGTGTAACCGGCGCAAACGTGGTGATTGCCGGCGCACCAACATTCAACGTTGGCGAATCGAATGTGACCAATTCAGGAAATTTTGCTTCAAGTGCCTGAAGCTCGCGCTTCAATTCGTCGTATTCCGCATCGCTGACTTCCGGTGCGTCGTGAGCGAAATAGCGCTCGTTATGCAGGTTGATGGCTTCGCGCAACAAGGCGGCGCGGTCGCGATCTTTCTTTGTTGCTTTTGCGCCGCCAGCCATAGGTGCAACATTACTTGCGGGCTGCACTACGGCTCTAGGCTCGTGTCGTGATTCAGCGCCTACTTACGCACATTGCGTGGCCCATTCGGGTGCTGTGGATCTTCGTTGCATTAGCCCCTAACGGTTTCGGCGTTGTGGCTTGGATTCTTTGGGCTTTGGTGGCAATTGCTACCTGGATCCACCACCCCATTTCGTTGACAACTGCTCGATGCTTTGGGCCAATCGTCATTGTTGGCGTCATTTCCAATGCTGCAACAAATCCGTGGGATGCCATCAATGTTGCTGCTTCTGCGTGCGGAATCATTTCACTCATGTTGATGTTTACTGCTGAATACGGATCGACCCATGTGCAAGCAGGCGCTTACGGAAACGAACGACGATTCTTGCTTCGCATACCGGCACCAGTAGTTCTTCCTACTTTCATCACATGGACTCTGTTTGCGGTTTTCATTTTTTTCCTGGAATCTGCCGAGCAGAATAGAAACTATTCACTTGGAATTCCTTTGTTGCTCGTTACATGTGCTGCATTATGGAAGTTTGCACCACAAATGCACCGTCTCTCAAAACGCTGGCTCGTTCGTGTGCCCGCAGGATGGGTGGTTCACGACGATCTGATGCTCGCAGAAAATCTGCTTATCAGGTCACACAACTTGACGGCAATGGAACTTGCCCTTGCCGACTCTGAAGCGCTCGACCTTTCAGGCATGACACGTGGAGTTCCAATTCAGTTCACATTGCGCGAAATGACCGACGTGCGACTAAGCAAGCTCGGTGCTCGCCTGCTGAAAACGATGGATGCTTTGCATGTTCAGGCATTTCTGGTGGCCACCACCCGAACACCCCTGAACTAAGTTTCGATCACATGCAAAACATTGATGCTTCCGTAGTTCTCAGCCCTACCGACCTCGCAAATCATCTTGCATGCAAACACGTTTCTTGGCTCAACTATCGAGCGATGCTGGGCGGACCACGTCCTTCAAAAGAAGAAGACGAGCTGTCTGAAATTCTTCGTCAATACGGCACCGAGCATGAGGCCGCATATTTCGAATCTCTCAAAACTCACCTGAACACCATTAATCGAACCATCGTTAACTTAGACAGCGACCGCGACCAATCAGCGCCATACACAGTCGCCGCATTGGAAGAGCGCGCAAAACTTACTGCAGACAAATTGGCCGATGGTCCCGATGCCGTGTATCAACCAACATTCTTTAGCCAAGAAAATGGCATCGGCTGGGTTGGTCGTGCCGACTTCTTGGTTGCCACCGATACGCCTTCTCAATTAGGCAACTACTCATTCGAACCCGAAGACACCAAACTTGCGCGAATTGCAAAAGTGAATGCTGTTTTGCAGTTGTGCTCGTATGCAGAACACCTCACCAACATGCAAGGCGTCGAGCCAGAATTCATTCATGTGGTTACCGGGTCTGCAAAAGAAGGGAAAGTGTCAATTCGCCTTTCCGAAGTTTCTGCATATTTCAGGCACGTAAAAGAAGTTCTCCAAAATGAGGTGCTCAATCAATTTGCTGGGCATTCCGAACCAGTTCCAGTTGAAAACTGCACCATGTGCAGGTGGAACAAAGATTGCACCCGTTGGTGGCGAGAACACGACCATTTGTCATTTGTTGCAGGTTTACAAAATGGTCATCGCGAAGCCCTAAATGCACACGGCATTTTCACTCTGAAAGAATTTGCCACCAGCGATGACTCGCTCGTAGTTCCCGACATTGAAGATGAAGCGCTACACCGCTTGCGTCGACAAGCTCAGCTGCAATACACAACGCGAGTCAACCGCGAACTCAATACTGATGCATTGCCAGAAACCGAATTTCTACTGCCGCTCAAAGACTTTCGCGGGTTCAACCTGCTTCCCACACCGAACGCTGGCGACTTGTTCTATGACATCGAAGGCCATCCGTATCGAACTGATGAAGGACTTGAATATCTGCATGGCTTTTCCTGGCAAGAAGCGGATGGCTCGTTCCAATACAAAGAAATTTGGGCACATACCGCCGAACAAGAACGACAGGCTCTCATTGAGGTTTTGGATTTCATTAACGAACGTCGCGCCATGCCAGGTTTCGAAGACATGCGTGTGTACCACTTTGGCCACTACGAACCCTCTGCATTACGGCGATTGGCTACCCGCTATGCAACACGTGAAACCGAACTGAACGCGTTGCTTCGCGAGCGCGTGTTCTGCGATCTTTCCCGCGTAGTTACCCAATCAATGCGTATTGGCGTCGAGTCATACTCCATCAAGAAACTTGAGCAGTTGTACACCTTCAATCGAACCGACTTGGTAACCGATGGAGGTCTCAGCATTGTGTTCTACGAGAAGTGGCTGCAATCAGTAGATACAGCAGATTTCGGCCACGAAGGCGATGTTTCCGTGCTTCGTCAACTCGCTAAATACAACATGAACGACTGCTACTCCACTAACGAACTACGTAACTGGCTCGAGGTTCAGCGCAAAATTCTTGAAGCCAAACTTGCAGACACCCCAGACGAACTCCGCAAACTCGTTCGCCCCGATCTGCGCGTAGCGCTGAGCGACGATGGAAACATCGGTGAAGGTCTCGTTGCCCAGCTGAATACATTTCGTTTCGATACCGAATTAAGCGAAGAAACCATTGCAACACATAAGCATCGTTGGCTCATGGCCGACTTGCTTGACTTCCATAAACGCGAACAAGCGGTAGACACCTACGAGTTCATCAACATGCTCACTATGGAAAATGACGAGCTGTACGACAGCCCAACAGCACTCGCCGGTCTCAAATTCATTGAACAACTCGACTCTGGAACTACTAAATCTGCGAAATTGGGTTTTAAATCAACCCGTCGTTTCAAATTTGACCCAACGCAAATTACAAAAATTGGTCTAGGTTCCACCCTTACTTCTTCAACGTTTTGGCCACCACGAGAGGAAGGTTTGGCTTCTGGTCCTGCAGGCACTGCAAAAGTTGTAGCAATCGATCTTGATAATGGTTTCGTTGATCTAGACATTCGATCTGAAACCGCCGACGCAACTAATCCAACATCAGTATTTGAGCAAGAGTTTTTCTCGAAAGCTCAGTTTGAAGATGCACTTATTGAATTCGCTCAGTTAGTAAACGCGGAAGATTTCACCGCCCATCAGGCAGCTCACGATATTCTTGGCCTGCTTGCGCCTCGATTTACTGGTGATTTCGACCTACTAAAGATCAGCGAGAGCCTCGTTGTTTCACCAACCGAGATCGCAGATGCAATCCATCATCTAGACAACTCATACCTGGTTATCCAAGGCCCTCCAGGAACTGGAAAAACCTATTCATCAGCCAATGCCATTCTCGAGTTGGTGAAGCGCGGACATCGAATAGGAATCACAGCGAACACGCATGCTGCTGCCCATCAATTGCTTAGCGAAATAGCACGGTTTGCTGCTGATCACGGATTTACCCAGGATTCACCCGTTCGCATTGCAGTCAAACCCAAAGAGGGAGAAGTGCAGCCCACCTTCAATCAGACAGGTGTGGATGCCAAATTTGTAAAAGATGCAAAAAAAGTTGCAGCAACGCTCAGTGATTTCAACATCGTTGTCGGCACTAGTTATTTGTTCTCCAATGCAGCGATGCGTAATTCAGTCGACACGCTCATCATTGACGAAGCTGGCCAGTTATCCCTTGCTGACAGCTTGGCGGTTTCACTTGCAGCGCGAAACACCGTTTTAGTTGGTGACCCACAGCAATTGAAGCAACCAACTCGTGCCTCACACCCTGGCACCTCCGGGCTTTCCGGGCTCGAGCACATCAACCAAGGACACGATGTTGTTCCGCCCGAGTACGGCATTTTGCTTCGCGTTACTCGTCGCATGCACCCTGAAATTGCCAAGTTCATTTCTGAACAGGTGTACGAAGGAAAACTTGAAGCCGACCCACCGTGCGCAAATCAGCGAATTGGCGAAGGCGGTTTGGTCAGCGGTTCGGGTTTGTATTGGCTGCCAGTACAACATGAAGGCTGTTCCGTGCGCAGCGTTGCTGAAGTTGCGGCTGTCGTCAAGATCTATGCATCAGTATTGGGTAAACAGTTCACTGACAAGCATGGCAATACTCGCCCAATTGAACCTCGCGACATCTTCGTTATTGCTCCGTACAACGCCCAGGTACAGGAATTACGCCGACAACTACTGGCTAATCCGGTTGCAGTTTCATTTGGAGTCACCGAAGACTCATTACGTCAACGTGTTGGCACTGTCGACAAAGCACAAGGCAGTGAAGCACCAATTGTTCTTGTGTCGTACACAAGCTCCAGCGCGAACGACATTCCTCGCAACTTCGAATTCCTGTACAGCAAGAACCGATTCAACGTTGCGGTCAGCCGTGCCCAAGCGATCACCGTTGTGGTGGCTTCACCAGAACTATTGAATGTGAATTGCAAGACCATCGACCAAGTGCGGCTAGCAAACATGCTGTGCCGCTATGTCGAAAT
>JBIKHN010000017.1:0-17554 GCA_044362135.1 Ilumatobacteraceae bacterium | reverse complement strand
CTTTCTTCCGTCAGAGACCAAAGAAGAGCGTTGCTATGCCTTAGGCACAGTTAAACCCACATTTAGAAGAAAAGGTGTTGGAACCGAACTCCAGCAATGGACAACAACGCGCGCAGAGAAATTGCTTAGGTCAACGAATAGAACAATTCCGAAATTTCTGCGTAGCGACGTAAGCACATCAAATACTTCTGCGGACTTTCTTTTCAAAAAATTCAATATGTGTCCAGTTCGCTGGAATGAAGACCTCATCATTGACCTAAACGATTCCCCTAATGTCCTTGTCTCCCCCGGCTATTCAGTTATTCCGTGGGATACTTCGCGTGACGAAGAAGCACGAACTGTGAAGAACCTGGCATTTATGGATCATTGGGGCTCCACTCCTACAAACGAAGAGGGCTGGAACCAACTCGTTCACGGCTCTACGGCAAAGCTTGATCAGTCATTCTTTGCGCTCGATTCCAATAACAACATTGTTGGACTGTTGCTGTCACATCGATATGAGTCCGACGATGAAACACTAGGAAAACGCATCGGCTGGATCGACAAATTGGCCACGCTTTCCGAACATCGTGGTAAATCAATAGGCAGATCGCTCATCACCCATGCACTTGCGGCCTACCGACGTGACGGTTTAACCCATGCAGCTCTCGATGTGGATACAGAAAATCCCACTGGCGCGTACGGTTTGTACACAGCAGTGGGATTCTCAACTTTTCGAGGAAGCGTTACTTACGAACGCATCGTTCAGTAATTACTTAGTTTTTGGCACACACATCAAACCGGTTGCCTTCTTGTCCAGTTTTCGGTAATTGATGTTGTAGACCTCGTCCCTCACTGCAGCTTTTGTTGTACCGCGTGCGTACCAATCCAAGGCAACGCCATTTGGATAGTCCTTACGAAGTGCAGCACATGATGAATAGGTTTTTGGTGGAATCTGCTTTGCAGATGCAGAAGTAATTGGTGCAACTGAAAGCACCAAGCCGGATATGAATAGGGAGGTAATGATTTTTCTCATGTAATTAACTTAATGATCAATTACACAATGAAACGCCTTTAGATGCTGTCTGTGACGAATGACATGACTTTGCACAATCACACACTGTGTGATCACAACTGCACGATGTCTAAAAATTATTGCGTACTGATGCTTGCGCGAAATTCACCTTCACGCATTTTCTGTTTTGTCGCTGCACTTGGTTCGTCAAGGCGTTCAATGGTCACACCAACAATGTCGGCAGTGCATGTGAATAAGTGCGGGTAATTGCCTACAGGCGATCCTGTGTCAACACCAATGTCAAACGTTTCTCCGCTCATTGAATACACCAGTGGCACGGTCTTTTCAATGCGTACGCTTCCCACTTCACGATCGTCGACATACAACGTTGCAACTCCACCAGCGCCAAAGCCTCCGTCATAAGCGAAGTCAACGACAACCTCGTGACTTCCCGGCTTCAGTGCTTGAGTGTCACCCACTACAGAATGCACGTGCCCCAACCAGTTGTAGTGATACGTCGGTTTTCCTAACTCATCTATGTACAGCGACCAGCCGGCCATGTTGCCGCCCTGGCACGCAATTACACCGTGCGCACCACCTTCCGGAACCACGATTTCCGCTGTGATCCTCCACGAGCAGTTCTTCACATTCAGCACCGAACTCTCGGGCATGCGCACATGTGCACGTGTGTACGTCACTTTGCTCAATCCATCCAGTGAATGCGGTACAGCAAACTCGCCATTGCGCGGCGAGCCTGCATCACGCAAAGGATAGATGTCGTACTGAATTGCATTTTGGTGAAACAGTTCTTGCAGTTCTGTAAGTTTTTCGGGGAACTGTTCCGCAAGATTCACAGCCTGCGAGAAATCTTCGCTGATGTTGTACAACTCCCAGACCTCTTGAGGACCATCGAAGTCCATTCCTTGGAAGCGGATCCACGGCAGGCGGCCATGGAAGCACGAAGCCATCCAACCTTCGTGATAGATGGCGCGATTGCCCAGAATCTCAAAGTATTGAGTGGTGTGCGTGCTTGGTGCGCTTGCGTTATCGAACGAATACGCCATCGACGTTCCATGAATTGGCATCTGTTCAATGCCGTTCACATGCGTTGGGGGTTCAATTCCTACCACTTCATAAATTGTTGGCACGAGGTCAATCACATGATGAAACTGCTGGCGAAGACCACCAGCATCACGAATCTTCTTCGGCCAACTGAGCGCCATTGCATTGCGAGTTCCGCCAAAGTGGGACGCAACTTGCTTCATCCATTGGAATGGCGAATCAAGCGCCCAGGCCCAACCAACATTGAAGTGGTTTTCACACTTTGCTGTACCGAAGTCATCCATGTGCTCAAGCAGCCACTCGGGGTCTTCTGGTACTCCGTTTTGAAACGATGGAGCGCTCCACGCTCCGTGAATGGTTCCCTCAGCAGAAGCACCGTTATCACCCGTGATGTACACCACCAGCGTGTTGTCCATGATGTTCAGTCGCTCTAGTGCATCAATCACTCGCCCCACTTGAGCATCGGTGTGCGCAAGGAACCCCGCGAAGGTTTCCATCAGTCGCGTAGCAACTGGTCGGTAACGCTCCGGATAATCGCTCCATGCAGGAACTTGTTCCGGTCGTTTTGTGAGCGCGGTATTTGGCGGAATGACTCCGAGCTTCAGTTGACGCTCGTAAATCTCTTCGCGCAATACGTCCCAGCCGCCATCAAATTGACCTGTGAACTTGTCAATCCATTCGCGCGCAACATGATGTGGCGCGTGCAATGCAGGAGTTGAAAAATACGTAAAGAAAGGTTGACTCGGTCGCGACACTTGCTGACGCTCAATCCAAGCAATGGTCTGATCTGCCAAGTCTTCGGTGAGGTGATAGCCCGGGTTGCCAACATGTGGAGAAATTGGCGTGGTCTGGTCGTAAACAGGAGGTTCCCATTGCGAAGACTCTGCACCAATAATTCCGTAGAACTTGTCGAAGCCAAGACCTGTTGGCCAACGATCAAATGGCCCTGCTGGGCTTTGCTCCCACGAAGGCGCAAGGTGCCACTTACCAAACACCGATGTTGCGTAACCCGACATGCGCAACACCTGCGCCATAGTTGCTGCCTCTGGTGGAATTGCACTGTCATAACCAGGAAATGAGTTCGCAATTTCCGTAATGCCGCCCATGTGCACTGCGTGGTGATTGCGACCAGTGAGCATGGCTGCTCGCGTTGGTGAGCACAACGCTGTGGTGTGGAACTGGTTGTAGCGAAGTCCAATGTTGGCAATGCGATCAAGTGTTGGTGTAGGTACTGGGCCACCAAATGTTCCAAATGACCCGAAGCCAACATCGTCGAGCAAAATGAGCACAATGTTTGGCGCACCAACGGGAGCGTTCTGACGCGTAAGTTTGCGAGGTGTTGACTGTGCGATGAGGCGTTCTACATTGCCCGTAAACGCTGGTGTTGCGTTCGGCAATTTCTTCGTCATTACGAGGCGAGACCTTTCACATCGAAGCACCGCAATGCACCAACAGCATCATCCGCATTACCCGTGATGGTCACAGATCCTTCGGCAAGTGCCTCGCTCAACGTGGTTGCACCCGAAAGCACATTTGTCCATGTGTCCAGAGAAGTGGTAACTGTTGCATCCGCAATATCGCCCGAGTTTGGAACCGCCACAAAATTACGAATGTGCAAGCCAGTGACGTTTCCATCGAGTTCAAACTTCAAGCGAATATTGGTTTCGCCTACGCGTTCAGGAACAAGCAGCACACGCAGAATGTGCACTGATTTTTCATAACCCGCACCGAGCAGCGTTGGCTTCCTCAAATGCACGTTCTTTAGGCGAGCAACGTTTGCCGTTCCCTCCAGCACTCGCGCACGCGTGAGGCACCAGTTGCGAATGTTTGCGGCGCTCGTTCGCTGAGCAACCGTGCGCAAAGCTTTGGCAAGCAATTCTCGATCTGCATCTTCTACGCCATCGCTACGCACCAACCACGATCCAAGTTCAAGCGCCCATCGCACGTCGTCTTGTGCAAGAGCATCCGAGACTTGTTTACGCACTGCTTCCCTGCCGCCGAACCCCGCGATGAGTTTTGCTGTGCGTTCACGTGGTGCTGTAGGAAACAAGTTGGCTTCATCGCCATCAAAGAATCCGAATAGCCCCGTACGTATCTGGCGAACGTGATGCTCCATCACTCCGTACAACTCGGATGTCAGGTAATCACCATCAAATGATTCTGGCAAGTCAACTGACTCTGCAATTTCTGTGCTGGTCATGCCAGCGTTGGTTGCCCGAACGGTTTGATCCCACATGAACTGAATGGAGTCTCGATACTTCGTCACTCGAGTAGCAATTTCTTGCGCACCAGAAATGTGTGGTCCATGTGCGCCCACCAAATGTTGCGCGTTCAGTGAAAGCAGGTGATCAATTCCACGCAACAACCCGCGTGGATCTCGGTATTCCTCGCCACGAATGGCGAAGATGTTAAACAGCACTGGCCATACCAAGTTGTTCACGGCGACACCAAGCGATGGAATCCAGTAGGTCACCGAATCATCTGCGTCCGATGGTGCGTGCGTTACTTCAATATCTAAGCCAGCAACATTGATTTTTGCCGCGGCGCCGAATGTGTGCGTTGGCTCAATATAGCCAGGTGTGAATGGAGCGTGCTTTGGGTTGCGATAAAAGTGGCCAAGGCCAACATTGACTCGACCATCCTCGCCGTCTTCTGGAAGTTGCATGGCAAATTGCTCCACCAAGCCACGACCATACGTCGGTGCGATTTCACTCGCAGTTCGGCGACGGTTTTCGGCAATCTTTTCGTGTCCCCAAATAGGAACTTCCTTGCCATCATTTTCGGCGACCACTGCCTTGGTCCCGTCCACGTAATGAAAGTGGGTATACAACACCGCGACAATTGGACGCGTCGACACTTTGCGTAATTCTGCAAGTGCCTCATTCATTTCTTCAATAGATTCACCCGTATCTATTGCGATAATTCCTTCTGGGGCATCAATGAACGATTGGTTTGATAATCCATTACCGACAAAGCACCACACGCCTGAGCAAACTTCACTAAACGTTCGAGCCAAACGACGCGACTGCTCAACATGCAATTCGTGGGCAATTTGTCCACTAGGCAGAGTTATCGACTTTGAGGCGTTTGGTTCGAAACTTCTTGATCGACGGGCCATTTTCGCCTCTGTATCTGCGCTTACGCGCCTAGTTTGCGGAAGAAATCTGGTGGTGCAACAACATCGTCGCGCGTGAGTTCGTTGACATGTGACTTGCCTAGACCTAACAACGCAGAGTCAATGCCACCACGAATAACATCGAGCACATTTTCTACTCCTGCTTGACCATTTGCTGCAAGGCCCCATAAATATGCGCGACCAATCATCACAGCGCGAGCGCCGAGTGCCATTGCTTTCACCACGTCACTTCCACGTCGCACTCCGCCGTCGAGCAATACATCAATCTGTGATCCGACTGCATCAGCGATAGCTGGAAGCGCACGAATTGGCGCGGGTGTTCCATCCAAATTGTTTCCACCATGGTTCGACACCGAGAGAGCTGTTGCTCCAAGGTCAACCACACGCTTTGCATCATCAATGCGACTCACACCCTTCACCATGAATGGACCACCCCACTGTTGGCGTAACCACGCAATGTCTTCCCACGTTGGAAGTGTTGTTTGCATCCATTCGTAATACGCGCCAAAAAAAGTTGGTGCATCTTCGCCAGGCTTTTGCATGTTCGGTGCAGTGAGATCGGGAATGCGACCAGTCTTTGCAAACGACCACAACCACTCGGGCTTCACCAACACTTCGGGTGCAAGCTTGAGCATTGCTTTTAAGTTGATCTTTTCGGGAATCCATGGGCTTCCCCAGTCGCGACCGTTTGAGAACGACCAGTCAAGAGTGACAATGAGACCTGTTGCACCAGCGGCACGAGCGCGCTCCATGCGTTGCACCAATGTGTCTTTGTCGCCACACCAATACATCTGAAACAACGTTTGCGTATTTACCGCAGCAACTTCTTCAACCGACTTGCTGGCGAACGAACTGAGACCCATAGGAATGCCCCGATTTTGCGCTGCACGACCAATGGCAACTTCACCCTCAGGATGGACCGCTTGAACACCAGTTGGAGAGATAATGACCGGCATTGACAACTGCTGGCCCATCACGCTCACCGCCATGTCGCGCCGACCAGAGAGGCCTGCAATGTGTGGAGCAAACCCCAGCTGGTCAAATGAATCTAAGTTGTCGCGCGAAGACAGGCCCTTTTCCGAACCTGCAACGAGTGCGCCATACACCGACTTCGGCAAGCGCTTTTGCGCCCTGCGCTGAGCCTCGGCGACCGTTTCAAACCATGCATTTGCCATACCCGCATCCTATTTCAGCGGGGCGATATCCCAATAAGCCAACTCAGTCTTGGCGCCGAATATGGGAAGTCACCCCACCAGTGGCAGGAATGCGATGGGCACTCACAAATTGGGGCAACTACTTCCTTTTTGAAATTGAAAGAACACCGCCAACATATGAAATGTCATAATTCAACGCTGTAGCACCGTTGCACGATGTGGCGTATGTGCGTCGATCATTTGAGGAAGTCTCATAATCGCTTGGCTTCACAACCACACATCTTGGAATACTGGTGAAAACACTTGAATCTTCGCCATTTACAAAACCCGTATAGGAAGCAGTCACCTCATAACGCCGTGGTGAAAAAGCAACTGATGCAGACGATGCGGTAATGATCAGCGACGCCTTATTCACCGTCACTGAAATATTGGTTGAGGTTGTTGCCGAGGCATAGATTCCATTCACAGGCACTGTCGCCGAAATCTCGCATCCGCCAGCTCCTACAACGGAAACTTCACCGCTCAAGGCATCAACTACACAAACCGCTGTATTGGATGTTGAATAAGTGACTTCTCCACCGCCAACTGATGGCGTTGCCAGAGAAACCGTGAACGCCACATCTCCATAGGTCTTGAGTGCTGGTGTAGTCACACCAAAGGCCAGTGTCCGCACGACTGATCCAGCAGCAATTGTCGTTGGAGGAGTGAGCACGATCGGTGGCGCAGGAGGGGCAACTGTGGAAGTTGAAGACTCGTTCGTTGCGATTGTTGTTGTTGTTGTTGTGGCTGTTGTTATTCCTATCGCAACACCACGTGTGGGAAGAACAAGCTCGCGCTTTTCGTTGCTACTTGACTTCTTACCAGTAGTAGGAACGCTGCTACTCGTTGACTCTTCAACTCCAGACGTAGTCGTCACATTGTCGTCAACTAACGCGGTGGAATCAACGCTGGCTGCCGGCGAACTATTTCGAATAGCAAACAACGCAATCGGAGCAGAAAGCGCAACAATTGCACCTAAGCCAACGGCAAACGCTTTGGCTCCTGAAAACTTTCCGCGAAACCACACAAAGGCACCTTTGCGCTGATGCTGCTCTTCTACTTCCACTTCCACATCGAAAAGTTCACTCATGTCATCCATCAGAGTTGTTTAATGGATTGACCACAACTTGGACAAACCCATATCTCTCTTGGGTCTTAATTGGAAATAGGGTTACCCCTTAACCTTCTCAAGTGTTTGGCAATTAAGCCGATCTCTCTGTGGCACAACACATTACCGATGGTTAACAATGTGATTTGTGTGTTATCTCTGATTTAATAAGGGTTAACATTTAAACGGTGAAGGGATGACCCATGAAAAAGCGAATTGCGATCATTGCTTCAACTCTTGTTCTCGGTCTTTCGTCCCCTGTTCTAGCAAGTAGCGCATCGCCTACACGTGCTCAGCCAAAGCCAGTGGCGAAGAATCAGCCTGCTAATAAATCAACTCGCTCACCGCGAGTGGTCTCCACTTCTGGCTTCACCCCAGTCGCTCATGGTTTCTCTTTTGCCAACTGGCAAGGTGGTTCGCTCTCAGAGGAAACCAGTCTTTCACTGCTTATTCAACTATTCGGCGAACAGTCAGTTTGCCAATCAACTGGTACCGATCGTTCGTGCATCCCTTTTCCAAAAGCAAAAGAGTTCAGCCGCCTGTTCGCCGACACCATTGCTTTTGGACGTTGTGAAGGCATGGTGGTTCTCGCAAGCAGCATGTTTGGGAACGGCAAGCAGGCTTCGGGTCTCAGCAAACAAGAAGTTGACGCCAACATCTTGTATTGGTGGGCAAGCCAAATTCTCCCATCAGTCACCCAAGCAAGCGAAAGCACCAAGCAACTCACACCAACCGAGCTGCTTCCACTCATTACAAGTGGCATCGCCAACAATTCATCAAGCACTCTCGGTCTGTACTACCAGGGTCTTGGACATACTTTGCTTCCAATTAAGCAGACACAAAACGGCAACGTTGTGACCGTCGATGTTTACGACAGCAATACTCCACTTGTCACGCAGAAGGTGTTGATCAACACGGTTAAAAACTCGTGGAGTTACACCTCAATAGATGCAAGCGGAAACACGGTCATGCAATGGTCGGGCAGTGGTTCGGGAACACTTGATGTCATTCCCATGTCGGCACGTCAGCCTCAGGCCACCAGTTACTTCTCGCAGTAACGGGTTTTCACTCTGTAAAGCAGGGAAAGCCAATGGTAATCGACCTTGTTGAATCTGTTTTCTCCACAGTCAAATGACCACCAAACAGGTTGACCATCTTTTCCAAAGTGACAATAGGTGGCATCAACATCACCACGTTTGGCATCGCTCCATAATCTGGAACTTGATCCATGTCTAACCAGATATCCCGCTCAAGCATTAACTCGCTGCTGAAAGTTAAGTCAATGGAACCAGGATCACATCCGGTCTTCTTCAGGTCAACAAACACCTCGACCTCCCCAGTTTCAAATCCTAAAAATGGATGCACCCACGCATTGATTAGGGCGCGGTAGATCCAATACAGAGCTATGCCTTTAACATGCACTCGCTCGTACTCAGGAATTGCACTATTCACATGAATTCTTGATAGCTGGTCAGCATTTAATGTGAGTGATGAAAAAGCGGCGCTCAAAGCAACTCCCGGAAGCGCAGACGAGACATAACCGGATCCGTGTGCGCTTTCAGGATAGAAGAGGTGTGAAAACTCGTTCAAACTTCTCACACTCGCATCGGCCTTTTCCAAAGCAGATTTAATTCTTTGCTGAGCTTCAACAAAATGATTCTCTATATTTGATTTCAGTCTCAATAGTTCGGACTGAAGACCAATAACAGATAATGAGCCGTTGATGTCGTGGATCAATTTTTGCAAAATTACTGACTGCGAGCCATATTCTCCCTGAGCCTGGAAAAAGCGAAGCCCACCAACAGACAGTACGAATAGGGCATCGTCAAAGCCTGCGTAGTCAAACGGATTGAAGGAACTCTCAATGCAAAGATAGCCATGGAAAATACCGAATTCATCGGCAAGTTTTCTGCAGTAAAGCTTTGAGCCCTCACTGATTTTTTCTTCCGAATCAAGCACGAACTCTGTATCGAGATCTTTCCACCCGAACGATTCGGCGACTGCCCTAAAGGTGCCAAAGCTCATACCTTCTCTGGCGGTCGCCCGCCAATATTCATAATCTATGAGCATTGAGCTAGACCCATATGTGCCTATAGCAAGTCGGCTTGACTCACTAGTCCCCTCAATTGCGGAAATGTACACAACGCTGCGCGCCCGTGCGAGGCTGCACACCGATCGAGCGATTGCTGATGCAATTTCATCTGCAGAAACTGCATCTAAAAACGCAGTCAGTACGTCAGAAACTTCGGCACGAACGGTGTTGTCATGCCGGACACGATTGGCGATGTCACTCACTTAATCCCCACCTTCTGAAATCTACGGTGCAGTATTTCAGCGGTAGTGACTGGCGTATATGGAATGAGAGCAGTCAACTCCACACCATCAGAAACGTTTTCGATGGACCAGCTTCCCTTGAACTTCTGGACTAACGCATCAATAATTGAATGACCTAAACCTGGATTTGCGTTTTCTGGAATTGGAGCTCCATTGTCGTGCACTGACAATCGAAGGTTTGCGCCTTCAATACGAACCTTGACCACAATTCGCAATGCATTTGACTTCTTTTCTGCATTTGCAACAGCTTCTTCAATAATTCGATAGGACGCGTACGCGCGTTCTCTGCCGAGATTCAATCTGAGCGGACGATCCGACTGCCGCATCTCTGACTTTTGCGACAAGATTGAGAATCCAATGTTTGATTTGTTGGTTAATTGCTGATCAAGAACGAGCTCAGCGCGTCCATCCAAAAGTGTCTCGAGGCCAACTTCTAATGACACGATGAGCGACGGAGGATAAAGGTCGTGTGAATAGGTACGTACGTATTTTTCACTGAGTTCATCAATCCGCTCAGCGAATGAATCGTTGTCGTCACCCTTTGCCACGCGCAGGTCTCTTGCTAACCGTGTGAGTTGAGGCTGCAAAGTACCATGTAGCCAAGCACCCACCTCTTGGCGTGTTTCACTATCAATTCGGAATAACAGATCTTGACTATTCGCAAACTTTGACTCTATTTCAAGGCTTCTATCTTTTAATTCTTCAAAATGAATATTTCGTTTTGATAAATCAATGGCACCGACGACAAAGATGCATGCAATTGCAATTCCAACAACAAGATTTACAATTTCCAGATACCGCAATTGTCCGTCTTCATGAAAATGAAGCACGAGCGTCGTAAACAGTTGCAACGAGACGAAAGCAACAAAAACGGAAGCACGATACACGTAAGTGCGGTCACTCCTGAGCCTTCGGAGCAAATAGAACGAGCGGGTCATTTACTGTTCATTTCCCTACACACGGCCAATGCCGATTCAATGATGTCTTGTTCGGTGAGCCGAGAGGTTTTTTGTAACGCTGCCCAGCCAATTGGATGCGACTTACGCAGCACCCGAATCAAAGCTCCGAAATCCATTGACGACACAAAAAGGGTTGCGAAGCTCAATCCCTCAAAACGCAGTGCGCTCACAAAACCCGAACTCTCTGATCGAGGGTCTTCACTGGACATCACATCGACCACCATCAACTCCGGAAGCCACGCTGCAATAGGCTTATGTTGAAAAAGTGCAACTCCAAATTCCTCAATTGAGCTAAACGAGCCGACCAAATCGAATAAATCAGACCGTTCAAAGATGCCATCCAGCAACTCACGAAAGTCATCGTCGTTTTCAACGACCATGACGCTAGTTTTGGGTGAAATGTCCATAAATAGGTCAAGTAAAAAGTTTTTCCCCCGTTAACACTAAGGGATTAGAGACCATTTCGGCGTGTATAAACATTGCAACAAGGGTTACCCCTATTCATAAGACGATTTTCCAATTTATATCTAAGGGACAGTTCTTGTACATACAAGCGCTGACTACTCTAAACATGGTGGACGTTGCCGCACAAAGCCTGGATCAGTTTCCTGTTGCTTTTGCAGTCTGGCGCGTATCCGATCAAGTCATTG
The DNA here is from genome assembly GCA_044362135.1 of Ilumatobacteraceae bacterium. Taxonomy (GTDB): domain Bacteria; phylum Actinomycetota; class Acidimicrobiia; order Acidimicrobiales; family Ilumatobacteraceae; genus UBA3006. The sequence goes on along the minus strand of JBIKHN010000017.1, from coordinate 6,118 downwards.
TGTATGCCAACCAACACGCCTTCGACGCATTTGGAGCCGGTCCTGAATTCGTTGGATCCACAACATTGTGGGACATTATTGGTCCCCTTGACACCAACATAGTCCTTGCCGAATCAATTCGCTCCTCACCCTTCGGTGGTCCAGATATCCATTTGCCCGATGAAGCGTTTGCAACGTTTAAACGCCAAGACAATGGAGCAATCTTCTCTGGGTGGTACCGGGCGCGCGACATTATTGATGCCGATGGGCAAACCAGACATCGCGCGGCATTGGTGTTCACGAACTACGACGTGAACATCGATGATTATCACTATCAGTCGTTTATTGACGCAAAGGCCCAAGTTGTGGAGCGAGAACTGGCAGCAAAGGTTGCCCATGACATCAACAACTCTCTTGCAATTTTAGAGACCGAAATTGAGTCGTTATCAGTAGTTCATGGACTCAATGTAAAGGAAGCTCTTTCAAGCTCTTTCAACCGTTTACGCAACATTGGCCTTGACATGCGCCGACTTGCCGTCATCAGCCAGTCGCTGTCTTCCATAAATGCAAATGAAGTTCATTCGTTGCTCATGCCCGACCCTTTACAGTCAATGGAGCGACACGCAGAACCTCTCCGAATTTTGGTAGTTGACGATGAATCAGACTTGGCTGCCGGTTTGAGCACCATCCTCGAACTAAAGGGTTTTTTGACTCAAATGGCCCAAACAAAAAAGGAAGCTTTGAGAAAGGCAGAGCTTTTCAAACCTCATGCTGCCCTCATTGACATTCGTCTGGGTAATGAAGACGGTACAGACGTGGCTCGTGAATTACGGGACATGTTGCCCAACATCAATATCGTGTATATGACTGGATACTCTTCATTGCTTCCAACCATCACTGCGAATTCCTCCGACATCGTACTTAAAAAACCGTTCGAAATTGAAACTGCAATAGCCGCACTTACAAAGGACAAAAGTCATGCCAACAACAACTGATGTGATCAAGACAGTTCTACTCGAAGACGAAGACTTGCTTCGTGGCTTACTCTCAGAATGGTTAAGTGCTCAACCAGATATTGAATTGCTTGACAGTTTCCGATCCATTAAGGCATTCAACGCCGGAAGCAATACGTCGGTTAGCAGAGCAAACGTAATCATTGCCGACATCGTGTTGCCAGATGGCGACGGACTTGAAGCATCGTTTAAGGCCCTAGAATTGAATAATTCCAGCCAAGGTCTCGTGGTTATTTCTGGCAGACCGACTTCAGACCTGTTTGATCGTTTGTCATCACGACTCAACGGCAGCTGGGCATTCTTGTTGAAGAACTCGAACGGATTAGCAAATCTTCGTCAAGCAATTTCTGCGGTCCAAAGCGGACTCGTGATGGTTGATCCAAGCTTAAAAACCATGTTCACTCGTGCAGGTCAAAACCTGTCACTCACAGACCAGGAACGATCAGTGATGGAGCGTGTTGCTGAAGGGATGTCGAACGCAGTTATTGCAGGGGAAATATTTGCATCAGAAAAAACTGTTGAACGAGTACTGAGTTCGATCTATTCAAAATATGGACTAGTCGGCACATCAAAGATTGAGAACCCGCGCGTGCGCGCGACTCTTATTTTCCGAGGTCTAGCAAAATAATTGAGGGAAACCCCTCGCCCGATTATTAGATAACCAAACCGATCGCTCATTAGCGTTGGCAAGATGAAACGATTTCTTGTATCTGCCCTCACGGCAACGTTGTTCGCATCACTTCCCGTAGCAAGCATGGCTAGCGCAGACCAAGACGAGTCTGAAGGCTCCTACATCGTGGTGATGAGGTCTTCAGATGACCTTGACAGCGAAGAAGCGGAAATCTCAAAATCGGGTGGGCGCACCGAGAGGCGTTTTTCGCGTGCCCTCAATGCCCTCAGTGTGAAAGTTAAACACTCTGAAGCAACACGCATTCGCAAAAACCCGAAAGTCCTCTTTGTTGAACTTGATCAACCGGTGTACGCACTTGATACGCAGAACCCAAGCCCTTCATGGGGACTTGACCGCACTGATCAACGTGCGTTGCCATTGGATTCAACATTTACTGCATCAGCAAAGGGCGCCAACGTCGACGTGTACATCGTGGACACTGGTATTTACTCAGCACACTCCGAATTCACAGGACGAATGGGTGTGGGATTCTCCTCAGTTAACGATGGAAATGGTACGAACGACTGTGATGGTCACGGAACACACGTTGCTGGAACCACCGCAGGAACAACGTATGGAATTGCTAAGTCGGCGACGCTCTTTCCGGTTCGTGTTCTTGATTGCTTTGGCTCAGGACTAATTTCTGGCGTGATTGCAGGACTTGACTGGATTGTTGGCCACCACACGGCAGGCACGCCAGCTGTCGCAAACATGAGCCTTGGTGGTGGTGCCAGTGCCGCACTTGATGCAGCAGTGCAGAACGTGATCAACGATGGTGTAGTAATGGCTGTTGCAGCTGGAAACAGTAACGCCAATGCTTGTAATTCCTCGCCAGCGCGTGCCGCTAACGCGATTACTGTTGGTTCCACAACCATTACAGATGCAAGGTCTTCCTTTTCAAACACCGGCACCTGCCTCGACATTTTTGCACCGGGTTCTGCCATTACCTCATCCTGGATTGGCAGTTCAACAGCCACGAACACCATTTCAGGAACCTCAATGGCGGCTCCCCACGTTGCAGGAGTTGCTGCAGTGTTGTTTGGTCGCTTCCCAACGTCAACCCCCGCACAAATCGCTTCCATGTTGCGCACTTCTGCAACGCCAAACGTGGTGACCTCGGCGGGAACAGGTTCGCCAAATTATTTGCTGTACCTCGACCCTCTCGGTGGTCCGATCGTTGCACCGCCTCCGGTAACACCAGTTGCTCCGAGTGCACCAACCGGCATCACCATCACCCCAGGTTCTGGTCAACTTTCTGTCAGATTCACTGCCGGTGCTGCTGGAACAAGCCCAATAACTAGCTACAAATACTCCGTCAATGGTGGTGCAACCTGGGCAACACGCCAAACAGGCACCACAGCATCACCAATTGTCATCACAGGTCTCACCAACGGCACAACATATTCAGTTTCAATTCGTGCGGTCAGCCTGGTGGGAGACGGCGCTACTTCTACGCCAGTAACCGTGACGATTCCTGTTGCGCCTGCAGCACCAACAATTGGCACCGCAACAGCAAACGCCCGCAGGACTGCAACGGTTCGTTGGACTCTCGGATCAAATGGTGGAAGTGCGATCACTAGCCATGTGGTCACGGCGTATCTGAATGGTTCAGGAACGGCTGCGCAATCGGTAACCGTGAATGGTGCAACTGCAGTATCTGCGACAGTCACCGGACTCACTGCTGGTGGCTCTTACACGTTTAAGGTGCTGGCGCGCAATGCAATTGGAAGCAGCGCACTCTCTTCTTCATCGAACGCAGTTACCGCACGTCGTTAACGAAGCATCCACCCTTACGTAGGGGGTAACGCACTACGGTCAAAGTTAAGCGGGGTTTGATCAGTTTGGCGATCCCTTGCTTCCACGACTTCAAGTCATATTGCGAGTATGTGCCATTGCTTCTGCGGTTGCATGTTCGATACCCACCGCAACGGCTCACGCGGTATCTGGTGGCGATAGCGCACTTGGTGACAAGCGCGTAGTTGCGCTTATCGTTCGCCAAAACCCTCGTATGCCGAGATGCTCTGCGGTAGTAATCAGACCAAAAGTTGTGGCAACTGCAGCGCATTGCGTCGCTGCAGAAAATGGCGTAGCCAATGCACTTCAATTCTTGCCAACTGAACTTGCTGTAAGCAGACCAGGGGTGTCTATCTACACCGATGTGTTGTCGACTCGAGCACGAGTGGTACAGGTGATCATGCCCTCTGGATACACCAATTCATGGAACCCGGAAATTGGCGATATGGCTTCGCAACAAAACGACATTGCATTCATCATTCTTGACCGCAAAATCTCTAGTCAGTCATTTCCAATTGCGAGTATTAAAGAAATTGCCCAATTGAAGGCCACACAAAAGTCCATCACCCACTTGGGATATGGATTGCAAGGTGCCGACACCATTGATGGAAGTCCACATCTGCTTCGTTTGGCTGCAAACATCACGGGCGCAAGCAGGTACGGCGAGGACCACCATGCGTCAGAAGTAAACACGTTGTCTACACGTGACACGGCAGCAGAATCTCTGTGCGCAGGAGACTCTGGTGGCCCCTGGTTCGCCACCATCAATGGAGTTGAGAAGCTCATTGCCATCTCTTCTGGTGGAGGAGGCTGTCTCGACACTCCATCTGGTGTATCGGGAATATTAGGAACGGCAATCAGCCCGTACCTTCACTTGCTGGCGAAAATCGCTAAGCAATAATGAGGTTGGGATTAACCATTTTTTCGCGTGGAAGACGAATGTCTAAGTAAGAACGAATGTTTGCATCCATTGACTCAGAAATGTGGTCTGGGTAATGATTGTCCAAAATTTCGCGAACCTTCTTGTGAGCGACATGGTAAATCTCAGGCTTGCCCACTTCTTTCCACTCTTTTGAACTGAGACGGTCTCCAATTGCTGGATACAGATATTCGCTCTGCATGATTCGCAGCGTTTGCTCGGCACCCAAATAGTGACCAGGGCCGCCAATGCACTGTGCGCGCATGGTTTCAATAGACAACGATTCGTCGGTGATTTCGATTCCCTTGATAGTGCGTTGCACTGAACCAATGGTGTCGTTGTCGAGCACGACTCCCTCTAACGAGTAGCCCAACAAACTTCCGTGCATGCCTGCTGCCTCATAAATGAGGTTCATGCCGGCGTTACCAACGAGTGCGTGATTAATGCCTTTTTCTGAACCCGATTGAGCGTCCGGGAACTTCGCATCGGAAATTCCCGATGATGTTCCACCCGTAAGGTTGTAGAAGTGAGCCATCTGCGCACTTGCTGCCGACAACAACACCTGCTCTGGGCTGCCACCCGACATTGCGCCTGAACGCAAGTCGGAAACGAAGCACCACAAACCAAAGATTGCTGGGGCGCCTGGCTTGATTGCGTTGACGTATGCAAGGCCTGCAAGGCACTCAGCAACTTGCTGCACCAAAGCACCAGCAATTGCTGCAGGTGCTGTTGCACCGGCCTGACCAGCCGACAGCAACAACACTGGCATTCCACCGTGCACTGCAACTTCGAGGCACTTACATGCATCGCTTGCAAACTTGAGTGGTGGAACTACGAAACAGTTGGACTGGCTAACGAATGGGCGTGCGCGCCACTTGTCTTCGCCACCTGCAATTTCATGCAACATCTTGAGCGATGCTTCAAGGTGATCTGGATGCACCCACGAAGTACCTACGTGCTTGGTGGTTCCACTCACGCTGAGATAACACGTATTGATATCCATTGCTGATGCTTCTGGAATATCGCGTGGCACTACTGCTCGTTGGTAAAAGTGCAGGTGCTCCATCTTGTCGACAATGCGAGCAATGTCGTACGCATCTTGCGACACCGACTCGCGGTACTCGCCTGTTTCGTAGTCGGCAATGTACACAGCGGCGCCTGCCGTACCGAAATACGTGTTGGTGCCCCACGGCTCCATGTCGTATTGCGGGTCTTGGGCATACAGAGGGAAATTACGTCCAGCGATTTCAAGCGTGTGCTCGATGAGTGAACGTGGGAACAACAAGCGACCGTTGTCGTCGAGCTTGCAACCCTTGGGCAAAAGGTACTCAAGCGTTGATGGAATGGCGTCAGCGATGCCGATGTTCTCCAGAACATTGATAGCCGCTTCGTGAATCTTCAGCACTTCGGCATCGGTGAGTGGCTTGTAGCGACCACCCGGCATACCCGGACGTACTGGCTTGATGTCATCGGTTAGCGGTGCTGCGCGCAATGCATTACGTGCAGCGCGACCCCCGCGTCGAGCATTAGTTGATTCAGTCATGTTCTTTCTCCTTTATGCCTTTACGCGTTCACTCTTTGGATCATAAAACGGATCGAGTTGCGCCTCTGCCGCAAACCGCTCGCCCGCAACTTCAATTTCGTATGTTCCATCCATGACAAAGGCCTTATCGACCAAGCCATGATGATTTTCAACATATCCCATACCGATGGACTTGCCGATGGCGTGCCCGAACATTCCCG
>JBIKHN010000016.1:0-17902 GCA_044362135.1 Ilumatobacteraceae bacterium | reverse complement strand
ATGACGGAATGAATCCGAACACCACGTGATCTCCAGGTGCTAACCAACTGACGTTCGATCCAACTTGTTGCACAACGCCAGCACCTTCGTGGCCGCCGATGATTGGTAACTCAAATGGCAAGTCACCCGTCACCAAGTGCTCATCGCTGTGGCACATGCCAGAAGCGGCCAACTTCACCAACACTTCGTTTGGACCTGGCGCATCAAGTTCAATTTCTTCAATTGTCCAAGGAGCGTTCAACTCCCACAACACAGCTGCCTTCGTCTTCACACTGACCCCCTCGTCACTGTCGCCAGGCGCAGGGTGCGCCAGCGAGATACTGGCTCTATTGTTGCCTAGCCATTGGCGCTGACGCTACCCCGAGCCCGTCGCATGAGTACTGTGGACGGTGATGGACACCACAGCACCTATAGCCGTAGATACCGCCCAGGCCCAGACTGCAAGCCACGACAGCGTTTCCTCGGCAACCACCACACCGCACATCGTTGAAGAACTCCTCGTTGAGGAAATTTCCATCGACGGCATGTGTGGCGTGTACTAACCAGCAGTCGCTTCACGATGACCGTCACCCTGGATTCAGCGTGTGAGTTGCATCCTCAAGTTGCACTACGCCCAGAACCCTTTGGCGCACTGGCCTACCACTACGGCAATCGTAAACTTGTTTTCTTAAAACACCCAGACGTTGTGGCGGTGCTTCGCGATGTTGCAGCACACGACACTCTGGCCGACACTTTGGTTGCGCACAACGTTGCACCAGAGCGTTGGAATTCATTTGTCAGCGCACTCAGTTCGCTTGAAACATCGGAGATCATTCGTGTCCGTCAGTAACTTATCTACACAACTCAAAGGCGGACTCGACGCACCAATTTGTTTGACGTGGGAACTTACCTACGCATGCAACTTGCAATGCATCCATTGTTTGTCCAGCAGCGGTCGCCGTGACCCACGCGAACTTGATACCGATCAAGTGAAGAACGTGCTTGATCAATTGCGTGACTTGCAGGTGTTCTACATCAACATTGGCGGTGGCGAGCCAATGATTCGTAAAGACTTCTTCGAGATTCTTGAACATGCCGAACACAACAACATTGGCGTCAAGTTTTCAACTAACGGCACATACATCACTGCAGAAAATGCGCAGCGCCTTGCCTCAATGAACTACCTCGATATTCAAATCAGTATGGACGGCGTAGACCGTGCGACCAACGACGCGGTGCGTGGTGAAGGTTCATTCGACACATCCATTGCTGCAATGAACTTTTTACGGGATGCCAACTTTGGTCCGTTCAAAATTTCTGTTGTCATGACTCGACACAACGTTGATCAACTTGATGCATTCAAGCGACTTGCCGACAGCTACGGTGCGCAACTTCGCATCACTCGCTTGCGTCCTGCGGGTCGCGGTGCAGACACATGGAATGAACTGCATCCAACCCAAGCGCAACAGCGCCAGATCTATGACTGGCTCATTGCGCACGGCGACAACGTGCTCACCGGAGACTCGTTCTTCCATCTCAATGCATTTGGTGAATCACTTCCTGGATTGAACTTGTGTGGCGCCGGACGTGTGGTTTGCCTGATTGATCCAATTGGCGATGTGTACGCCTGCCCATTCGTCATTCACGATCAGTTCAAAGCTGGTTCAGTGCATGACGAAGGTGGCTTCGCTCACGTATGGCGCAACAGTGATCTTTTTCTCTCGCTGCGCGAACCAGAGTCTGAGGGCGCTTGCACATCGTGCGGAAACTACGACTCGTGCCAGGGCGGTTGCATGGCTGCAAAATTCTTTACTGGTTTACCACTCGATGGACCAGACCCAGAATGTGTAATAGGCGCAGGCGAATCGCTGCTCAAGAGCGCAACCGTAACCCTCATTCCAAAACCCAGCATGGACCATTCGCGTAAAGTTTCGGTAACAGCTGGGGGAAACAAGTAATGGACTTTTCACTGAACGGCGTTGAACCGATCTATGTCGCAGGTGCAATCATCGTGTCGTATTTTTTGGGAACCATTCCAAGCGCACTCATCGTTGCTAAGCGCGGCGGTGTAGACGTCACTGCCGAAGGTTCTGGTAACCCGGGCACATCAAATGTGGTTCGTCTACTCGGTTGGAAGTACGGCCTCGTCGTATTCGTAGCCGACGTATTAAAAGGTTCGGCTTCGGTTGGCATTGCGTACTACTTGACACATACATATGGCGACAATCTGAATGTTTCCTATCTTGCCTATGCGTGTGCTTACGCTGCCGTGCTCGGACACACGTTCCCTGTCACTCGCGGCTTCCACGGAGGCAAAGGTGTGGCAACTGGTGGCGGAACGATGTTCGTGCTGTACCCAGTCATGAGCGCTGTGCTCTGCACGTCATGGTTCGTCATTCGCAAACTCACTGGTAAGTCGGCAGTTGCTTCACTCGCCATCACCATTGCTGTTCCTGTGTATGTCATTGCCACTGTTGGTTTCGGTGAACCTCAATCCTGGCAAATTGTTGCAGTGCTCGGACTTGTTGGCATGATCATCATTCGCCACATGCCAAACATTCGACGCATGCGCGCCAACGAGGAACTCGCCGCGTAATTTTCTCGCGCACCCATTGACATGGTTTCGTTCATTACTGACTTCTTTAACGGGCTGAAGGATTTTTCAGACTCGTATTGGTTTTACGTCATTATTCTTGTCATTGCGATACTTGACTCCGTTATCCCAATCGTGCCCAGCGAAACTTTGGTCATTATCGGTGGTGTAAGTGCAGGGTCTGGATCACTTTCACTGGGCCTTGTTATGGCTTGTGCATTTAGCGGAGCATTCATTGGTGACCACCTGTCGTACTTTCTTGGACGACGAGCAAGTGACTCAATAACCCGTCGCTACGAACGAACCGAAAAGGGTAAGCACCGACTTGCGAGCGTGATTCATCAGATTCATGAACGTGGGGGTCTATTGCTTATCACTGCGCGTTTTATTCCGGGCGGACGAACAATTTTGACTTTGGCCTGTGGCATTACAAAGCAAGAACGTAAGTGGTTCACTGGCTGGATCATCGCGGCAGCGAGCATCTGGTCAACGTATGCATCTTTGCTCGGTTTTATTGGTGGAAAGACCTTCGAGGACAACCACACGCTGGCGTTCCTTTTCGCCTTTGGTTGCGCTATCGGAGTCACCGCCTTTATTGAGCTCGTGCGTTTCATTTTGAAAAAACGCAAGTCACAATAAGGCATGCCCAGTTCGCCAACGTGGCCAGAAGTTTCCCGCAATGCGTGCGTGGTAATTCCTGTTGGCTCGTTTGAACAACATGGCCCGCATCTGCCACTCGACACCGATACCCAGATTGCATCTCATCTCTGCGCTCAGGCAACAACAGGCATGGACAATGTTGTTGTTGCTCCACCTCTTTCAATAACAGCAAGCGGTGAACATGCAGGGTTCCCTGGAACTCTTTCCATAGGAACCGAAGCCTTTGCAACAATGATTGTGGAACTCGTTCGCTCATGCGACTGGGCAACAGGAGTCATTTTGGTTCATGGCCACGGCGGAAATTTCGAAGCAGTACAACGATCCACTGCCATGTTGAACTCGGAGCAACGCAACATTGCCAGCTGGTGGCCACACATTCCTGGCGCAGACGCGCATGCAGGCCACACCGAGACATCACTCATGTTGGCCATTAATCCAAACTTGGTTCGCGTCGACAAGATTGATGTTGGCAACGTGCAACCGATGAGCGAAATACAACGTGATCTACAAACTCATGGCGTGCAAGCGGTGAGCACAAATGGCATTCTTGGCGATGCTCGAAGCGCAACGACGCAACATGGAATTGAGTTGCTCGCAGAACTGAGCGTCAACCTGCACACATTCATTCTCAGTGCACAGAAGCAATGGAGCCGTGCATGACCAGCGACGTTCGCTTCATTGCTGATAGTTCGTGGCGGCGACCGGAACACGGCAATGTCGTGCTCGCAGGTTCTCCACTTACGCTGTTCTCACTTTCTCAATCGGGGCAGACAATTGCAGAATGCATAGAGCGGGCACAACCTTTGCCTCACGGGCACGAACCATTGACCGAGCGATTACTGAACGCTGGAGCAATTCACCCCATTCCAAGTGACAACGACAAGTCGCGTTTTTCTCTCAACACCGTTACCGCAGTAATTCCCGCGTTTATTCAAACCGCACAGGAAGCACAGACACTGAAGTCGCTTGTCGCATCGTGCTCGTCTCTACACAGCACTGTTGTTATTGATGACTGTTCACCACATCCGCTTCCCGATCTTGGCGAAACTCGCGTCATTCGTCTTGACACAAACAGCGGTCCTGCTGCCGCGCGAAATGCGGGAATTGCGATCATTCAAACCGAATTCATTGCCTGCATTGATGTGGACGTAACCATTTCTGGCAACACCATTTCTCAACTTCTGCCCTATTTTGCAAACGACAAGGTTGCCCTTGTTGCACCTCGGGTGAAGTCGCGCGCAACGGCAAACATCGTTGGCGAATACGAAGTCGCCGCCAGCGTGCTCGACATGGGAGACGCAGAAGCTCGTGTTCGTGCTGGAACGCGAGTGAGCTACGTGCCATCTGCAATGTGGCTCTGTCGCACCACAGCATTGCAGTCGGTGTCTTGTTTCGATGAATCACTTCGATCGGGAGAAGACGTCGACCTGGTGTGGCGCTTGAACAATGCAGGCTGGAGTTGTCGCTACCAGCCACAAGCAGTGTGCTCACATGTGCCACGTGCAAGGTTGCAGCAGTTCATACAACAACGCATGTCGTATGGAGAGTCGGCAGCACTATTGGCAATACGCCACGAAGGAAAGCTTGCCCCCGTCAAACTCAACGTATGGCAGGCGTCAACATGGTTATTCGTTCTTGTTGGCATGCCGTTTGTAGCGCTTGGTGTTGCGATTGTTGCCGGAGCATCGACCGCGAAGAAGCTTCGCAAGTTTCCACAACTGAATAGCGAAAGCATCAGTATCTCAGTTCAGGGAACGGCGAAAAGTGGTCTATCAGTTGCTCACGCAATCAGTCGTGTGTGGTGGCCAATTGCACTCGTGCTTGCGATATTTTCGCGGCGACTCCGATTGATATTTACTGCCGCTGCGCTTGCTCCAGCCGTATACGAATGGTGGACGAAACGTCCGCATCTTGATGTTGTGCGGTTCGCATTATTAAAAATGTTGGACAACGCCTCCTACGGCGCAGGAGTGTGGAAAAGCGTCATTGCAACGCGGAATGCCGCGCCGCTCATTCCTACAGTGAAGAGGTCGACGTCGAGCGAGGCGTGAAGTTATTGCATTCCTCACACACACTTTGTGGAATGACTCCAAACTTCATGAGGTAACCAAACGCAATGCAACCGAGGCACACGGCAAACGCGCTCTCAAGAAACGCTGCGATAACCAAAGCTGCAATGACAACTTGGGAAGCGCCATACGCACCTGCGAGGTACAACACCGATGCGGTAATGGAGAATGCTGCACCAACACCTTGTGCAAAACGCTTTGGTGGGCCAGGTACAAGTCGATGCTTAAAAGTCAGCCGCGGTGTAATCACCTGCGTTGCAATGCGACCAAGCGGGCTAAATATTGGACCGCTGAGTACCCGCGCGATGAATCCATACGTCAATGCAACGAGGATCCAGCCGTTACCGGTGACTGCATAGGCAATTCCCATAATCACGGCACCACCAGCAACAATGCGCGCCGAGGTTTCGTTAACAGGGTTTGGGAAACTCAAGATTTTCGCCATTCCAAAAGCCTAAAGGTCAATTGTTGACTTAACAAGTCGGCTTTTAAAGACGGCGCCACCATGCCCGAAAACAGTCAGATACCGTCATTGCCAATGACTTTGCGCCTCTCTGTGAATCGCCAGGCATGGCTAGACCACATTCGACTCACTGCATCCCAGCACGGAACCGTATTACCCGTGGTGAAGGGAAACGGATACGGATTTGGCCGACCGATTCTGTTTGAACAAGCAGCACACCTTGCCGATCACGTTGCAGTGGGAACTGTTTACGAAGCCACCGATGTTCCCTCATCACTCACCCCTGTTGTACTCACGCCCGCTGGCACACATCTGCCGAGTTCGCTTCCAGCACATGCTGTGCTCACTGTTGGATCACTTGACCATGTTGCAGCACTTCGTTCCCACAATTGGCAAGGCAGTGTGCTCATTAAGTTGCAGTCCACCATGCAACGCTTTGGCGTTGCCGGCAACGAACTTGCTGCACTGCAGTCCGCGTGCACCACTGCATCACTCAATGTTGTCGGTTGGTCTATACATCCTCCTCTCAACAACGACAACCAAGATCGCAGTGGTGAAGTGTCTTGCTGGATGGAATTGTTACACGACAATCTTCCGGTGTACGTAAGCCACGTCACTGCTGGGCAAATTGGTGCGCTGCACTCACAGTTCCCGAACCGCACATTTGTTTCACGTATGGGCACAGCCTTGTGGTTGGGCGACAAGTCAATGATGAAACTGACTGCTGAGGTACTTGATGTTCACGCCGTTGATGGTGGAACAGCTGGCTACCGATCGACCGTACTCCCTGGAAGCGGACACATTGTGATTGTTGGAGCAGGCTCAGCACATGGAGTGAGTGAAATCGTTGGAGTAGGAAGTCCGTTCCATTTTGCGCAACAACGTGTTGCACTCGTCGAACCTCCATACATGCACAGCAGCATGCTGTTTGTTTCTGTTGGTCAACCCGTTCCACGCGTTGGCGAAAGTGTTGACGTCCAACAACCACTCACCCGCGTGAGCGCTGACACCATTTCGTGGGAATAAACGTCACCGACATTCGTCCATCTCGAATATCGAGCTTGGACGTCACACGCGCCATTGCTCTCGTTGGCGTCGTGGTGATGAACTACCACGCATACCTCAATACGAGTGCGGCGTTCTATCCTGCGCGTCCCTCATTTGCCGAACGCATCTTTAATCCACTCTCAGGAATTCTGACCACTCGCTTTGCTGCAACATTTGTACTCGTTGCAGGAATGGGAATTGCTTTGCTAGTTCAGTCGGCGATGCGTTCAGGAAATGCAACGCTCATTCGAGCAGCACAAATGAAACTGGCGCGTCGAGGTTTGTTTCTGTATGCAGTTGGGGCAGCCGTGCAATGGATCTGGCCAGGAACCATTTTGTTCTATTACGGTGCATTTTTTCTGATTGCAGCCGTGATTTGCACCTGGTCTAACCGCGGTCTTATTGCCGTTGCGGCCATTTCTATTCTGGTTTCTACAGGGCTTACTGGCTGGCGTGGATATCGGTCTTTTGAAGGCGACTTCACTCAGTGGCTATCGCCCACTCCAAACTCACCGCGCAATCTATTGATCCGGACTTTCTTTGATTACACACATCCCGTTTTCCCGTGGATCACATTTATCTGCGCAGGAATAATCTTGGGAAGAAACCTTCAACGCCTAGCACAGTTGCGCAAGCAGATCATGGCGTGGTCCGGTGCCACGTTGCTGGTCACCTATTTCATTCGCACATTCGCCATGCCCGATTCATTAGCGATGCGAACCGACTATGTGCTCCAGCGGGTGCTCTCCACAAACAATCACGATCATGCCGTACTGCATGTCACAGCCACTTTGGCTGTTGCTTTGCTCGCCTTCTGCATTGTTTCTCTCATTACCGATTCACGGGAAGATCATCAAGCAGTTGCATTTCTTGCGCGCACTGGACAATTGACTTTGTCGATCTATCTCGCACATGTATTTATCTTCAACCTCGTTGTGAACTGGCTGGACTGGGTAAGACCAACTGGGCTCGACACAGCGCTCGTACTCAGCCTTGCTTTTTATCTCACCGCAGTTCCGATTGCTTCGCTGTACTTTCGCAAATTTGGTATCGGACCATTTGAACGCGTGTACCGCGCATTTGGCGGATGAACGTTCCAGAATCGTGGCGCGAAGTGCTGCGCAACGAAACTACTCAGGCATACTTCGCACAGCTCGGCGAATTTGTCTCACGCGAGCGCTATGAGTTCAATGTTTTCCCATCCGAAGACAATGTGTTTACTGCACTGCAACTCACTGCACCACATGACGCTCGTGTAGTGATCGTCGGTCAAGATCCGTATCACGGCGCTGGGCAAGCGCACGGTTTGAGTTTTTCTGTTCAACATAGAACACGCATTCCGCCATCACTACGCAATATTTTTGCCGAACTGAGCACAGATCTTGATATTCCTCTTCCATCGCACGGAAACCTCGAAGCGTGGGCAAAGCAAGGCGTGCTCTTGCTCAATTCAACGCTCACCGTTCGCGAGGGTCAGGCAGGTTCGCACTCTGGACACGGATGGGAAACGTTTACCGATGCCATCATTTCGTACCTCGGTTCGCAACAGCAACACATCGTCTTTGTGTTGTGGGGTGCACACGCTGGAAAGAAAACGTCACTCATTGGCCAACAGCACACGGTGATCACTTCTGTGCATCCATCTCCGCTCTCTGCACATCGCGGATTCTTTGGTTCTCGCCCTTTTTCCCAGGCCAATCGTGCTCTTGCCGAACACAATCAAACCGAGATCAACTGGCGAATCGGCCCTATTTCGTAACCACGTGTCATCGCCATCGTCTGATGGTGATAGGAAATTCGCTTGTTGATACGCCATCTAAGCACGATGACCCAGAGTTTTTCCGACACGAAACACTTAGTTCAAACCTAACTTTGAGCCGAAAAAAACCCAAGGCATGATCGAGGCAGCTTGGAAAACCATGTCAAATTCACTTCAATGACGTCAAATTTTGATGGAAACATATAGGCGTCAAAAATTAATCAAACTAGCAACATAACCACCAACGAGTTTGCTTCCCAATATGTTGAGATGATTGTCGTCTCTGTAAAGAACCTGACCATCCTTGATCATTCCACACTTTTTCACGTCACAAAGTGGTTGATCAATCTCGAAATACTCAATGTTTTGTCTTTTACTTAAGTCTTGAATTTCCGTCAAAAAATTACTTCTTTGTTCAGTCACCTGATTGACAGTGACGTTACAAAGATCCAAATTTTTCGCTTTTCGATGTCCGAACTTACAAAACTCTGAACTAACAGGAAAGATGGGTACATCACCAAGAAGTGAAACAGTTTTTTTAGAATTTTGCAATCTATCAATCGTTAATTCAAGCGCTTTTAAAACTTCATTTTGGTTGTCAGATGAAATTTGCAAGCGGTATGCAAGCGCAATAACTACGTGCTGAGATTTTCGGTTACTTAAGAGTTCCTCAAAAATAGCTGCGAAATTATCATTTTCTGTCAATGGTGCGCCGACCGATATATAGAACGCAACATTTAAATCAGGTCTGGCCTCGGCGAGTCCGATGAACAAATGTTCGGCATGGCTGTCCCCAAGAAGAACGACGTCTGGTACTCCTGCTTTTGACTGCTTGCATCTTAGATAGCCTTCCCAACTTAGGGCTTCGGCGGCAACTGACTTAGGTTCACAATTAAAAAAATTGTCAGTTAGATACCTATGAAAATCTAATTGTCCAACATCTCCAATCAGATTGGTCTTGAAACGACTCTCAATTCCGTTTGAAGCGTTTATCTGTAGACCTGTTGCTATCAACAGCACAGAGAGCATGGCACCAAGGATGAAAACCTTCCCTCTCGCTAAAGAACGACGAATTCGAAAGGGAGTTTCAATATATTTCCACGATAAATAAGCAAGGCCAAACGTAATCGCCAAAAGCAAAATGGGCATGTATGACAACTGAGTTTGAAAACCTTGGTATCTCGCAAACGCAAAAACAGGCTGATGCCAAAGGTAGGCGCTATAACTTGCAAGTCCAATTCCGACCAGAGTTTTGAAGCTGAGCAGTCGTCCTATAAACGTATCTCTCTCGCCGAACATGATTATTAGTGCAGCACCAACAGTTGGTACTAAAGCAAACATGCCTGGAAATGGCGTAGAACTTTCAAAAGCAAAGACAGAGTAAGCAATTAGAAAGAGACCCAAGCATGCACAGATTTCTCTCAGAACATGATGAGTTCTCTTTTCTTGACGATTAATCAAGACAATTGCCACTAGGGCGCCGAATAGCAATTCCCAAATGCGCGCTGGCAAAAAATAGAAAGCGAGGGCTGGTCTACTATAAGACGCCCACTGTGCAAAACCAAAGCTCAGAAAAGCAACAAAAACAATAACGGGTGACATCCAGCGTTTGAAACATCGAAAAACTAAAAGTAAGCCAACTGGATAAAACAAGTAGAACTGTTCTTCGACTGCCAGACTCCAAGTATGAAGTAGTGGTTTTAACTCGTTTGCAGAATCAAAATATCCGCTTTGACGCCAAAACAAAAGGTTTGATGCAAACATTGATACGGCGACTTGACTTTGAGCGTAATCCTTAAAGTCACTCGGCAAAAACCAAAGCCAGGCTAATACCATGCAGGACAAAATCACCACGAATAGTGCGGGAAAAATTCTCCTAATGCGCCTCTCATAGAAATTCACAAGTGAGAATTTGCCTTCTTGCAACTCATTAACGATGATTGATGTAATCAAATATCCGCTGATCACGAAAAATACATCAACACCAACAAATCCACCACCGAATAAATCAAATTCTGCGTGATAGAGAATCACTGAAAGAACAGCAACTGCTCTGAGGCCGTCAATTTCTGGACGGTAATTCAACTTCATACTTCTAAGACTTTAGTGCTTGCCTCCTGGCGGCTCCTTTCCTCCCGTACAAAAACATCGAGGGCTTTGGAGTCGCTCACATACACAGCGGTTATCAAATTCGCTGTCTAAATTGACTTTCCTCCAACAGATTTATACTGAAAGACTGCAGATCCTCGTTACTCTGCCGAGTGTCGCCGCAGATGTCACGAGAGATATGAAGAATCCCCGTCCAATTAGGGGGAACGTCAATCAACTGGTTTTACATGGCCCAATTTCTAGACGAAGACCTAAATCTTGTGAAAAGAATGCTTCAATTAAACCCTTATCCGATGAAATCACGACTTGGGTTTGATTCGACCCATCCTCACATTCGTATTTCACTTCAGGGACAGGATTCTTTCCTGCATTCGACAGATGTCCGGCGAACTCATACAAGCGATACGCGCTTTCTCGAAAGTTGAAGCGTCGCGTTTCGTCCACAAATACGAAGCTTGAGGATTCATCACTGGCAAGCTCAATAGAGAGTAAATTTTCTAGTTCAACTTTTTTAAGCGAATCCACATAAGTACCGATTCCCCAAAAAACGTTTAGCGAGATCATGACTGCTGTTATCAATGCAAGAATAGGTTTCGACTTGTTTTCGGAAATGAAATAAACGATTGCGACAGTTATTGCAGATGCCCCAAGTGGCATTAGTAACTGGTGTCTGGACGACAAATCAAGCTCCCAGAAAAAGAATGTCATTCGTGAATCCAAATTCCCTGAAGACAGGTATGGGAACGCAGCAACCGCGAAAGCTAAAAAACCTGCGGTAATCATCAGCACTTTTGAAGAGACTCTCTTCCCGCTACGAACCCACAAAATAATTCCGATTGACGAGACTATAAACGGTAGGAAAAAAACTGAAGCAACAAGGACTGCACGAAGGTACACGGTGTGATACCAGAGATATTCTGGCGCAGGTTGCCAATACAAAGATCGCAGAACGGAATAGAGCACTGGTGATCCGACCAGCAAGATGAACTGAGTAAGTGTTTTGCTACTTGGTTTTTTACAAATGAGCTGCTCGCGATGCAGATATGCAAAGTGAAGAATCGGAAGCAGAGTGAAAATCAAGAACGAATGTGTCATGAAAGACCACATGAAACAAACACAGGCAGAAAGAAAAGAAAGCCAGCTTGAGCGTTTAATCAGGATCATCCACGCTAGAAAGAAGAGGAAGTACGACGTTGTGTAGCCAAACATGACCAACGGAACACGTGCGTGGTTTAGTGGGAGTACTAAGAAGAGCAAGACAATACTTTGACGCTGAGCTAATGAAAATATTGGAATCTTTTTTAGGATCTCGAACAAAAACAGTCCTGCAGCAAAAAACATGATGAATGTCAGCCAACGAATCGTCCAGTATCCAACCCCCAGGAGCTCTTGGTCTACTAGTGCTCGCCAAGGTGGCAAACCTGTTTTGAGAAAGATTTCGTTAAGGTAACTTTTCGGTCGATCGTAGATATATGCCCAATCGTCCCAGTAGAGAGTGTTTGGGCGAATCAGTGACCAACCCCACGAGATTGTGTAAGTGAGAAACGCTATTAGCCACGGAAATCCAACAAAAGATCTGCAGCCTGAAGATTCGGAAACTTTCAACGAAATCACAGAGTCAAGATTAGACGCGCAGCGAATGGGTCAGTAAACAGTTGAGGAGTGTGCATTGTCTAAGACTCATTGTTCGACGAAGCAACCACGATGTGTTGGTAAGCAAAACCACTGGCCCAAAGAGAGGGTAAGCGGTTATTCAATGCAAGAACCACTCGTCCAAACATCGACTTCGTCAGAGCGGGCCATACCAGTTCAAGGGGAACGGCTGAAGCAGTTGTTTGATGAATGCTGAAGCCAGTGTCAGTCAAAAGCTCCTTAATCGTTCTTCGCGTGAAAAATCGAAGATGAGTACGATCCAGAATTCCGCGATCTGAGTACTGAAATCGTCCGAAGAGTAATTGGGCTCTCACCGACAGATGAGCAATATTGGGGACCGAAATCACAACCCTTGCACCGGGATTCAGTAGTGAATGAACATTGCGCAATACACGAATTGGATCCGGCAGGTGCTCCAGCACATCCGCAAAGACCACGAGGTCAAAGGATCCCAGGCTCGCTGGAAGATCGGTGGAGATATCAAGTTCAACTGCGTCGAGACCGCGACCAATGCAAGTTGCGACATCTGCAGCATCGGAATCTATTCCAATGCATTCCCAACCCTGAATTACCAATTCCCCAAGAAGGTGGCCTTGTGCGCACCCAACGTCGAGTGCGCGCCTTCCTTCGCCCGCGCCGATAAGGGAAAGCACTAGGTGATGACTAGAGCGAGTCCCCCACTTCCTTGGATACCTCTCGGTCGTGTTCAACTCAGCCCGCTTCATCGCCAAAATACTGATTAGCAACAAACCGCGGATCGTGTCGCAATTTCATGCGGTGAAGTCTTTGCGCAGCAATTGCTCCAAGACCACCAAAGCCATATTTGATTGATCGTTTAAGGTTGATCGACGACGCCTCATCCATGTAACGAACGGGAACAGGAATATCACCGATACGGAATTTGAACGAGACGGCTTGAACAATCATCTCCTGATCAAAAGAGAAATCGTCTGAGTTCTTCTGGAATGGAATTCTTAAGAGCAATTCACGTGAATACGCACGCAGTCCGCTGTGGAAGTCTCCGATTGTTTGGCCAAGAATGAGATTCTCGGCAAATGTGGACGTGCGATTAGTAAAGTATTTCCACTTCGGCATTCCACCAGACAACGCTTCCGCCCTTGTTCGAATTCGATTTCCAAGAACAAAGTCAACAGTTCCCAAGTAAATCAATTCGGCCATCAACTCAACGACCCGTGCGTCATATTGGAAGTCAGGATGCAACATGACCACGACATCTGCACCACGATCGAGAGCTGCGCGATAGCACGTCTTTTGGTTGCCTCCATACCCCAGGTTGCGCTCGTGCTGGATCACTTCCAAACCGAGCGCTCGCGCAACCTCAACAGTCCGATCAGTTGAGCAGTCATCGACAAGCAGTACCTGATGACGCAACCGCTCAGGAATGTCAAAAAAAGTTCGCTCCAAAGTTTGCTCTGCGTTATATGCAGGCATCACAACCCATGTTCGACGAGGATCCTTCTCGTTCATCACGACGGTTCAAATCCTTGGATGGAACTGCAAAATTGATTTTGAGTCAGAAACAAGGGCATTAATGAATGTTACCGAATGCATAGTCGGCTTATGTGTTGCTATCACCACTTGAATGGGTTACATCTGTACTCAGCATCTGCTTATTGCCGCCAGGCTGCATCCGAAAATCACCTCGCTGTAGTTCCATTTTCGGCAAGGCTGACCGTTAGTTTTAACTCATGGGTTCTATCCGTCGTAGCGACTTCATCAACTGCAGCGCCGACACCGTGTGGGGCTTTGTTGGCCAACCCGAAAAGTTGCACGAGTGGTTCCCCATCACCAGCACCCGAGTTGAGGGAAATAAGCGTTGGATCACCCTGGCCGGTGGAATTGTCTTTGAAGAAGACATCATCACTCTTGACCACGATCTGCGACGTTTCCAATACAAAATCGTAAACAACCCATTCATTACCTTCCACCTGGGAACGGTTGATGTCATTGCAGATGGTCCGAATCGCTGCATGCTCATGTACTCCACCGACATGGAACCCGAAGTGCTGGCGCTTCCTATTGCGGGAGCAGCTTCTATTGGAATTGCCAAAGTAAAAGAAATGTTTGACGGTAGATAATGGGTCGCAAAATTCTCTTCATTACTTCTGACCAGCAGCGTTACGACGCACTGGGTTGCAACGGTGGCACTATTGCGCGCACACCAGTGCTTGACGCACTCAGCCGCGCCGGCATCACCTTTGATCGCGCGCATCCACAAAACGTGGTGTGCATGCCATCTCGCAGCACCATGCTCACTGGTCAACATGTCAGCACTCACGGTGTGTGGATGAATGGCGTTCCGCTTCCCGAAGACGCGCCGAGTATTGCTGCCGACTTGCGTGGTGCTGGATACGCAACTGCACTTATTGGTAAAGCACACTTCGAACCCCTACTTGATCCGTTTCTGCGCTTTACCGAAAATCGTTTAGGCGCCGAAAGAGTCAACACCAACAATCCGAACGACCCGCATCGCGGATTTGACCACATGGAACTTGCAACACACGGGGCTGTCGGACAGTTGCACTACTCACAATGGGTTCGCGAAAATCACCCAGAAGCAACTGGCAGCTTCTACAACGTGCTCGATCGGGAACTGCAAGTGAATGCCGAAGGTGGCGGCGATACCAACGCGCCACAGATAAAAGTCAATGCAATTCCGCGCGAGTGGTATCACACCGATTGGGTTGCTCAGCGAACGATCGCATGGTTGCAATCACTTCCCGATGATCGTGATTGGTTCTGCTGGATGAGCTTTCCCGACCCGCATCACCCATGGGATCCACCTGCATCTGAAATGCACCGTGTGAATTGGAAAGATCTTGAGTTGCCAGAGGGTTACATTGCCGATGCGGAAAAGCGTGAAAAAATTATCAATTCCAAATTGCGGCAGTGGCGCGGTTGGTACGACGGCACCTTTGTTTCTAACTACGAGGCTCCAGCCAAATGGGTACCTGCAACGCTGACCGCCGACCAGGTGCGCGAAGTAAACGCTTACACACACGTGGAAAACGAACTCATTGATGAAGCCATTGGCTCGGTCATGAAAGCAATTGAGTCCCGCGGTTGGGGCAACGACCTTGACGTGTTGTACACCACCGATCACGGCGAGTTTCAGGGCGATTTTGGCTTCCTATTCAAAGGTCCGTACCACGTGGATGCGCTCATGCGCTTGCCACTCATTTGGCGACCAGCCCCAAGTTCCAATATTGAACCAGCCCGCGTCAGCACACCTGTAGGCCTTGTTTCCCTTGCTGCAACGTTTGCTCACATTGCTGGACTCGAACAGCCAAGTTATGTAGAGGCACCGCGATTGCCCCACACCGATAACGATGCAACAACACTTGGACACGAGCGTGTACTGACCGAATGGGACAGCGTGTTGTTCGGGAAAATTGTGCACCTACGCACGATCTGTCGTGACAACTGGGTGTGCACTGCTGCATTACCGGGCACGATGAATGAAGCCGGCGAAGGTGAGCTCTACGACCTCACGCACGACCCACTACAGCATGTGAACCTATGGAGCGACCCGAAATCAAAAGCCATGCGCGAGAGTTTGCTTGCTGACATGTGGGACAACTTGCCACAACAAGTCACTCCACTGCGCCACATGGACGCACCTGTTTGATCGTGTAATTAGAGCGCTGGAATTTGCTGCGTGATGCAGTGAATTCCACCGCCACCAAAAGCAAGAATGGCTCCAACGTCCAGGCCAACTACTTGCCTATCGGGAACAAATTCAGCAATCAGCGCCAACATGTCGCCGTCTGCAGCATGACCACACACAGGCACAATGACCGCGCCGTTTACTAAATAAAAGTTGAGGTACGGAACCTGCACCGTTACCCCGTGCACATCAATACGTGGAAGCACCGGCACTTCACGAATGGTTACATCAAATGTTTCTGCAACACGACGGTTTTGCGCAAGTCGATCGAAGTCACTTACTGATTTGTCATCGCATCCCTGTATGACCAATGTCTTTGGCGCAGTGAAGCACGCGACGTTGTCGACGTGGCCGTCGGTATCGTCGTCAAGCGACAAGCCGTGTGGCAACCACATCACTTCTGTTGCACCAAGTTCGTGTTTCATGGTGGCGGCAATTTGTTCGCGCGACAGGTCTGGGTTGCGGTTTGGATTCAACAAACACTGCTCGGTTGTGGCAAGCAAACCAGTTCCATCAACAGTGATCGAACCACCTTCAAACACCATGTCGATGTTGCGCACTTCGTGACCCATGAGCTCCGCAAAAGAATGTGCGAGCGCCGCGTCCTTGTCGAATGGAACAAACTTGTTACCCCAGCCGTTAAACACCCAGTTGCCGGCAATTCGCTTGTCGCCATCAAACACATAGATAGGGCCGGTGTCACGAAACCACGAATCGTCTAAGGGAAGTTCAACCACTTCAACTGCATCTCCGCACAGCAAACGAGCGCGTTCTGCGTCTTGCGCATTAGCAATCATGGTCACCGGTTCGAACCCGGAAATGGTTTTTGCCAATGCTGCGTGGGCTAATCGGGCGTCACCAATGTGATCGCCATAGAGATCATGTCGAGATGGCCAACAAATGACGGTTCGCTCATGAGGGGCGAATTCGCCAGGCATTTTCACGAAAAATCGTCTCCGAGGCTTTCTTCAACTCCGCCATCCAGCGTCAGCAAAGGGACATATAGCTCCGGGCGGCGATCGCGGAACAATCCCCAGCTTGAGCGCATTGCTTGAATTTCATCGAGGTTAAACGTTGCAGTGAGCACCGTCTCTTCTTCACGATTTGCTTCAGCAACCTTTGCGCCAGTTGCATCTGCAATAAACGATGAACCGTAAAACGTAATTTCAGTGTTTACTCCGACTTCACGACCAGTGCGGTTGGCTGCAATAACCGGCACAAGGTTCGCGCCTGCGTGCCCTTGCATCACGCGCTGCCAATGCATAGATGAATCCCATGTTGGGTTCGGTGGCTCACTGCCAATTGCTGTTGGATACAACAACATCTCTGCACCTAACAACGCCATTGCACGTGCACCTTCTGGAAACCATTGGTCCCAACAAATACCGACGCCAATGTTTCCGAACCGCGTATTCCACACACGGAACCCGGTGTCACCCGGACTGAAGTAATACTTCTCGGTGTAACCAGGCCCGTCTGGAATGTGGCTCTTGCGATAGATGCCAAGCATTGAGCCATCAGCGTCAACCATCGCAACCGTGTTGAACAGCGCATTGTTTGCCCGTTCGTACACACTGATTGGCAACACGACGCCAAGTTCTTTTGCAACGTGTTGAAAATGCGCAATCGTTGGATGACCTTCAATGGGCAATGCTCGTGAAAGTTCACTGACCAATTGGTCTTTGCAAAAATAGTGACCTTCAAACAACTCTGGAATCAAAATGACTTGAGCGCCAGACTTAGCTGCAGTACGAACCAATCGTTCCGCGGTAGCAACATTGGTAGCAACATCAGTTGCCATTGACATTTGAATTGCAGCGACGGTGACTGATCGTGAAGTCATGAAGTTACCGAGAGAATGGTTCAGCCAAGTGCCGAATTG
>JBIKHN010000094.1:0-6433 GCA_044362135.1 Ilumatobacteraceae bacterium | reverse complement strand
TTGGTTGCGCAAAAAGATGGACGATGTGTTGTCGCGGTACGCACTTGGCGTCATGTTCATCGTCTCGTTGTTTTTCTTCCTGCTCTCGTTTGGTCCAGCAAACCCATTTGCAGTTGGTCCTGAAGGCGTGCTTGACGGACCTGGTCCGAACCCGTTGTTGCAGAATCACTTGCTCGTCATGTTCCACCCACCGCTGTTGTATTTGGGTTACGTAGGAATGACCGTCCCGTTCGCATTTGCCATTGCGGCCCTCATCACTGGGCGATTGGGTGAAGGTTGGTTGCTCGCAACACGGCGATGGACATTGTTCGCATGGGGATTCCTCACCATTGGCATCATTCTTGGTTCGTGGTGGAGTTATGAAGTGTTGGGATGGAGCGGCGTATGGGCGTGGGACCCAGTTGAAAACGCTTCGTTACTGCCATGGATTACGGCGACTGCATACATTCACTCTGTGTTGGTGCAAGAGCGTCGCGGCATGTTGCGCGTGTGGAATCTTTCGCTTCTTGTGGCAACGTTTAGTCTCACCATTCTTGGAACATTCCTTACGCGTTCTGGCGTAGTCAATAGCGTGCATGCGTTTAGTCAAAGTGCAATTGGTCCGTGGTTGCTCGCGTTCTTTGCGGTGATTGTCGTTGTTTCTGTTGGGCTCATTGGTTGGCGCGGAGATCGATTGCATTCGCCGGGAAGTATTGACTCGCCGTTGTCTCGCGAAGGTGCGTTCCTTGCGAACAACGTATTGTTTGCAGTTTTTGCTTTCGTGGTGTTGCTCGGAACGGTGTTCCCGCTTGTTGTCGAAGCATTGCAATCTCGAACCATCGTTGTTGGTGAACCGTTCTTCGACCAGCTCACTATTCCAATCGGTATCACCATGCTCACCATCATGGCGATCGCTCCTGTGTTGCCGTGGCGCAAGGCATCGCAGGAACTGTTGTCGAAGCGACTGTTCTGGCCAGCGTGGTGCGGTGTTATTGCACTCGCGGGGAGTGTGTGGGTTGGTGCAACAGGGCTAGCACCGCTGCTGACGTTTGGGCTTGGTGGGTTTGCTGCTGGTTCGGCATTGCGCCAAGTGGTGTTAGCCACGCGCAGGCAGGGTCTACGCGGATTAGTTGGTAGAGCAAACGGTGGAATGATCGTGCACCTTGGAGTCATCATCATCGCCGTTGCGCTTGCCGCATCAAATAGCTTCACTCACAGTCAAGAATTGAATTTGGAAGCCGGCAAGGTTGCAACATTTAGCGGTCACTCATTTGAACTAGTTGATGTGGTTGAAGTGAAGACCGATCGCGCAACTGCGGTGAAAGCACTAGTAAAGATTGACGGCGGAAAGGCGTATGCGCCGGCAATTACGAAGTACGTCCTGCAAGGAATGAATGTTGGAACTCCTTCAGTAAAAACAGGATTTGCTTACGACATCTATCTCACGCTTGAGCCTCCTGTTCGACAAGATGAAAACAAAGCTCGAATCAAAGTGTTCATTAAGCCGTTGCTGTTGTGGCTCTGGATCGGTGGTGGCCTCATGGCGCTTGGAACTGTGCTTGCCGCGTTCCCTGGGCGTCGCCGTCGGAAACCAACATCGCCAACTTCTGAAGATGACTTTGCAGCCGATCTCTTGGTAATGCCGTGAACGAAACCAGTTATTCCCGCAAGAAAGTTGCACCAGTTATCGCGTCGGTTGTTGGCGCGTTGATGGTTGCATTCCTCTGGGTGCTGGTAACCGCAGAGCCGAACACGGCAGATGACGCGGATTCTCCTTTGCTTGGTCAACCAGCACCATCTGTTATTTCGACAACGGTGGATGATGAAGAGTTTGTGCTGGCGAACAGAAAGGGAAGTTGGGTGATTTTCAACTTCTTTAACTCAACGTGCGTGCCATGTATTGCAGAGCATCCAGAACTCGTTGCGTTTAACGAACGCGAATTACAAGCGACAAACCCCGCAGAGATCTACACCGTGATTAACGATGACAACGATGCTTCGGTTCGTGCATTCTTTTCAAAGAACGGGGGAGATTGGCAAAAAGTTCGGGACACGGACGGAGCCATTTCCGTTGCCTTCGGAGTTGCGAAAGTTCCGGAGACGTGGGTGATTGACCCGAATGGATTCGTGCGGTTACGAATTGCTGGCATGCTCACGCCAGGTTTGCTCGATGATCAACTTGCTCAATTGAAAGCGCAGTTCGGTTCGTGATGAAGACGAAATCTGTTCAGAACAAGTGGACATGGTTGTTGTTGGTCCTCTCTGCAGTTGCATTGCTGGCATTTGGCAGCACACGAGATTCCGGCCCTCGCACGCAGGCCGACCGCATTGATGCCATTACAAAAGTTCTGGCATGCCCAACGTGTTCGGGTGAGAGCGTGTTTGTGTCTCGTGCATCTGGTGCCGAATCCATTCGCGCAGAGGTTGCGCGGCAGATCGCTGGTGGTCAGCGATCGGATGACGAAATCATCGCCTATATCGAATCTCGATTTGGAAGTCGCGTGTTGCTGGTGCCGCGTTCAACTGGGCTGGATTCATTGATCTGGATACTTCCTGTGTTCGTGCTTGTCTGTGCAGTTGGAACATTGGGTTTTGCATTTCGTCGCTGGAAAGTGGTGGGCAGCGACTCAATTTCCGATGAAGATGCGCAACTGGTGGAACGTGCGCTTCGTGAAGATCGGTAGTAGGTAATGAACCCAGATGAACTGGCACGCCTAGAAGAAGAGCGAAACTTCCTTCTCGATTCTTTGCGCGATGTTGAGCGAGAGCGGTCGGCTGGCGACATTGATGACGAGGACTACGCAACATTGAAGTCTGGCTATACACAACGAGCAGCCGATGTGTTGAAAGCAATAGAAGCAGGGCAGTCAACTCTGAATCGACGTGCACCGAATTCTCGTGCAAAAGCCATTGTGGTGTCGTTTGCGATTGTTGCATTTGCGTGTTTGGCAGGTTGGTTGTTGGCGACTCAGTCAGGTCAGCGATTGCCTGGGCAAACGAGCACTGGTGGTATCGAAAACTCCACGGCGTCGTTGTTGTCTCAGGCGCGAGCCATTAACTTCAGTGACCCGCAAAAAGCAATTGAGTTGTACAACGATGTGGTGAAACTCGACCCTGACAATGTTGAAGCGCTGACGTATCGGTCGTGGTTAATTGCACTGATTGCACGCGACGCAGCAGACGACATCAAGATTGTTGCGCTTGCTGCTGCAACACAGGGTCTTGAACGTGCGATTCAGGTAGACCCTCAATACCCGGATGCACATTGCTTCTTGGGAATTGTGCGGTTTCGGTTAGCAGCCGATGCAATAGGTGCGAAAGAACAGTTAGATATTTGTGCTGCATCAAACCCGCCCGCCGAAGTGATGGGGTTTGTGTCTTCAATTATTGATGAAGTCAACGCAGCGCTTGCTGGTTGAGTTATTCGAAACGTGGCGGTGGCCATGCATGACCACCAACGAACTCTCCATCAAGATGATTAAGCACCCACACTGATCCTTTTCGCGATTCACGAAAACCGCTGACTTCCATTCCACGTCGCTCAAGTGCGTCAATAACTTCCGGAATTACATCGCCATGACTACACATCACCGCACCGTCAGCAAGCGTGTGCATCCACTCAACAGTGCGAATGAAGTCGACCCCTTCTGCAAGTAAGTCGTGTGGCGCAACGTGCAGTCCAGTTGCTTTACTGAGCGGTTCAAGGGTTTGCATGCATCGCACAAATGGGCTTGAAAACAACGCGGTTGGCTGAAGAGGCGCAATGGAGTCTGCAATGACCTCTGCTTGACGAATGCCTTCAGCAACAAGTGGGCGTAGCGAATCGTCGTCGTCCCACTGGCTTCGCTTGCCGGCCTTGGCGTGGCGCACCAAAAATAGTGACATCAACACTGAATCTAGTGGTGAATTGAGGCAAACTATTGACGAGGTACCTATGGGATTTTTTGATCGCAATCGAGAAGACGTTGTCAAGCGTGGATATGACGGGAATCGTCTGCCAAGTGGACAGTATTTAACCGAGCGTTTCCCTGTTCTTCATGTTGGCGATGTTCCAACGTACAAACCCGGCGAGTGGAATCTGAAAGTTTTTGGTGCTGTGAATAACGAATTCACGCTCACGTTTGACGAACTGAAGTCGATGCCATCAACAACGCTGACGACCGACATTCACTGCGTGACGAAATGGTCGAAGTTCGACACGGTGTGGCGTGGTGTAAAGGTTCGCGATCTCTTTGAGCGCGCCGGCGTGAAACCTGAGGCTGCATTTGTCATGGGTCATGCTGAATACGGTTACACCGCAAACCTTCCACTTGCCGACATCATGCGCGACGAATCAATGGTGGTGTACGAATACGAAGGCGAAGACATCGAACCCATCCACGGTGGTCCGGTGCGTTTGCTGATTCCAAACTTGTATTTCTGGAAGTCGCCGAAATGGTTGCGCGGTCTTGAGCTGCGCGAAACTGATGCACCAGGTTTCTGGGAGCAAAACGGTTATCACATGTACGGTGACCCGTTTTTAGAACAACGCTTTTGGGGCGACTAGAGCAACGCTAAATAGTGGTGGCGCAAAACGTGTCGCCTTGTGGCAACGACGCTGAAGTTAAAGGAGAAGTATCACCGTAAATTGCGGTGAGCATTCCTTTCACCATTCCACGATCTACTGCACAAATAACCGGGTGCTCAATTGCAACATCGCCGAATGGGCAGTGGTTGTTCACAATGCGAAGTTGATTGTTGCGTTGGTCGGTGTGTGCTGCAAAACCATGAGCAGTGAGCGCATCGGCGACTGCTTGCATGGCGGCGCGTAGTGATTTGTGACCTACAGCGAGGTCATCGCCTTGCATGCCGGCTGCCATTGCTAGGCCGTATTGCTGGCCAACTTCTTCTGCCATTGCTTCTGCTTTGTCTGGTGGAAGCAATGCGAGAGTCTTTCCGAGTAGCGAGAGCACCAAGTCATCGCTACGTACGGGAAAGGAAAGATTGGTGTCTGCAGCGGCGCGATACAACTTTGACGGTCTGCCTGCGCCACCACGCTCGTGGCGGTCAACGGATACTTCGAGGTATCCGCCTGCGGACAACTTGTCGAGGTGATGTCGTGCAACATTGGGGTGAACTTCGAATTTCTCAGCCACTTGTGCGGCAGTGACACCTGACTCGCTTTCACGAGCGAACAGGTAGACCGCGCGACGGGTTGGATCGCCAAATGCAGAGGTGATTGCTGACACCTGCGCGGTGAAGGATCCCGAGGTGAGGTTGGCAGACTTAGTCGACACACAGGTATTGTACCTATGGCCATAGTGGAAATTATTGGAGCCCCATGTCAACCCCCACAACAGATCAGATCATCGAAGCTCTCCGCCCTGTAGAGGACCCAGAGCTACACCGTTCCATTGTCGACCTTGGAATGGTGCGCGACGTCGAGATGAAGGGCGGTGTCGTCAGTCTGACGGTGGTGCTGACCATCGCCGGCTGTCCGTTGCGCAATGAAATTCAAAATCGTGTTGGAACCGCATTGCGTGCACTCGATGGCGTGAAAGATGTTGCGTTGAACTTCGGAGTAATGACTGACGATGAGCGCGCGAAGGTGCGCGAAATGTTGCACGGCGACCCAGGCGCAACAGCAGGTTCGCAACCAGCGCAAGGGCACGCATCTGGTCGTGAAATTTCGTTTGCACAACCTGGATCGAAGACTCGACCAATTCTGGTGTCGTCAGGCAAAGGTGGCGTAGGAAAATCCAGTGTCACTACAAACCTTGCGGTTGCGCTTGCAGCGCAGGGATACAAAGTTGGCATCGTTGACGCCGACATTTACGGCTATTCAATTCCGCGCATGCTTGGCACCGATCGCGATCCAGTAGTGATCGACAACATGTTGTTGCCTCCAGAGCAGTGGGGCGTTCGTTGCATCAGCATCGGATACTTCGTTCCAGAAGGACAAGCAGTGGTGTGGCGTGGACCAATGTTGCACAAAGCACTTGAACAGTTCCTTACCGACGTGTTTTGGGATGAGCCAGACTTCTTGCTCATTGACATGCCGCCAGGAACTGGTGACATCGCATTGAGCCTCAGCCAGTACTTGCCACGCGCAGAAGTATTGGTAGTGACGACACCTCAAGAAGCAGCGCAAAAGGTTGCCAAGTTGTCGGCTGCAATGGCCACAAAAGTGAACTTGCCTGTTCGCGGAATTATCGAGAACATGTCATGGTTTACCGGTGACGACGGCGTGCGTTACGAACTGTTCGGCAGTGGCGGTGGGCAATCATTGGCCGACGAACTCAATGTTCCGTTGCTCGCACAAATTCCACTCATGTCTGCATTACGCGAAGGTGGCGACGACGGCAGGCCAATTGCTGCTGTTGCTCCAGACAGCGAAATTGGTCAAATCTTTGCTGGTTTGGCAAAACGAATTGCAGAAGAAATGAAGCCTAAGAAAATTTTCAGCGCAGCGCTG
>JBIKHN010000093.1:0-6505 GCA_044362135.1 Ilumatobacteraceae bacterium | reverse complement strand
GAGAGGACAGTAGAACCACCAAGTGGATTACTGGTTTTCTAGGAGGAACCAATTAAGTAAATTCAGGTGAACAATTTGCAAACAATTTTTAGCGAAGATGCGAGGCCTCGTTGATACTGACAATTGATTTCGCCCCGGTTCGCGAGGCCGCCACGCGGTGAATAGACGTGTACTGAGGGTAGAAAAAGCCCATTTGAGTTTCGATCCCAAGAACATGGGCAAGATATTGATTGACTACGCCGCCGTGGCAGACCACCGTAACCTTTTGTCCTGGGTGTCGTTCAACGAGTTCGTTAATTGAAGCAATCACACGATCACGAAACACTTCTGGTGAATCGGCAGTTTCATCCCATTCACCCCTCATCATTTTCTGCCAACGCGGATCGTTGGTTGCACGCAATTCTTCAGCGGGAACATACTCCTTGGAGTTTCTGTCGAATTCCGCAACGCCTTCACAAATTTCATACTGCATGCCAAGCTTTTCAATGAGTGGCTGTGCCGTTTCACGCGCACGCCGAAGCGGGCTTACATACACCGCATCAATTTGCTCGGTCGCCAAATACGCCGCGAGTTTCTTGGACTGTTCATGACCCTCTGCCGACAATTCGGGATCGGCAACTCCAGTTTCCAATTCAATGCGCACAGGTAGCGCATGACGAACCAAGATGATTTCCACGTCTATGAATGTAGATGGATCGGCGTGAGTTACAACAACTCAGCAAGGTTCAACTCGCGCACCGCGCGATCAAACCTGTTGGTCATTACTTCAATCAGCGTGCGCTGGCGGGGGTCTGAAAGGTCCATTCCCCTGCTTGCAATTACTGGGTACGCAAGGCAGAACAATGCAGCAGTTCGATAGTGCAGCCACAACGCATCTCGATCCACCAAAGCAGCAGGTGCACCGTGAGCAATTAGCGCTGTAACCCACTGATCAAACAAATCACGCTCGTGCTTGCTCGCAACTTCAGGCGTGAGACTTTGCGTCACAAAATATGCAATGTCATAAGAGCCAGTTCCAGTGCCTAACAATTGAAAATCTATTGCAACTGGTTCGTTGTTTTCATTGAACAACAGGTTGTCTGCTCGGTAGTCGCCGTGACACAACGTGTTTGGCCCAACCACCATGCTGCTCAACAATTTCGGCAGCGCTTCGCTGAAGTGTGGACCGATTTCCAAAATTGCTTGCGGCAAGGACATCTCTGAAGTCAACTTCGCCCAACCTTCACCAAACACAAATGGCAACACGGCGGGATAAATGGGGTCGCCAAGACTTACCGTTGCGCCAGCTTCTGCAAGCGCATCACCTTTACCCCACCAATTGGCATGCAATTTTGCCGCTGCGTCTACGGACTTGCGTGCGTCTTCAATGGTCATACCTATGTTTTGGTCAATGATTCGCATGTTGCCAAGGTCTTCCATGACCACAACGAACTTGCTCGTCTCTTCATCAATCAGCGAGAGATAGCCAACAGGAACATGTATTGGCATTTCGTTAATCAGTGAATTGAAGAAATTAGCTTCGCGAATATACATGCGAAGCATGGTGCTGGTAAATACTGCTGCTTCATCGAGCGCCGGAAGTTTGACAATGACAGACGATGGACATTTCGGTCCCGTTAGTTTGCATCGATACAGCGCGCTCGACACGCCAATGCCTGAACCAATCTGGTTGCAGTCGATTGAATCGATTTCCCAACCCAGAACCGACTTAAACCACGCTTCGTTAACGTCGCCAATAGACGACGGAATATGTGCCCCCACAAATACCCCCTTGGCAAACAATACACACCCTGGCGAGGGGCGAAAAACGGTCCTGGTTAGGCGCTGGCTCGCCAGTTGATTACGGGAACGTCTTGATACAGGCGCTCAATCTCGTAGAACTCACGAATTTCTTCAGAAAAGATGTGCACGATCACGTCGCCGTAGTCCAGCAATACCCACTGCTGTTCCGACATGCCCTCACTACGGAGTAACGGACGGTCGGACTCTTCGCGAATCTTCGCTGTGATCTCATTAGCAATGGTGCGCAACTGGCGCGAGTTACTGGCACTCACCACTACGAACATTTCCGTAATCGCCAGAATGTCACCAACATCGAGAACGATGATGTTACTGCCCTGCTTGTCATCGGCAGCGCGTGCTGCGATAGCGGCAACCACCGCAGCATCGGTTTTGTCCACGGTTTCAATCATTGTTTTAATCACTTGGCGCCACCGTAGTCGCTGGTAGTTCTGGGTTAGCAGTGATGAAGTCCATAAAGTCTTTGCCAATCACAATTTGGGCGCTAATTCCTTGTACTGGCTGCTTTTTCTTCATGAACTTGATCTTTCCCAATACCGATTCGAGTCCTGCTTTGCCCACGTCCACAATGGTTTGGTCTGAATACCGAATTTGCGTCTGCTGCTTCACTTCGCCTTCTAGTTCACGAATGAGGGCAACAGAAAGACCGATGTAATTCAGACGCTCAACCACTGCCCGAGTGACATTTGGGTCGTTGAATGAACTATCAATTTGCACGGTAAGCGAGCCAGTTGGCAACGACAAACTGCTTGGTGCAACGTTTGCCAAAATCATGAGCACTTCAAACTTGTCGAGTGCATACAAGTCCAGGCCTGCAGGGTTATCTGCACCAGACAATGGTTGTGCGCTTAGTTGCCACACTTGAATTGGGCCGGCAAACACTCGCCGCATAAACGCACCGATATCACTCGGTATCTCTCCAGCAATGCTGGTCTCGGTAATTTGCGCTTGCTCTGGCGTAAGTCCTTCGCCAACTGCTGCAGCAATACCTGTCCACACCGACTTCGTTCGTGAGAATCGATCGAGTTCAAGTTCACCAACTCGCTTCGAAGTAAGCACGCTTGAAATTTGATCTGGCGTCAATGTTGTTTCGCCTGCAGGAAATACTTCGTTGTCAACTGGCACCGGTTGAGGTGGAAGCGTTGTCTCCGTTGCTTTCAATTTCACCGTTGTTGTCGAAGCTGGGTCGGGCATCACAAAACTGCTGGTAACTACCGGCAATTCAAAATTCACATTAATTGCGGGCAACACTGAAAACACGCCAGTCAAATCGTTAGCGCTTACTGCAGCAGCAACACTGAACGTCACATCGAGTGCGCCTTCAGCATCGAGCAACATTGCTTCCAAACCGGCTTGTGCATACGTGTCGCCTAAACGATGCGGATCTTGATTAGCAATTACGTCGGCACGCGTGCCCACTGGTAGCGAAATGATTGTTCCACCAACACCAGTGGTGTTCAACACGAACGCGGTCAAACTTGTTACGTCATTGACATCGTTAATAGTTGCGAGCAACGCCGCAGGTGTCGCAGGAATTTTCAGTGCACCACTGGAGTCAACGTTTTGACCACCAGCAGAACCAAGCAATGACCTTGCGCCGAAGACAACGCCAACTGGCAACAAACATGCTGCACCAAGTCCGCA
Organism: Ilumatobacteraceae bacterium; assembly: GCA_044362135.1. Classification (GTDB taxonomy): domain Bacteria; phylum Actinomycetota; class Acidimicrobiia; order Acidimicrobiales; family Ilumatobacteraceae; genus UBA3006. Next base: position 3,061 of record JBIKHN010000093.1, on the reverse strand, counting down.
CAGTGCAGCCGCAAGTAAGCGCCGACGTTGGCGTGAAGGAATTGCGGTCATGACTGGTTCATTCTCGCAGCAGATCCATACAGACCGCGCTGCTCTATGACATGAAGCACGGGTTCAGTTACCAAGTAATCAAGTGGCCGACCGTCGCTAAAGCGCGAACGCAAATCGGTGCTGCTCACTTCAAGTCGCGGCGACTCCACGCGCAACCAGTTTAATTCTTTTGGCAATTTAACTGCAACACCTGGCCTGTCCACCACAACAAGTTGCGAATATTCCGCAACTTGGTCAACACGTGTCCACGATGTAAGACCGGCTGCCGCATCGTCGCCCACAATGGTGAACAACTCGGCGCCTGGGTGCTTCTCTGCAAGTGCCATCAACGTGTCGGCGGTGTAACTCGGGCCACCGCGGTCTATCTCATCGCGTCCTGCAACCACTCCGTCCACCACACTCACGGCTGCTTCGACCATGGCGAAGCGATCTTCTGCCGTGGTTACATCGCGTACACCCGACTTTTGCCACGGATCATTGGCCACCATCAAGATGACGATGTCCAAGTTGAGGGCGTGCCGTACGTTCACGGCGGTGACCAAGTGGCCCACATGTGGCGGATCGAAGGTGCCACCGAACAGACCGATGCGCAAACTGGCGGTCGAGGTCACCCTTGCAGTCTAGAAACCAATATCTATAAGGGAAATAAAAATAAAAAAAGTTTCTACTAACCCCTGTACAAAAACTTGCCGATGAACTAATGTCAAATACCCCGCTACTACCCCTTAAAAAAGGTTTTAGCAACCCCCCACCCCCCGCAAGAAAAGGTCCAAATTCACATGTCTGACGCAATCGGTCTCTACCTCAACGAAATCGGCAAAGTGCCCCTTCTGAATGCAGAAGATGAGCGCAACTTGTCAAAGGCCATCGAAAAGGGCCGCGATGCCACCAAGAAGCTTGAGGCTGGCGAGCGCGGTGCTGCCCTTCGGGCCGACCTGAAAGCGGCTGCCAAGGCCAAGGACCACTTCATTCGCTCGAACCTCCGACTGGTGGTCTCCATCGCCCGTCGTTACCCATTGCCACAGGGCATGGACTTGCTCGACCTCATTCAAGAGGGCAACTTGGGCCTAGAGCACGCAGTAGACAAGTTCGACTGGCGCCGTGGTTTTAAGTTCTCCACCTATGCAACGTTCTGGATCCGTCAGGCCATTGGCCGCGCACTCGACCAGAAGGCAAGCCTCATTCGTATTCCTGGTGACCGCTCCGCAACCTTGCGTGCTGCACTTCGTCAGGGCTCGGGCGATGCCGAAGGCCTAGACGCCATGAACGCCGAACTGCACCGCCTCACCACCCCGGTCTCGCTAGACAAGACCATTGGTGACGACGGCGACGCAACTCTTGGCGACCTCGTTCCAAACGACGACATCAGCCCAGAAGAAGCCGTGATGTCCATGGTGGACACCGACCTGTTGGACGACCTGTTGAACACGCTCGATGAGCGCGCCCGTTACGCCGTTGAAGCACGCTTTGGCATGCACGACGGTGAGCGCAAGAGCTTCCGCCAGGTTGGCGAAGAGCTCGGCGTAACCGCTGAAGCAGCCCGCCGTTTGGTGAGCCGCGCAGTTGACTCATTGCGTGACGACGCCGGCGATTTCCTGACCGTATAAACCCACTGGGTTTAGTGGCGCCTCATTCGTACACTGAGAGCCCGATCATGAATAACAACTGGACTCCTTCATCGTGGCAGGCATTCCCTGCCGTGCAACAGCCACAGTGGCCAGACAATGGCGCACTTGATAACGCACTGAAGCAAATTTCGGCATTCCCGCCGTTGGTGTTTGCTGGTGAAGCACGTTCGCTACAGACCGCACTTGGCCAAGTTGCAAGCGGAAATGCGTTCTTGTTGCAGGCCGGCGACTGTGCAGAAAGCTTTGAAGAGTTCAGCGCGGTAAACATTCGCGAGAAGTTGCGCGTCATCTTGCAGATGGCCGTCATGCTCACCTATTCAATGGGCGTGCCTGTTGTAAAAGTTGGTCGCATTGCTGGTCAGTTTGCAAAGCCACGTTCGAATAACACCGAAACCGTAAACGGTGTGGAGTTGCCAGTGTTCCGCGGTCACATGGTGAATGGTCCTGATGCACATGCAGAGGCTCGCATTCCTAACCCAGACCGTTTGGTGCAGGCATATCACCAAGCTGCAAGCACGCTCAACTTGGTGCGCGCATTTACCAAGGGTGGTTTCGCCGACTTGAACCGCGTGCATGCATGGAACCAAGAGTTCGTTGCACAAAGCGCCGAAGGCAAGCGATACGAAGATGTTGCTAGCGAAATTGAGCGCGCACTTGCGTTCATGCGCGCATGTGGCATTGACACCGAAACCAACACTGCATTGCATCAAGTAGACGTGTACACCAGTCACGAAGCACTCATTTTGGGTTACGAAGAAGCACTCACTCGCCAAGACTCCCTCACCGGTGGTTGGTATGACTGCAGCGCACACATGTTGTGGATCGGTGAGCGCACTCGTCAACTAGACGGCGCACATGTTGAATTCTTGCGCGGCGTTGGCAACCCAATCGGTTGCAAGATCGGTAAGACCACAGATGTTGATTACGTACTCTCTTTGTGCGAAACACTGAACCCTGCTCGCATTCCTGGCAGGCTCACACTCATTTCGCGCATGGGCGCAAACGATGTTGAAGAAGCATTGCGTCCGTTGTTGCGCGCAGTTCGCGACGCTGGTCACCCAGTGGTGTGGGCATGCGACCCAATGCACGGCAATACCTACAGTGCGCCAAACGGTCGCAAGACACGTCATCTCGAAGACATCGTTAAAGAAATCACTGGCTTCGTGAAAGCGCACCGCGCTGAAGGCACGTGGCCAGGTGGAATTCACATCGAACTCACGGGCGAAAATGTGACCGAATGCTTGGGCGGCTCTGAAGGCCTTGGCAACGACGACCTCGATACTCGCTACGAAACCGTGTGCGACCCTCGCTTGAATGGCCGTCAGTCAATTGACTTGGCATTCCGCGTTGCAGAACTGATTCGCAGCAATAATTAGTGCCTG
>JBIKHN010000092.1:0-6517 GCA_044362135.1 Ilumatobacteraceae bacterium | reverse complement strand
CGGAACAACATGTTTGCATTTTCCATGACTTCAGGATACCCTATGGGGTATGTGCAGACAAATCAATTGTAAAAAGTGCAATAAGGCAACGTGGGCAGGGTGTGGAGCCCATGTGGAGCAAGTACTTGGCCACCTGTCGCAATCTCAGCGTTGCCAGTGTGGATCAGGCTCATCAACTGCCGCCCCAGCAAAGATGAAGTGGTTCAGCCGTGGAAATTAAGGAAGAAGTTCAAGCAGACCTTTCGCTGCGCCTTCGACGAATTGAAGGACAAATTCGCGGCATCCAAACAATGATTGAAGAGAACCGCGACTGCAAAGACGTTGTAACGCAGATCGCTGCTGCTTCTAAAGCACTCGATCAAGTTGGATTCAAGATGCTTGCGTCCGGTCTTTCTTCGTGTCTTGAAGACCCGAAAAAATCAGCGAAGCAGGGTTACAGCGTTGCCGAAGTTGAGAAACTGTTTCTCAAACTCGCTTAATGTCACTCGCCTACTGAACCATCAATTGATTCACGAATGAAGTCGGCATGGCCGTTGTGTCGTGCATACTCTTCAATCATGTGCACCAGAATCCAACGCAAGCTCGGTGATTCACCATTAGGCCACTTGCGCTTCGCCAGTTGATCCAATCCTCCAGCTTGCAAGCAATCATCGAGGACGGATTCTGAGAGATCTATAGAAGCCTGCCAATTTCCCACGAGTGTTACTGCGGATTCGTCAGATGCCGATGTGAACTCCCAATCAGGATCTTGTTCAAAGTCTGCGGAAAGCCAAGGCTCCAAGCGGTCGTTGTCACCAACCCATCGCCAGAACCATTCGTTTTCGACAAACGTCATATGCTTCAGCAAGCCACCAAGCGTGATGGTCGACTTGGCGACACAGAAATTCAACTGATCCTGAGCAAGACCTTCGCACTTCCACTTCAACGTTGCGCGCTGATAGTTGAGAAACCCACGAAGAGTTTCTACTTCATTTACTGCTGGATCTGGTTCGGGTCTTCCGACGTCGTCAATATTTGCCACTCGCAAAATCTACTTGCTCCCGAATTAGTCTTTGCCCATGAGCAACTACCTCCTGCCAGCCGAACAAGTTTGCGCTGCCTATGACGAGCTTCGGGCAAGAGTTACCAGCCTGATGCAAAGCATCTCTACGGAGCAAGCACAGACCGTTGTGCCGCACTGCCCTCAGTGGACGGTTAAGGATTGCTTGGCCCACATGATTGGTGTTCCCGAAGATGTAATTAATGGTCAGATGGACGGTGTGACAACCGATGCCTGGACCGACAGACAGGTGCAGCGACATGCGAAAGACTCAGTAGATGATCTTCTGACGACATGGTCGACCATCGCGCCAGTATTTGCGAGCATCCTTCCCCGCATTCCACAACCGGTTCTGTCGCAATTCATGTTTGACCAAGCAAACCATGAACAGGACATACGCGCAGCACTCAAGCAGCCCGGAGGACGCGACAGCGCTGCTGTTGCCGTTGCCGAAGGTTTTCTGCGAGATTCACTGAGCAGAAATGGTGACCTTGCGATTGCCCAGTTAGCCGATCACAAACTGACAGGATTCGAGTTTCTTCGCTCGCTATCGGGCAGACGATCCACATCTCAGATCTCCGAAATCGGCTTACCGCTTGAGACCGTAGAAGTCTTTATCGCTGCAATGCCGTACAGCATTCCTAAATCTGATGTTGCAGACGATTAAGGCGCCAGTTCAACTCTGATTTGATCGTTGTCCCCCGACATCACAAGTGAGATCTTGATTCCATCAGTCGTGAAAGATTGACCAACCTTCATAAAGTCCAGCGAGTGATCGCGAGCCGGAATCACATACGTTCCCGTTGCACTACCCAAATCCCAAACCGTGTCGTTCCGTGTGTCCACGCGCATTACCGAAACCCCAGTTGTGCCAACTGGCCATCGTTCCGACCACTTGTCTTTACGATGCGACTCAATGACGAGAGCTTCATAATCGGAAAGCTTGACGACGATGCTTCGCAAACCAACTTGCTCACGCTCCAACGGAACCAACGCGAGCGTCTGCGCCGAAAGATTCTGTTTCGACACGCAGTAGATGTTCTCTTGCTTCATCCAACCAAGCGTCATCGCGTCCCATGAATTCAGCGTTGCTCCAGGGGAACCCGTATTCCAGAACAATCCAATTTGGGTATTCTTCGGCGAGTGACCGAGTGCTCCGTGAGAATGAAGTGTCTCGTGAACAAAGTGCTGCCAAATTGGTGTGCGTGCTCTGTACGAGTCGCTTCCAATAGAGAACACCCCCGGATACCCCCTGTATGCAAAACCTTCATCAACTGCGGTGATCGCCTTGGGCAAAACTGCCCAAACGGTAGTAACACCCGTGGTGTCTACGACGCTCCCCGCAAGTGACCTATACGTTGTTGCAATGTCGATATCGGACATGAGCTGCGTACCAGGTTTTCCTGGATGCAACCAGTAATAGTTTTCAGATGTCTTTGGTGCTCGAACCCATTTGTCGGCAATGCGTAAGTTGTATTTCACATTGCCCTGCGAGAACCATGAATACCATTCTGCTGACTTCTTGATTTCAGCAATATGTTCACTCAATTCCGATGAACCACCAGCCACATCTGGAAAATCCACAAACACGACTGCGACATCAACCGTGCCAGCGTTGGTAAATCCATGGTTCGGTGTCGCTGGGTATGTAATTGCTTGCCATTCCCCTACTGCTTTAAACGGACGAGCATCTGTCAACCGACAGTTACTCAGAGGTTCTGGCGATGGTGGATTTGCAAGCAGTAGTTGAGCACCCGATGCCGTAGTTGGAACTTTGGGTTTTGTCACCTTTGCAGGCTTGCGAACCCACTTTAAAGTTTTTCCACTTCTTACGCAGGTGAACGTAACGCCTTTGGTCTTCTGTGAAATTCCTGCCTTCGTGCACTTACCGCCGTTAGATGCAGCGGAAATACCTACGGGGTTGATGAATACAACTGTTCCAATGCACAGCGCAAGAATCACAACAATCTTCCGATCCAATTTCACCCCAAACGTCATCGGACTAAATCTCAACTGTTCCCTGAATGCACGCGGTTACTTCGCCGCCAATCCACACTTGATTCTTTTCATCCATTGAAACGTGCACTTCACCTGCATGCCCCATTACTTGGCCTTGAGAAACCAAATACGGCGGCGTAAAACGACCCGTCCCAATCAACCATTGAGCCATTGACGCATTCAGGCTTCCAGTCACCGGATCTTCAACAGTTACTCCACCCGATGAATACAAGGCACGAACTTCGTAGGCATAACGTGAGCCTGCTGGATATGCGCCAATGACGCCGAGCGTGAGATTTGTCTTTTGCGGTTTAAGCGCGAGCACTTGCTCTGCAGATGCGAGTTGAATACCAAGCCAACCAGGACCGTTATCTATCCAAGCCGAATCGATAATTGCATTTCTATCGATACCTAGCGAAACAGCCGCCTCACACACCAATGACTCCTCTACCGAACCACCGCGCAATAGTGACGGCGCAGCAAATGACAGCAAGTTCGCATCACGGTTCACATGGATAAGACCCACTTCACATTCCTGAACAATCGTGTTCGCGCTTCGATGCGATCCACCATGAATTAACCACGCATATGCAGAACCAAGCGTTGGATGACCTGCAAAGGGCAGCTCCTCAGTAGGTGTAAAGAACCTCACGCGGTAATCAGCAGCAGGGTTCGTTGGAGGTAGAAGGAATGTGGTTTCAGAAAGATTGGTCCATCGAGCGAACTGCTGCATTTCGCCAACATCCAGGCCATCGCAGTCAATAACCACTGCTACCGGATTGCCCCGATAGGGCTTGCCGGAAAAGACATCAATCTGTGTGAAGCGACGTTGCACGCGGACAATTCTGGCATGCACGCGTCCGTAAACAATTGAGGCGACGCCGGGAATCGAAATCTAAGGAAACCATCTCTCAGGATCCCGTCTAGCTTCAAACAGCCAATCCATCACGCAACTTCAGCGTCCTACGTCTCGCCTTTCCTTTCTATCCCCATTGAGCCTTAATGGGGTCGTACCAAATCCGCACCAAACTAAGATGATCGAATGGCCTATGGATCGATACACGGCTAGCGAAACAATGACAAACGATTCAACAATCGGTAAATTTTTGAATCGTCTGATCAAATTTGGCAAATACCTTGTTTTCGCAATCTTGGGTTTGCTATTTCTCGCTATGAGCATTTTTTCATGGACAATTGGAAGAAGCCCAGTGGAAGGAGACACATACTCAACTCCCTTGACCAACATCATTGGAACGACTGTGATTCTTTTCATTGGTCTATTTGCATGGTTACGTTCAAAGAAAAAATCTGACATTCCAGATCCATTCGCTTCGTGGCTCCGCTCGAAGGCCGAGCAACGAGAAACGAGAAACGAGAAATGAGAAATAAGATGAAGAAGATTTACCAATTGGTTCTTTCGATTGCAGTGTTTGCCTGTTCCCAAATTCCCGCACAGAGCGAAGTTCACGCAATCAGTTGCGGTGAATACTCGCAATCACCATCGTCTCAAAACCCATCTTCGTTCACCATTCTGGACACCGACATAGGTACCGAGGCGTACCAGCGACTACTTCCATATAGCTCTGGAGGCCACCAGGCACTTGGCATGGCTATTGCCGCCAAGTTCAACTTTTTTGACAACTGCGAGTACATCGGCATAGGCATTGGAGATGGAAGCGGTGGCAATGGATTCCGACCTAATTACACCATCTGGATGTGGAGAGACGGTGTTGACGTAGACATTGCTCGAGCGGCGATATTTGAATTAGTTGGTGCGAGTGTGAATCCCATAGTCACCAATGGTGACTGCAATATTTCATGTGATGGTACTTTTGGTCGCCAATTTGATGGCAGTTTTGAACCGGCATCAACTACGACTGCAACTACGACGCCTCAGTCAGTAAATATTGATTCAAGTGGCACTCAGTCGCAAGGTTCTCAGCAAGTCACGAACGAGCAGGCATCTAGTCCGACTAGCAGCACAACTGCAACCATTGCAGTTGTAGCAAATGCCGCTTTGGCGAACAGCACCGGTTTTTTTACTATTCAAGCAAAACGAGCCAGTTTCAAAAACTGTTCTGAAGTTAATGCTATTTATCCTTGGGGAATTGCGAAATCCCTTTCGGCTGCCAAGAAACAGAAGAATTACCCGGTTATCAATCCTCATGTTTCGAAATCGCTATATCAGAAACTGGCAAAAATGGATAGAGATAAAGATCTAACTGTTTGCGAAAAGTAGTACCAAACACGGATTTAACCCAGTAAACAATTGAGGCGACGCCGGGAATCGAAATCCACGAAGTCCGTCACTCAATATCCCGTCTGGCTTCAAACAGCCAATCCATCACGCAACTTCAGCGTCCTACGTCTCGCCTTTCCTCTGTATCCCCATTGAGCGTTAATGGGGTCGTACCAAATCCGTACCAAGGGCCGACTACACGAAACTGGCATCTGTGGGAACGTAGAACTACAATTTCGGTGCAACGCAGGCGGACATCATGCTCGTTGATGGTGGTGTTATCACCGACGCCAAGCGTCTCAAATATCTATCAACTCCTGGATTGCATCCATTCGCTACGAAGAACGGCATACACCAGAGTGTCGAAGCGTTCTCCGTTCGAACTTCTCCACGCTTGCACCAACCGACCTTCCTGGCGGTAGCCACATCGATGAAGAACTGCCTTCATCGAATCATTGTCGTGTCTGGTTGTCGCTTCGATTCGATGGAGAATCGGCTGAGATTCGAAGAGGTGATCGGTGAGCGAATTTACCGCAAAGCGACCCATTCCGCAGTTGCGATGTGTAGATGCGATTCGAACATCAAACAGAGGGCTGCCATCCACGAGGTCGTCGAGATCAAATGCACGCACAAGTCCAACACGATCTCCGTCGCTCTCAACCCAGAAAGATGCAGTATCCGGTCCCGCAATCTGAACATTTGTGGCTTGGGTGCGATCCAGCCGAGAGATTCCGTGGAAAGGCCAATCATTGCTGGTGAGGAAATCAATTACCGCTTCGTGATCCTCAGGAAAACAAACTGGAATAAACTTTGGTTTCACAACCATCACTATTGCACGCATTGAGAATTGATCCATCAATGCTCACGGAATTCACGAAATCGTCAGCCAAAATGTTGTCCAGCTTCGTACTGCCTTTTCGTCTCCCGAATTCAGCATTCAACACTCACAGAGTCGTACCTCAAGTCGTACCAAATACACATTTGACCCAATAAACAATTGAGGCGACGCCGGGAATCGAAATCCACGAAAACAGTCACCCACAATCCCGTCAGTCTTTAAACAGCCATTTCATCACTCGAGTTCAGCGTCCAACGTCCCGTCTATCCCCCGTTTTCCCAATGAGCGTTCACGTGGTCGTACCAAATCCGTACCAACTGATGCTTCTGAAAGCATTCAAAATAGTCTTTGAAATACCTCCCTACTCAACTGACTTAATGGAGCCAAGGCGTAATACAGATCC
>JBIKHN010000091.1:0-6547 GCA_044362135.1 Ilumatobacteraceae bacterium | reverse complement strand
ATGGGAGGCATCGGGCGTCTATGCCTTCGATCGCACTGCATCGCGCGACCACGTTTTCGCCATTGACACCCCACCTCCAACCGTCAGCGGATCGCTGCATATGGGTCACGTCTTTAGTTACACGCATACCGACACCGTTGCGCGCTTTTGGCGCATGCGCGGCAAGAGCGTGTTCTACCCCATGGGTTGGGACGACAACGGTTTGCCAACCGAGCGTCGTGTGCAGAACTACTTCGGCGTGTCGTGCGACCCAAACGTTGCATACGACCCTAAGTTCACGCCGCCATTCCGTGGAGATGTTCCAAAAGATCATCGAGCAGTAGCCATTTCGCGTCCGAACTTCATTGAGCTGTGTGTTGAACTGACGCACCAAGACGAAAAAATTTTTGAAGACCTCTTCCGCAGGCTTGGACTTTCGGTCGACTGGTCGTTGTTGTACACCACCATTAGCGACTACGCGCGCCGAACAAGTCAGGCAGCATTCATTCGCAACTTGTCACGCGGTGAGGCATATGCGCAAGAAGCACCAACACTGTGGGACGTCGACTTCGGCACTGCAGTTGCACAAGCTGAACTTGAAGACCGCGAGCGACCTGGTGCATATCACTCCATCAACTTCGCGCGCACCGATGGCTCTGGCAACGTCACCATTGCCACCACTCGCCCAGAATTGATTCCTGCTTGTGTCGCCCTTGTCGCACACCCAGACGACCCGCGCTATCAGCCGTTGTTTGGAAAAACAGTGCGCACACCATTGTTCGATGTTGAAGTTCCAGTCGTTGCACACGAACTTGCACAGATCGATAAAGGCACTGGTATCGCCATGATCTGTACATTCGGCGACCTCACCGACGTCATTTGGTGGCGCGAACTGAATTTGCCAACGCGGGCAGTCATTGGTCGTGACGGTCGCATCGTTACCGACATGCCTGAGTGGATTACATCAGCTACAGGAACTGCGAATTACACAGCGCTTGCGGGCAAGGGCGTGAAGCAGGCACAGACCGCAATCGTTGAGATGTTGCGCCAAAGTGGCGACATGAATGGTGAGCCCGAGCCAATTACGCACCCTGTGAAGTTCTTTGAAAAGGGCGATCGTCCACTCGAAATTGTGACCAGCCGACAGTGGTACATCCGTAACGGTGGTCGCGATGAAGTGTTGCGTGCTGCACTGCTGAAGCGTGGCGACGAACTCGCATGGCACCCCGACTTCATGCAACACCGATACACCAACTGGGTTGGCGGGCTAAACGGTGACTGGCTGATTAGCCGTCAGCGTTACTTCGGGGTTCCTATTCCGCTCTGGTATCCACTTACCGCTGCGGGCGAACCAGACTTCAATAACCCAATCATTCCAAGCGAATCACAGCTTCCTATCGACCCAAGTTCCGATGTTCCTGCTGGTTTCACCGAAGCACAACGTGGAGTTGCTGGTGGATTCATGGGTGAACCAGACGTTATGGATACGTGGGCAACATCGTCGCTCACACCGCAAATTGCTGGCCGTTGGATTGATGACGAGAAGTTATTTAACAACATTTTTCCAATGGATGTTCGGCCACAGGCTCACGACATCATTCGTACATGGTTGTTTGCAACAACGGTGCGTTCACACTTTGAACACAACATTGCGCCTTGGAAGAACGCTGCGCTATCGGGATGGATTCTTGATCCAGATCGCAAGAAGATGTCGAAGTCAAAAGGCAACGTTGTCACGCCAATTGATTTGTTTGAGCAGTACGGCAGCGATGCAGTTCGCTACTGGGCAGCAAGTGCTCGCCCGGGAGTAGACACTGCATTCAGCGAAGACCAAATGAAGGTTGGCCGCAAACTTGCGACCAAGTTGCTCAACGTCACCAAGTTTGTACTTGGCTTCGGTGAAGCAAACCCCACTGCAACACCAACCGAAGCAGTTGATATTGCCATGCTCGCTCGTCTTGCATCGGTTGTAGACGAAGCAACCAAGGCCTTTGAAACGTACGACTATGCGCGAGCACTCGAAAAGTCAGAATCGTTCTTCTGGTGGTTCTGCGACGACTATGTAGAACTCGTTAAAACCCGCGCATACTCGGAAGGCACAGGGTCTGATTCGGCACGTGCAGCATTGCAACGTGCACTCAGCACCTTGCAACGTTTGTTTGCCCCGCACATTCCGTTTGCAACAGAAGAAGTATGGAGTTGGTGGCAGACCGGAAGCATTCACCGTGCATCATGGCCAACTCGCACAGACTTGCTCGGTGGAACAAGTGCAGTTGAATCAACTGAAGCCTTGCTCGATGCGGTGTGCACTGTGCTTGCTGTTATTCGCCGCACCAAAACTGAAGCAAAGGTTTCCCAACGCGCAGAGGTTGAACATGTGTTGGTAAACGCAGCGGAGACGCAAATATCGCTCGTGCAAATGGGTCTGGTTGACTTGCTGAATGCTGGCGTAGCTCAACAGATCGAATTCGCCCAACACGCAAGCGAACAAATTTCGACCACCGTTCGTCTCTTGGCTCAATGACCAAATACCAGCGTCCGCGCTCGCACTATGCAGTGCTGATCTTCAATATTGCAATTGCCGCATCACTACTTGTTGTTGGCGGTGGCTTGTTGTACGCAGGTCAGCGATTGGGTGAACGCCAAGTTGTGAGCTTGGATCGCGGTAATGATGTTGCAGTAAATGAGGACGCCAATATCTCGCCGTCAGACCAATGGAACCTCAGCGAGGGCGACCTGGAAGCGAAAAACTTCCTGCTCACTGGCTCAGACAATGGCAGCTGTGTAGACCCAAATTCCCCATACGCAGGGGCTTTCGGAGACCGTAATTCCTTCGGTGAGCGCAGCGACACCATCATGATTATTCGGGTTAATCCGAAAGACAATCAAGCCGCTTTTCTCTCATTTCCTCGCGACTTATGGGTAAAGATCGCAGGCTCAACTCGTTCAAATCGCATTAACACGGCATTCGAACGCAAGAACCCAAACACGCTTGCCGACACCATCTATCAAAACTTCGGAATCGCTATTGACCACTACGTCAACATTGACTTCTGCGCATTCAAAGAAATAGTGGACGCTGTTGGTGGTGTAAAAGTTCCGTTTCTCTACGAAACCCGAGACAAGAAAACTGGGTTGTACATTCCCCGTCCAAGTTGCTTCGAGTTCAGCGGCGATCATGCACTCGCATACGTTCGATCGCGCTCTGGCTATTCCTACTTTGACACAGCAAAAAATTCATGGGTCTCGGACGGAACTGCCGACCTCGGTCGCATTAGTCGCCAGCAAGATTTCATACGTCGTGCAATGCAACGCGCTCTCGACAAAGGTTCATCTAGCCCAAGGGTTGCAAACCAACTCTTAAATGCGGCATTGAAGAACGTCATTACCGATGATCGGCTTACACCAATCACCATGTTGCAACTTGCGCAAGCAATGCGCAATCTGAACACCAGTGGAATTCCTACCTATACGGTTGACAGTTCCGGTCAAATGATTGGCGATCAGGCCGTACTCGTTCCACGAATTCAAAACGACACCATGCGCGAAATTCTTGCGCTGTTTCAGGGCAAAGCAAGTTTTGCAACACCAGGTTCTGCCGCAAACAATCCGTCGCCCGACACCACCTCTGCTGAAGGTGCAATGGGCGCAATCATTTCCACTGTTGCTTACTTGAGTACACAACCAAGTAACGGTGTTACACCACCAACAATTCCTGTCGTTGCTCCCGAACAGAGCACATACGGTATTTCCCCACCAAACGACCCAAACTGCCGCTAATCGAGCACTCGACGCATGGCGTCGGGAATATCGCTTGGTCCACTTACCGTCGTAAAACGCGCACCAACCGAATCGGCAAACACTCGCGCCTCTGCATCGTCTTCCAAGGGAGCAATCACCACCAGTTCGTCTAACGACTTTGCTGCTGCGCGCGCATCACCATCAACTGTTGCTCGACAGTCCGATAACAGAACCGTGATTCGTCTAGACGCTTTCGAGCGTGACAGCTGTTCTCGTGATGCATGTAACGCGCCGGCCAAGTCGGTTGTGCCAAACCCGCGAAGCGCTAGCACCGTGTTCACCACATCATCACCAGACTTGTGAGCGTCTTGAGATTTGGCCGCAATCACGTCTTTGCCAAACACCAGCACGCTGTAATCGGCAGGCTCACGGGCCGCAATTGAGGCTGCAGCCATTGCCGAATTAGCAAGCGGCTTACCGCCCATCGAGCCGCTGCGGTCCACCACCAGGCTGATGGCTGTTCCTGGCTTCAACCATCCACGCACTCGCAATTCATCGGCGTCAACCACACCTGTTGCGCGCAGTTCGTTTAGTGCATCAAGGCTTGCATCAATATCAATGTCTCCTGCATCGGGTTGATACTTGCGCAATGACATTTTTCCAATACCTCGCGGACGCGGCTTTCCGCTTTGTGCAAGTTCAATCAAAATTCGACCAGCAAGTTTGCGCGCAAGATCACGTAAAGCCGGGTCAGTTGCCGCCGTTAAGTCGGCAAGCATCGACAAGGTTTCATCTGGAGAGTTCTGCATCGCTTCATCAAATGCAACTTCGTCAAGTTCACCGACTTCGGGTGAGATCTCTTCAAATCCAGAATGCTTCGACAACTCTTTGCGCGACGTTGTTCGCTTGCTTGCTTGTTGCGCAGCCTGTTCGGCCTGCGCGCCTTCTTTTACTAGTGGGAGTTCGTTGCCCCAGTCGGGGCGCCAGCTTTTCCCGCGTCGCCGTCTTCCGGCTTCACACCAAATACGTCAGCAAAGATTTCAGTGATCACTTCTTCTGCCGTGCGCACACTGCCTTCACGCAGCCGCACACGACCCGTCAATGCAACGAGTGCACTATCTAAACCAATCGCAGTTGCCTCAACCGAAGCATTGCGCATCGCCGACAAACTCCTAGCAACCACCGCAGTATCAATTGCACCACGAACCGAAGACCCAAAGCGCAAGTCGGAATGATTACGCGTGCGTCGCACCATTTCAACAACCTTGCCAACCCAGTCACGCGACACTTGTGAAGTGCTGTCCTGTTTAGCAATTTCACGCAACACGATTTCCACTTCATCTGTTGCGCTTTGGTACGTCATTGCAACACGGCACACGCGGTCGTATACCGCACTTGAGATACGTGCCGTGCCAACTGCATCAAATGGGTTCATTGCAGCAACAAGTCGGAAACCAGCAGCACTTTTCACGGTGCCAAGTCGTGGAACAGTAATTTCACCTTCGCTCATCACCGTGATGAGCACGTTCAATGTTTCTTCTGGAATGCGGTTGATCTCTTCGACATACAACAACGAACCTTCACGCAGTGCCGACACCAGTGGTCCATCAACAAATACGTCTGCGCTGTAGCCATCAGTCAGTACTCGCGCTGGGTCGAAGTGCCCCACCAAACGTGCTGGAGTGAGTTCGGCGTTGCCTTCAACGAAGGCGAAGCCGACGCCGAGGGCTTCAGCAACAGACCGCAAAAGTGTTGATTTTCCTGTGCCTGGAGGGCCTTCCAACAAAATGTGGCGACCACCACGCAATGCAGCGACGACAAGTTCTAGTTCACGCGCGCGACCAACAACCGAAGCTGCCGATACGCGAAGAACGTCGCTTGCCGACGCTGCTGCCATAGCTATGACTAACTAGTCGAACTTGATAACGCCACGGATGTTTTCTCCGTCACGCATTGCTCGGTAACCCTCGTTGATGTCGCCCAGTGTGTATTCCTTCGTGACGAGGCCATCGAGGTCGAGCTGACCTTCGCGGTACAGACCCATCAACTTTGGAATATCCGAGCGTGGGTTGCCCGAACCAAACAACGAACCAACCAACTGCTTTTCCATCAACGTCAGGTCGAGCAAGCTCATGCCTGCACCAAACTCTGTTGCTGGGTGAATGTTGGTCACGACAACGCGACCGCGCTTCGCCGTCAGTGCCATGGCTTCGTGAATGACTGCGCCGTTGCCAACGCCCATGGTCATGATCACTTTATTAGCCATGGTTCCCCAAGTGAGTTCTTGCAACAGTGGCAATGCTTCAGCCATCGAGTTTGCAGTGTGCGTTGCACCAAACTCCATTGCCTTCTCGCGCTTGAACTCCACTGGGTCAATTGCAACGATGCGCTTTGCACCGGCAATGCGTGCACCCTGAATAGCGTTTGCACCAATACCACCGGCACCAACTACAACAACGGTGTCGCCTGGCTTCACTTCTGCTGCATACACGCTTGATCCCCAACCGGTTACTACACCGCAACCGAGCAAGCATGCGCGATCTAGTGGGATGTCTTTTTCAATCTTGATGCAGCTTGCTTCGTGCACAACAGTGTGTTCTGCAAACGTTCCGAGCAAGCACATGATGCCAAGATCTTTGCCACCAGCATGGTGACGTGATGTCTGATCACTGATTTGCTTTCCCAATCCCATGAATGCACCAAGGTCGCATAAGTTTTGGTGACCAGTGCTGCAGCTGACGCAACGACCACATGACGGAATGAATCCGAACACCACGTGATCTCCAGGTGCTAACCAACTGACGTTCGATCCAACTTGTTGCACAAC
>JBIKHN010000089.1:0-6650 GCA_044362135.1 Ilumatobacteraceae bacterium | reverse complement strand
AGTTGCTCGTTGGAGCAAGCCTTGATTACCAGGACGGTCTGCAAGACGCTGGTTTCAAGATCAACAACCCAAATGCATCACGCACTTGTGGTTGTGGCAACAGCTTTAGCTGATCTCGCTACAACACGCCAAGCGCGGTAAACGCTTCGGTGATTTCTACTGCATCAAAGATCGCATCAAATCGTTCTACCAACACGCCTTTTGCGTCAGTAATGAACAACGCTGGTTCGTACGTCATGTACAACGCTTCAACCGCGGGAGCAACAATGGTTGCGGTGTCATCGGTATAAATCTCGGCATGCAACATGGTGAGTCTGTCGCCAACCAATTCTCGGATCTCTAACAACGCTTCAAGCGCTGGCGAACACGTTCCCGTTTGGCAATGAGCAGGAGTGCCGACCAAATATGCAATTGGCTTTCCGAGTTTCAGAGCTTCGTTCAGCGTGATGTCATGCAGTGGGCATGGTTCAGGGTTGCGCGTACATAACGGATTAACACCGCGCGCATCTGAAGTAGTTGGAGTATCGAAACCAGGAAGTGTTGTTCCGATGAGTGGAATGGAAACCGTTGCTGGATCCATAATCTGCACCCCAGCGCCGTCTTGCGTGCCACCTTCAACTACGAGTGAGTAAATTCCAGCAGCTGCAATATCGGCACGAAACGGCCAGTACGGCGGATCGATGTTCGCATCGTGGCGCATTGCCACCATGTCGGCAATAACCACTTCACCGGTTTCTGAATTCAACAACTGTGCGCGAAGCTCTGTTGGCAATTCGACGCCACTGGTTTTTCCAAGAAGACCCGCTTGATTGGCAAGTGAAATTGGAATGCGCACCGAGCCTGGTACCAACACCTGAGGAAATCGCTGGACCACTTGAAAAAGCTCGTTTCCTGCGCTTGATGAAGAACTTCCGCAAGACGTAAGAAAACTGAGCGACCCGCCAAAGCCAAAGGTTGCAAGTGTTCCAGTAACAAATTGGCGGCGGGAGATCATGCCTTCATCGTATGACCCATTTTCGTACAGAAGCCGTCGCCCTATACGCTGGAAGTATGGCTACTGCAAAAAAGACTGCGAAAAAGACAGCAAAGAAGACTGCGAAAAAGACTGCAAATAAAGCGACGAAGAAGTCTTCGGCGCCAGCAAAATCCACCGCACCGCTTGGGCCATACACCCCAGTGGTTCGCGCAGGAGACTGGGTCATTGTTTCGGGTCAGCTCGGTGTTGTTGATGGCAAAATCGTTTCAGGCGGCGTTGCCAAGCAAACGGCACAAGCAGTGGTCAACTTGAAGGCGCAGTTGGCATCTGCCGGTTGCAGCATTCACGACGTCAAGAAAACGTTGTGCTTCCTCACCGACATGGACACGTTCGGCACCTTTAATACGGCATATGTTGCCGGGTTCGACGGCAGTCGCCCAGCGCGCAGCACCATCGGTGTTGCCTCGCTCCCATTTGGTGGAGCAGTGGAGATCGAAGCCTGGGCTTTCAAGCCACTACGGTAATTGTCATGCCTGGAGCCGTACTCATCGTTCTTGCACTCATTGGTTTCCCCGTAGTGGTTGGCCTGTCCACAGCTGGACTTGCCGCACTGATTGGTTTCTTCTTGCAGAAGGATGCCGATAAGCGCCACGAGGGTAGTGAACTCATTGACGTCAACATCTGATCTTCTCATTCGTAATGCGGCCTTAGTCGCAACAGTAGACAATCAGCGCAGAGAAATATCTGGTGGCTGGGTAGCCATCACCAACGGACTGATTTCTGGAGTTGGAACCGCAGGCAGTGAGCCAGCTGCAACTCGAACCATCGATGCAACAGATTGTTTAGTGACACCTGGTTTGGTGAACACGCACCATCACCTGTATCAAAACCTCACGCGTGCATTCCCCCCAATGACCAATGCTGCGTTGTTTGGTTGGTTGAAAACCCTGTATCCATTGTGGAGCACATTGAACGAAGAGTCGGCACATGTTTCGGCGTGGGTTGGGCTTGCTGAATTGGCATTGTCGGGATGTACGACTTCGACCGATCATCTCTATGTGCATCCTGCAGGCGCGGGAGATTTGCTGAGTGCAGAGATTTCGGCAGCCAAAGATATTGGAATGCGGTTTCACCCAACGCGTGGGTCAATGTCGTTGTCAGAAAAAGATGGCGGCTTGCCTCCCGACAACGTAGTGCAAGATCACGATGTGATTTTGGCGGAGTCACAGCGCATGGTGGAGTTGCATCACGATCGCGGTCACGGCGCAATGGTGCGCATTGCGCTTGCTCCATGCTCGCCATTTAGTGTGACGAAAAAGTTGATGATTGAATCGGCCGAACTTGCTGCAAAGTTAGATGTTCGCCTGCATACGCACTTTGCTGAAAACTCTGAAGACGACGATTTTTCAATTGCCACATTTGGTTGCCGGCCAACGCAGTATTTGGAAGAAGTTGGTTGGCTCAGCAATCGCACATGGGTGGCGCATTGCGTGATGCCAAATCACGACGAGATTCACAAACTTGGTGCAGCAGGAATTGGTGCAGCACACTGCCCAAGTAGCAATCTCATTTTGTCTTCGGGCATTTCACCAGTAGTGCAACTGCGAGAAGCAGGCGTACATGTTGGCTTAGGCGTGGATGGTTCATCATCTGCCGACTCCGCATCACTGTGGCTCGAAGCGCGTCAGGCAATGTTGCTCGCAAAACTGCACAGTGGTGCCGCGGCAGGAACTGCACGTATGGCGCTGGAAATAGCCACTCGCGGAGGCGCTGGATGTCTCGGTCGCATCGGCGAGATTGGCGAGATTTCAGTCGGCGCTGTGGGCGATATTGCCGTGTGGTCATTAACTGGACCAGCGTTTGCAGGCGCAATTGCAGACCCAATTGAAGCCTGGTTGCGATGTGGCCCAATTGGTGCGAAACACACCATTGTGAATGGCAAGTCAGTTGTTGAGCATGGGCAATTGGTGAGTAACAAAGTTGATGACATGTTGCGACAACATCGCGTGCTTGCACACCAAATGCAGTCGCATCTCGGTTAGTAACTACATGTTTCAGCACGCAGTCGTCACTTTTGTTGCGGTATTTCTGGCTGAGCTTCCTGACAAAACGATGTTTGCAACACTGTTGCTCTCCACGCATTTTCGCCGCAAGTTCCCAGTGTGGATCGGGGTTACCGTCGGCTATTCGTTTCATGTTGCCATTGCAGTAATTTTTGGCTCCGCACTATCGCGTCTGCCTGAGCGCCCTATTCAAGTACTTGTCGGTGCGCTGTTCATTATTGGTGGCGTAATGACTTGGCGTGCTGGAAAAGATGATGACGAAGAGTCAACAGATAAGTGGTCAACCACAATGTCGAACTCACGTGTTGCTTGGACTGCCGCTTCGGTCATTTTGGTTGCGGAGTTTGGTGATCTCACACAACTTGCCACTGCTGGTTTTGCCGCGCGATTTGATGATCCAATTGCAGTTGCGTGTGGAGCGGTGCTTGCGCTTTCGTCTGTGTCTGGTCTAGCCGTGCTCACCGGTTCGTGGTTAACAACAAAGGTTCCACTTCGCGTGATTCAGCGAACCGCAGCACTGCTGTTTTTTGTTATTGGTGTTACGACGCTCGTGACAGCGTTGGCTTAGTTATTGCCTGCTGACCATTTTGATTGACCAAAGCGGTAGCCAACACTGCGCACAGTTTGAATGAGGTTGGCATGTTCTTCGCCCAGCTTTGCGCGCAATCGACGTATGTGCACGTCGACAGTGCGTGCACCACCGAAGTATTCGTAGCCCCAAACACGAGACAACAAGGTTTCACGTGAGAACACCTTGCCCGGGTTCTGCGCCAAAAACTTCAGCAGTTCATATTCCATGAACGTGAGGTCGAGTGCATGACCACCAAATGATGCTTGGTAGGTTTCAACATTCAGGACAAGTCCGCTGTATTCAATGAGTGATTCGCGATTGCCCTTGATTTCAAACCAGAACAAATGGCGAAGACGCGCTTCAAGTTCGCGAGGATGAAATGGCGCCAGGCAAAAGTCGTTATACAGATCGTCGCGCAAATCTAAATCCTGCAATTGACTGCCATTGACGAGCACCAAAATGCGCTCAACAGGAACGTCGCGTTTGCGCAATGAGCGACACAGCGACCAGCCGCCCTCTGGGTCTTCGTCGCACATGATGATGGCACCCGACCAGCCTTCGGCCGGCTCGCTCTTTGCCGCTTCGTCTGCGGATGCGACTGCCTTCCAGCGAAACCCAGCCAAATCAAGCGTGCGCGCAAGATCAATCGGGGCAGGCGTTGGAAAGACCGCGAGCATTTGGGAGAGACGGTCGCTGGTCATAACGGCAATTAGATGGACTTCAGATAGCGGCCGAGTTCGTATTCACTGATGTGGGTCTTGTACGAGCGCCACTCTGCACGCTTGTTGCGCAAGAACCATTCAAAGATGTGGTCACCCAACGCGTCTGCAACAAGTGATGATTTCTCCATCACGCGCAACGCATCGGAGAGTGACTGCGGCAATTGTTGAATACCCATTTTTTCGAGTGCAGCATCGTCCATTTCGAAGAGGTTTGCGTCAGCCTCTGCAGGTAATTCGTAGCCTTGTTCAATTCCGCGCATGCCAGCAGCCAAGATGACCGAGAAGGCAAGATACGGGTTGCACGCTGGATCTGGCGAACGATATTCAATACGTGTTGCTGAATCGCTTCCACGCTTTGGAATTGGAACGCGAATGAGTCCACTGCGATTGTTACGCGCCCACGAAATGTGCACCGGTGCTTCAAAGCCAGGAACAAGTCGCTTATAGGAGTTGATGGTCTGGTTAGTGACCGCAGTGATTTCTGCGGCATGGCGCAACAGGCCGGCCATGAAACTCTTTGCAGTAGGCGACAAGTTGTACGGGTCGTCCGGGCTGTGAAACGCGTTGTTCTCACCTTCAAAGAGTGAAAGGTGCAAATGCATTCCTGAACCTTGAATAGTTTCAAGCGGCTTAGGCATAAACGTTGCATGCACGTCGTGCAATGCAGCAATTTCTTTCACCACAAAACGGAATGTCATCACGCTGTCAGCCATGGTCAGCGCATCGGTGTGTCGCAAATCGATTTCATGTTGGCTTGGTGCATCTTCGTGGAAGCTGTACTCCACAGGAATACTCATGGTCTCGAGCGTGCGAATGGTTTCTTTGCGCAATGAACTGGCAATGTCGGTGCTGGTCAAGTCAAAGAATCCACCCTGATCAAGCAACACCGGTTTGTTCGTTCCATCGGGTGGAGCGAAGTAGAAGTACTCAATGTCTGGAGCAATGTAGAACGAGTAACCCTTGTCACGCGCTGCACTTAAGTTGCGACGCAATACTTGGCGCGGGTCGCCATCGAATGCAGTGCCATCAAGTTTTGCAATGTCGCAGAACACGCGTGCTTCTGCGCCTTTTGAGTCTGCCCATGGAAGTACTTCAAACGTGTTGGCGTCTGGAATTGCGAGCACGTCACTTTCCTGCACGCGGCTGAAGCCATCGATGGAAGAACCATCAAAGCTCATGCCGTCGTTGAGTGCATTTTCCATTTCAGCAGGGCTGATGGCAAATGACTTCAGGTTTCCGAGAACATCGGTAAACCACAGTCGAACCAACCGAATACCGCGCTCTTCTACGGTGCGTAATACGTAGTCACGCTGGTGTTCGTGCAGGGTGGACATCTCTACAGTCTGCCTCCATAAATAAACAACGGCACCGAAGAACCGGATCCTCGGTGCCGTTGAGGCTTATTTCCGCCTTACGGGCGAATTACTTCTTTTTCTTTTTGGCTGCAACCTTGGTCTTTGCTGGGGCCTTCTTTTTCACGGCCTTCTTCGGAGCCTTGGTGCTTGCAGTTGGTGCCTTCGCAGCTCCACATACCGTTTCCATAATCAGGCGTGTCACCACGTATGGATCAACGTTTGCGTTTGGACGACGGTCTTCTGCATAACCCTTGCCATCACGAGCCACTTGCCAAGGAATACGTACCGATGCACCGCGGTTCGACACGCCGTAGCTGAACTTGTCCCAAGGAGCAGTTTCATGCTTGCCAGTGAGGCGGCTTTGAATGTCATCGCCATAGTTATTGACGTGTTCCATCACGCGTGAACCAAGTGCATCACATGCTGCTTCGATGGCTGCGTAACTTCCACGCATTGCCTTCGTTGAGAAGTTGGTGTGTGCACCCGCTCCGTTCCAGTCACCCTTTTGTGGCTTCGCCGCATACGAGATGACCACGTCGTGATCTTCTGCAATGCGATCGAGCAACCAGCGAGCAACGATCATGTGGTCACTTACGGTCAGTGCGTCTGCTGCACCAATTTGAAACTCCCACTGACCAGGCATTACTTCAGCGTTGGTTCCTTCAATCATGAGACCAGCTTCAATGCATGCCCATGTGTGCTCTTCAATGATTTGGCGACCCATAACACGTCCGGCACCAACGCCGCAGTAGTAAGGACCCTGTGGTGCAGGTTCGCCGCCGGCTTCTGGGAATCCGTACGGACGACCATCAAGGCGCATCATGGTGTATTCCTGTTCGATGCCGTAGATCATTCCGTGCGCTGCAAACTTCTTTGACACTTCGGCACACACTGAACGAGTGTTGGTTGGGTGTGGCTTCTCGGATTGCGCAAGCATTACTTCGCACAACACCAAAATGTTTT
>JBIKHN010000015.1:0-18936 GCA_044362135.1 Ilumatobacteraceae bacterium | reverse complement strand
CAAACCATTCAGCTCGATGTCACCGACCCAACAACATTTTCAAACATTCCAAAATCTGTGAACTGCATCGTTCAACTTGCAGCCACAAACGATGTTGATTCAGCCCAGAACCCGGAACGCGCTCGCAGCGTCACCACCGAAGGCACAGCATCGCTGTTGAATGCTGCAATACACAACGGAATTGAACGATTTGTTTACTTCTCTACTGCCCATGTGTACGGCGCACCACTGCAAGGAACGTTCCTCGAATCATCACCGACTCGTGCAGTGCATCCATATGCCACAACCCATTTAGAGGCTGAATCAGTTGTTGCTGCCGCTCACGACAACGGCGACATTCACGGAATTCGGGTTCGTTTGTCTAATGGATTTGGCCGCCCTATGGCCTACGAGGCCGCAGATTGGCGGACCTTAACCAGTGATCTCTGTAGGCAGGCAGTGGTTGAAAAGCGAATGGAGATGCGCACCGACGGTCTCCAGGAGCGAAACTTCATCACCAAGACCGATATTGCTCGAGCGGTTCAGCACCTAATTGCACTTCCAACATCTCTCATCAGTGATGGATTGTTCAATTTGGGTGGATCGCAATCACAGACTTTGCTCGCTATGGCAAGGACTATTCAAGAACGGGCACAGAACAAATACTCAACAGAAATCCCGCTTCATCGGCCCGAGCCAACCACAGCCGATATTCAACATTTGAACTTTGACATTCACAAACTGCTGAATACTGGATTCTCGCTCACCGAGGACACGCCCGGTGAAATAGATGACTTTCTTGACATGATTGAATTGCATCATCAATCATGAATAATTCTCCACTCGTTTCCATTGTCATTCCGACTTACAACCATGCCCCCATGTTGCAACGTGCGTTAGCAACCGTGGTTGAGCAGACGTATCAAAACTGGAATGCAATTGTTGTAAACAATTTTTCTACGGATAACACGCTAGAAGTAGTGGCAGCATTCAATGACCCGCGAATTCAATGCGTCAACTTTCGAAACAATGGGGTGATCGGAGCTTCGCGAAACGAAGGAATTGCACTTGCCACCGGTAAGTACGTTGCTTTTCTTGATTCAGATGACACATGGTTTCCTACAAAGCTAGAAAAGTGCGTTGAGATTCTTGAATCTGGATCCGACCTTGTTTGCCACGCCGAATACTGGATAGATGAAAGTGGGAAATCGCGACTTGTTGCCTATGGCCCAAGCGAAGCAGCCACGCACCACAATTTGATATACAAAGGAAATCGCATCAGCACATCTGCAACGGTGGTACGCGCAGCATTGCTGAAAGAAGTACACGGGTTTGATGTCGCGCCTGAGTTGATTTCAACTGAAGATTACGACCTTTGGATTCGGTTGGCTGCAAAGTCAGACAAGTTTGCTTTCATTAGCGAACCACTTGGTGAATACCACCGCCATGACAACAATGTCAGTGCAAACATTGAGAAGCACTTGGCAGCTGAGTTAGCACTTCTTGCAAAGCACTTTTCGGCAAACACCCGATTTGAAAACATGATTGCACGACGCCGCCGGAAAGCATTGGCGTATTACGGAGCAGGGCGCTCGTTGCATCGAACTAGAAAACACTTCCTTGCGCTACAGAAATACTGCCGCTCATTGGTTATCTGGCCAATTTCACTTCGCTTATATGCAGCAGTCATGCTTTCGTTGATGGGATTTTTTAAGCCAAAAAGCAAGTAGCGTTACATCCATCGAAACCGAACGCGATATTCGATATTTTGCCTATGCCCGCCATGCGCTTGCTGAGGCACTCAGGGTCTGCACATGCGGTCCGGGCGATGCCGTTCTCGTTCCTGAGTTCATTTGTCGGGATGTATTGAGTTCAATTCACGCTGTTGGATCCACCCCCGTTTTTTACCCTGTGGACCGATCTCTTTCACCAACAAGTCCGCTGAATTCGCAGCAATGTAAGGCCGTGTTAGCCGTCAACTACTTCGGGTTCGCTCAAGATCTAACGCCATTCCGTGAATATTGCTTACGAACGGGCGCAACCCTTATTGAGGACAACGCCCACGGCTTCCTCAGCAAAGACGCTTCTGGAGTTTTGCTTGGAACGCGAACCGATCTTGGAATCACCAGTATTCGGAAAACGTTTCGCTTGATAAATGGGGCTGCACTGTATTTCTCTGACGCCAGTTATCCGGGTCTTGCAGCGGAACAGTTGGAGTTTCAGAATGGCGCTGCTCCAAAGGGGTTCCTCCTTCGCAAAGTGAGTGCACAAATCCAGCGCTCAACAAAGATCCCCACACTCTCACTCTTTCAATTCACCATTCGCATGGTGCGACTACTCGCTACAGGATCGCGACTTCCAAAATCCACTCAGGAAAGCGAAACCGAGCTTCCAACACCGGTAGCACCCCATCGCAGCGTTAATGAACTCATCGGATCACTGCAACCAAAAGTTGAAGTTGAGCGACGACAGAAACTATTTGCCGAAGTCCACAAACGGGTGAAGGATCTTGATATTGAAGTGATTTTTAGCGACATGCACCCAGGCGTTTCGCCTTATGGATTTGCTTTCATTGGCGATAGCGACTCTGTAAATTCGGTGTGCAACAAGTTGCAAGGCCTTTCGGTTGAGGTAATTCATTGGCCAGACCTTCCAGACGCAGTGAATGTTCCAGAGGATCACTTCTACCGCAATATTTGGGTGGTGAATTTCCTGTGAGCGATAAATGGAAGTTTTTTGAAGGTGCCGACAGTGATTGGGATGAATTACTCAAGCAATTAGGGCAAATGTGTGTTTTCCAGTCATCACGCTGGGCACATCATAAATCTTCTACTGGCTGGAGTGCTGCTCGCATTGTTAAGAAGACCGGTGATTCACAAATCGCAATTCAGTGCTTGGTTCGCAAAGGTCCGTTTGGGACTGCAATGGCATGGGCTCCTGGTGGCTTCGCTGGAGACCTGTGGCTCACTGACAGCGAATTTACATCGTCGCTGAAGCAATTACTGAAATCACGATTTCTCTACATCCGCTTCGGAATGATGATCGATTCCAGTTCAAGTGATTCATCGCTGCTTGCAAATGCAGGGTTCAGGAAGAGCAAAAATCCGATTGGTGCTAAGCAAAGCATGTTGCTCAGCGTTAACTCAGATCAAGAGAGCATGTTGTCAACTGCTTCAAGCAATTGGAAGCGAAACCACAAAAGGTCGCTTCGAACACCTTCTTCTCCATATGTATGGAACGACGCCAGCCCTGAACTGCTAGAAGATGCTTATCACGCAATGGATGAGTTCAAGAAGGTTGAAGGGGTGAAGCTGCACATGTCTGCTTCAGATATTCGCAGTGTTCAGGAGTGCTTTGGACATGACTTAGTGCTGATTCGTATGGATGATGAAAACGGCAAACTGTTGTCTGTTCGCGGCGCTCTTATCCAACAGTCAACTGCCTGGGACTTTATTGCGGTGACGACTCCAGATGGCCGGAAAACCTATTCGTCACATCGCGCGCTCCTAGCGCTAGCCCAAGAATGTGCACGTCGCGGTTGCACGATACTTGAATTAGGTGGAATCGACCCTGAGAAGAATAAAGGCGTTTTTGATTTCAAAAACGGCACAGGTGCCCGAATCACCACATATTTGGGTGAATGGGAAACTTCCTCTCCGAAGATATTCCGCATATTGGCGTCTTTGTTTCTAAAGCAACGGTTGTCAACATGAGCCAGGACCATAAACAGTTGCGAGTCTGCCTAATTGTCGATTCTGATTCCATCTCGAAGTGGGAGTATGACGCGATTAACTATGCGGCATCGCACTTAGATATCAAAATAGATTCTGTGTTGTTTTGTACAAACCCCATTTCGCATCGCAAATACTTCAAGCACTTTCTGTATTTCGCTCTAAACCTTCTATCCATGCGAAACAAGTGGACAACGCCAACTAGTTGGGGGAATTTGATTTCCGACAAGACCCGCATTAAGAGGTTTCGCGCTGAAAACCGTGGTCTTTGGCAATCAGTCCCCGAAGATATTTCTATTTGGTTGAATTCAAATCCGCCAGATGTAATCCTGAAATTTGGAATGAATCTTCTTAGCGACCCCCACCATTTACCGAGCAAGTTTGGCGTGGTTTCATTCCACCATGGCGACCCAACCAAATTCAGAGGTCGGCCTGCCGGATTTTATGAAATCATGTCTGGAGAACGAGAGATTGGTGTAATTGTTCAAAGATTGACGAACTCATTAGATGGGGGTGAAATCATTTCGGCTGGGGCGTTTAAAATCTACAACCACTCCTATAAGCGTTCGCTCGAAAATGCCTACGGAGGTGGGCGATATTTACTTCTCAAGGCATTGAGCAATTTGGATAGTTCACAAGCTTCTAAATCGCTTGGGAAGATCTACACATTGCCATCAAATTCTCAGGTGCTTGTTTTTTTCTGGAACATTCTTGTAACCAAAGCAAAGTGGGTTGTCGAAGTTTTGTTCTTCAGAAAAAAGTGGTCAATTTCAACTACAGAAAAGTCAGTACGTGATGTGATGCAAGACTCTGATTTATTGAGCGATTCCAAAACTTTGCACACACCAGCAACAATGGCTTTTGCGGCTGATCCATTCTTTCTCAACGATGGTTCAATCATCTGTGAAGTTGTTGAAAAGGGTTCAAAGGTTGGAAACCTTGCTGTGATACAAAAC
Organism: Ilumatobacteraceae bacterium; assembly: GCA_044362135.1. GTDB lineage: Bacteria > Actinomycetota > Acidimicrobiia > Acidimicrobiales > Ilumatobacteraceae > UBA3006. The sequence continues at coordinate 14,270 of JBIKHN010000015.1, read as the reverse complement.
GGCGTCTACGAAATCGTGGATTCTCCAGTTCTTGACAAGACCAAACACATTTCGTTTCCATTTGTTGCCAACATTGAACAGTCTCAATTTTTGTTGCCAGAAATGGCCAGCTATGGACAACAGAACCTATTTGAAATTGATGAAAATAATCGGATCCATGGGCCAATCCCATTATTGGGTTTAGAAAATGAGGCTCTAATTGACCCAGTGATTACTCGGCGAGATGGTGTTTATTGGTTATTCGCTGGAAGACTTGGAAGCGATTTGGATTGTCTGTTTTTATGGTCAGCCAAGTCACTGAACGAACCATTCATAGAGCACAATTTGAATCCAGTCGTTTGTTCTCCACGATTTGCACGAAATGCAGGTGCCATATTCGAACATAAAGGTCACTTGTATAGACCTGCTCAAAACTGCGCAGGTAGCTACGGCGATGGCATATCCATCATGAGGATTGACGCAATTTCTCAGTCAACTTACGTAGAAGTCCTTGAAAAGACCATAAAGTTTGATGATTCTTACGGACCACATACCATCAACTTTGCAGAACAGGTTGCTGTTTTTGATCACTACAAGAAAGTCTTTGACCCTTTCGCCTGGAAAACGAAAATATCATTTTGACTACATGCCGTAGCCGCAATTACCTGGAATATTAGGATTGCAAACAAATGCCCACAGCAATCGATGCCTACTATCTCCAAGCGATTGGTGTAGCCCTCGCCATCATTTTTGCTTTTTCTCGGGATCGAAAGATCGATTTTTTTCCCTTGATAGCAGTTGTTGCTTGGCTAATTGGGGTTTGTGCAATTTATTACCAATACGGAGACAACCAAGTTAATTTCTATTCCAATGATCAAGATATTCACTTGCGGTTCATACGGTTCTATATTCCGGAAGAAGGCTTTGACATCCGAAATGTCATTTCTCTTCGATATCTAATTACGTATCCAGCCTTTATTTTGTCAAAGTTGGGATTGAATGACGTCTTAATTTTGAAGGCTTTTCAAATCATCTCTTTGTTAGGAATCTATTTCAAATCCAAGCAAGTTCTTCTGCCACATGTTTTGAATATCAAATTGTGGCATTTTATGTTTATAGCTAGTCCATTAATGTTCTTTTTTTCTCTTTTAGCTCTCAGAGATTTGACACTGGCACTATTCACTATTTGTCTAGTCTTTGAAAAAAGCGTCAAAAGAAAAGGTTTTTATGCGGCGTTGATTTTTCTTCTCAAACCCCATCTTTCAATTGCTCTAATATTCGGCACTTTGTTGCTTTTTGGATTCAGACATTTGAAATCTAGTTTGAAACATGTTTATGCGACGATATTCATTTGTTTGGCTTATGTTTGTGGCTCATTCTCATACTCCATCGGCACCTATTTCAAGGACTTTTTTTTCCCTGGTCTGCCTAATGAGTTGTTTTCTCAATCCAAATTTTTTCAAATATCTCTGAATTTTTCGGGTCTACAGTTTTTTGCTTTGATTAATGAAGATAACTCTGTCGTCGCTGAATCAGCAGGTTTCCTTCTGATAGCGCGAATTTTACTTTTTGACACCTTTCTGATTCCGATAACCTTTGTCATTGCTTGTGTGTTTTTCCTGCGCCAACTTCGAGGTTCAGCATTTGTAATCCTCTCTTCGTTTGTGTTTTATTTGGGTCTGGTATCCCAAACGGATTTCAATTCGACGCGCCAAAACATTCCTTTTCTGGCTGCGATGGGAATAGTTGCAGTGGCCAATATTGAGGCAGCGCTTCGGTCTCGTCGCAAGGAACTGCTTTTGCGACCATGAATCTCGTCCGATTTGACTCAAGGGTTCTCTTTGTAATTACCGAAGACTGGTTTTTCCATTCACATTTTCTTGATCGGGCGAAATTCATTGCGGCATCCGGAGGAAAGGTTGGAATTGCTACGAGGTTTTCAAAACATCAAGACGAATTGAAGAGTCTTGGTTTTGAGCTCTACCCAATCAATTTTTCTCGTCGCGGCTTGAACCCATTAACCGAATTTGTTACTGCTTTAAGGATTCGGAGTATTGTTCGCAAATTCAAGCCCGATATTGCTCATAATATTGCGCTTAAGCCTGTCGTTACGGGAACAGTTGGCGAATTGCTTGGTCGACAAAGGGTCATCGTAAATGCTCCAGTTGGCATGGGTTACATATTTACTTCGACTGACAAACGAGCATCAGTGGTAAAGCCGCTTCTCGTCAGAATCCTGAAGTCCTTGCTTCGTTCCAAATCGGTTCATGTGGTTATTGAAAACCCAGATGACCTCAAATCCTTGATAGATGATGGTTTTGTTCGCCACAGTGAGATTTCATTAATTCGCGGTGCAGGCGTGAACCTCAATGCCTTTCCGTTTCATCCGGAGAATTCGGGTCCCGTAGTTGTGACACTAGTTTCGCGGTTACTCCGCGATAAGGGTGTGGTCGAGTTCATCGAAGCTGCGTCACTTTTGTTTACGAAACATCCAGATGTCGTTTTCCAGATTGTGGGTGAACCAGACCCCGGTAATCCTTCAACTATTCAGATGAATGAAATTGATTTATGGCAATCTTTACCTAACATCAACTTCTTAGGACGACGAAACGACGTAGCTGCAGTCTTGAGAGATTCGCACATTGTTTGCCTGCCCTCATATAGAGAAGGATTGCCAAAGGCGCTACTCGAGGCACTCTCGAGCGGTAGACCAATTGTTACGACAGACGTTCCCGGTTGCAGAAACGTCTGTAATGACGGTGTTAATGGATTGCTGGTTCCGGCGCGAGACGTTACTGCGCTTTCCAGCGCCATTGAAAAACTGGTGCTCAATCCTGAATTGCGTCAGGCAATGGGACGGGCAGGCCGATTGCGCGCTGAAACTGAGTTTTCCAACGAAATTGTCTGCTCTCAGACATTGGATCTATACAGAAAACTAATGAACCGATGAAGATCCTAGTTACAGGTGCGAACGGGTTCATAGGTGCACACCTCTGCCAGGAACTTTCTCACCGCAACATTAGTTTTCGCGCCACTGCACGCAATTCAAACGAGAACCACTACATCGATTTCGTTAGTTGCGATCTTGAAACAACTGCATCACTCATTCAATTAATGGACGGATGTGACGTAGTTGTTCATCTCGCGGGTCGTGCACATGTAACCAATGATGATTCAAAAGAAAAGTACCAGGTTGCTAACGAGTTTGTTACTCAACAACTAGCAAAGGCTGCCACAAAAAGTGGAGTTACGAGATTTGTGTATCTCAGTTCAATCAAGGTCAACGGTGAGTCAAGTACTCCAGGTCTACCGATCCGCTCATCCGACACCCCCAGCCCCCTGGATAACTACGGCCGATCGAAATTGTCTGCAGAAAAAGTGCTTCAGGAGATCTGCCGTGTCAACAACATGGAATATGTAATCATTCGCCCAACACTCGTCTATGGGAAAGGTGTAAAAGCCAATTTTTCCGCTCTTATCTCTGCTGTGAAAAGAGGCCTTCCTCTCCCTATCGCGTCGATTCGTAACTCACGAAGCGTGATTGGAATCAACAACCTCATTGACTTGATTATCGCGACCTGTGCGAATCCACATGCAGCCAACCAAACATTCTTGGCGTCAGATGGAAACGACATATCAACACCAGCCTTGGTTCGATTGATTGCCCAATCACTAAACCGCCCATCACGAGTATTCCCATTTCCTGTTTTTGTTCTGAGACTTCTAGCCGTAGTTGTTGGAAAGTCTTCGTTTATTGACAAACTGACAGGATCGCTGTCGGTTGATATCAGTCACACAACGAGCACTCTCAACTGGCAACCGCCGTTTTCCACCGAGTCTGAAGTAGCAAAGGCTGTTCAGTGATCGTCGCTCTGTCCCTTCCGCTTCTCGTCATCACCGCGATGATCACTCGTCAACTCATTACGAACTCTCACCGATTCTCACAGTTGGATATTCCCAATGAGCGAAGTTCGCACGTCACCCCCACCCCACGCGGCGGAGGAATCGCTTTTGTCGCAACATCTCTCGTTGGATTCCTGCTTCTGCTCCTCAATAGCACTCTTGACCGCGTTGATCTTCTCGCGCTCTGTTGTGCAGGAGTAATCGTTGCCATTGCTGGCCATCTTGATGATCGACAGAAAATCTCAGGTGCCACCGTTCGACTTGTCCTTCATGCCATCAGCGCGATCATTCTCATCGTTGGAGTGGGGATTCCTTCAGAACTTGCGCTCTTTGATCGAACAGTTAACACCGGAATAGTTGGCTCGATTCTTGGTGTTGTTTACCTGGTCTGGCTGCTCAATTTGTTCAATTTCATGGATGGAACCGATGGCATCGCGGCGAGCGAGGCAATTTTTGTTCTTCTTGCAGGAGCGTTGCTTAACTTCCACGTTCTTGCAGATGCCAACAACAGTGCCGCAGCAGTAATTCTTGCTGCGAGCACATTTGGCTTCATTCTGTACAACTGGTCGCCAGCAAAGATTTTCATGGGCGATGTGGGTAGTGGATACTTGGGAATTGTTATCGGCGGACTCTCACTCATCGCGGCAAATCAAGACCCTTTACTTTTGTGGGTGTGGATTATTTTGCTTGCAGTATTTGTTAGCGATGCCACAGTTACGTTGATTCGTCGCTTACTGCGGAAACAAAAGCCGCACGTCGCGCACCGCAGTCACGCGTACCAGCATCTTGCGATCCGACTCAATTCTCATGCAAAAGTTGCGGTTCTCGTTCTTACTGTCAACATTGTGTGGCTATTGCCAATTGCATTTTTCGTTGCCGATAAGCAACTCGCTGGAACTACCGGAGTGATCATTGCCTATGTGCCACTTCTTGTTGCAGTGCTTGCGTTAGGCGCTGGAAAAGATTCAGCGACTAACTAATTCGCGTTAAGCGAACCAGTGGAATTCGGCGTTCAGTCTTCAACTGATAGTTCGCAAAGTCGGGCCAAATCCCCACCATGGTGTTCCACGCAATTTCGCGATCTGCATCTTCCGTCATGGTCTGAGCATTCGCCTGAAATACTTCTGCTCCAACTTGCAGAGTCACTTCTTTGTTCGCCAAGAGGTTTTCGTACCACAGCGGATTAGTGGGGTGTCCGCCCTTCGACGCAACGATCACATAGTCATTACCAATTCGCCCATATATCAGGGCTGTTCGGCGCAAAGCGCCAGACTTTCGTCCAGTCACGGTAAGCAACAGCGTTGGAACGCCTCGCCAGATGTGGCCTTCTTCGCCGTTGGTCTCTACGTATTGACGAATGTGGTCAGCAACCCAATCGCTAGGGCTATCAATGATGGTTGGCTCTGAAGTCATGGCCGCAGGCTAACGCCTGCTTACCAAATAGTTAGCCCGTAGCCTTGTCAGAGTGAATAACCCAGCCGCCGCTCAGCCGCCCGCAGTCCTGCCCGCAGCTAACGACGCGTGCTGGTGTGGCAGTGGCCGTAAGTACAAGCGTTGCCACAAAACAACCGAAGGTCGGATTGAGCCAGGAACAGTAAGCCCGATGTTGAGCGTGCCTGATCACATTGTGAAGCCGCCGTATGCAGAGACCGGCAAGGTCACGCGCTGGCAAGAATCTGCAGTGAAGTCACCGGAAATTATTGAACGCATGCGCATTGCTTGTTCTGCTGCTGCAGAAGTACTTCGCCTTGCTGGAGAATTTGTTCGCCCGGGAATTACCACCGATGAAATTGATGTGTATGTGCACAACTTGTGCATCGAGCGCGGTGCGTATCCAAGTCCGTTGAACTATTCGGGTTATCCAAAGAGCGTGTGCACCTCGGTGAACGAAGTGATTTGCCACGGCATTCCCGACTCACGAGTATTGCAAGATGGCGACATCATCAACCTCGATGTCACGTGCTACATGAATGGCGTTCACGGCGATACCAATGCAACATTTGCGGTTGGCGAAATTGATAAAGAGAATCGCGAACTCATTGCCATTACCGAAGAATGCATTTGGCGCGGGATTGAAGCTGTAGTGCCAGGTCGCCCACTGAGCGACATTGGAAAAGCCATCGAAACCCGAGCAAAACAAGACCAAATGGGCGTCATTCGCGCCTTTATTGGCCATGGAATTGGCGAGCAGTTTCACACCGATATTCAGGTGTTGCACTACTACGACAAGAGCAACAACACCATCATGCGACCTGGCATGACATTCACGATCGAGCCAATGATTTCTCTCGGCACCTACCAGCACCGCATGTGGAAAGACGACTGGACTGCAGTAACTGCAGACGGCAAACGAACTGCCCAATTTGAACACACTGTGTTGGTTACTGAAACCGGTGTTGATGTATTGACTGGTGGCACTGGTGCCGCTTCCCCGTTTGCACCCTGGAATCGTTAATAGTCTCGAGGTAACTCACTCATGATTGACGCCATTGACGTAGACCGATATTTGCGATTTGATCGCCACGATTGGGCAGAGTTGCGTGCACAAACACCACTCACATTGCACGAACGTGACCTTGAAGCTCTTCGCGGAATTAATGACCGCATCGACCTTGAAGAAGTGGTTGCTGTGTACTTGCCACTTACTCGCCTTTTGAATTTGTACGTCAGTGCTACGCAAAACTTGCATCGCGTTTCTGCGACATTTTTGGGTGCCATTGCGCCCAAGATGCCGTACGTCATTGGTATTGCGGGCAGTGTCGCCGTAGGAAAGAGCACCTCTGCCCGTATTTTGCAGGCTCTCCTTACCCGTTGGCCAGAACACCCACGAGTAGAGCTCATCACCACCGATGGGTTCCTCCACCCCAATGCCGTTTTGAACGAGCGCGGAATCATGAACCGCAAGGGCTTTCCTGAAAGTTACGACACCAAGCGCTTAGTGCAGTTTTTACGCGAAGTGAAGGCTGGCTCCAGCGATGTAGCTGCTCCTGTATACAGCCACGTGGTGTACGACATTGTTCAAGGTGACAGTGTGATCATAAATCGTCCCGACATTTTGATTGTTGAAGGATTGAACGTATTGCAGGTTGGCACCGACTCAGCCGAGTTCGTGAGCGACTATTTCGACTTTTCTATTTACATTGACGCCAATGAGCAAGACGTAGAGAACTGGTATGTCGAACGATTCTTTGCTTTGCGTCAAACCGTGTTCCAAAACCCAGAGAGCTTCTTCAATAACTTTGCTGCGCTCAGCGATGATGAAGCTGAAGCAATGGCTCGCGGAATTTGGAGAGAAATCAACGGTAAGAACTTGCGCGAGAATATTGCGCCAACTCGTTCACGTGCATCACTCGTGATGCAAAAAGGCGCTGATCACCGCGTGACCGAAGTACACCTCAGAAAGCTGTAAATACTGGCTATTTGCGCTGCTGCGCCAACCACTCAGGCACCAGGCTGAGCGTTTCTAGTTCCACGTACCGATCGGTGTTTGCGGTTGGGTGTTCGGCATGATCGAGTTCCCACAAAATTTCGTACGGCACGTACACACCGAACCCGCCAATGGCGAGTACCGGAAGAATGTCGCTCTTCATAGAGTTGCCCACCATGCAAAAACTCCGCGGGTTGATGTTGAGGCTCTTCAACACATGTGCATATGTGGCTGGGTCTTTTTCCAACACAATTTCAACGTGTTCAAAATGATGGCTTAAGCCACTGGTTTCAACTTTTCGTGTTTGGTGAGCAAGATCACCTTTAGTAATCAAAATGGTGCGAAATTGTGAACTCACTTGAGCGAGTACTTCTGCGACTCCCTCAAACACTCGAACCGGTTCGGTGAGGTGGTCGCGAACTCCGTGCAGAATCTTTTGCAGTTCAAAGGCTGGTATTTCACCATTCGTCAGTGTGATTGCCGCTTCCATGGAAGAGAGTCCGAACGATTTCACGCCATAGCCATAAGCGTCAATGTTCTTGCGCTCCGTAGCAATAAGCGCGGCCTTGATATCAACCCCTACAGGAACATATGGCGTAAGGGTTTCTACAAATTGTGTTTCATACTTGCGAAACGAATCTTCGCTGAACCACAGCGTGTCATCGGCATCAAATGCAACAACGTCAAACATAGTTAGCGATGCAACGCGTTTAAGTAGTTGTACACCGTGATGCGTGACACCTTCATTGCATCGGCGACATCTTCTACTGCGCGACGCAGAATGAACGCACCTTGTTCGTCAAGCAAACGGATGGCCTTTTGTTTGTCGTTGCGCGAAAGTTCTGACAACTTGTTTCCCAGTTCGCGCTCAACGATTTCAATGATTCGATCAAGCGCACCGTGCAGCGGCGGCAATCTGATTCCGGCCACAACCGCTCCCTCCCACTTCAACTCAATGTCTCCCGCGGAGATGCTTTCACGCGCAATCAGCGATGCCCCAACGGCATCAATGAGTGGTTGTGCGGCAACAACTACTGGGTGATCGTGAGGGACCGTCATGCTTGTGAGTCCTCAATGGACCCCACATCAACACTGACAAAGGTTGCTCCGTTTGCATATGCAGCGCGCATCAGGTCGGCTATGGCTTCTGGCAACTCCGATTTCGGTACGGAGAACGAAGAGCCAAACGGCCCGAATTCAACAATGAGACCTCGCTTTTCGACTGCGGCAACTGCGGCTGTCACATGCGCCCCAGGAGCACCTTCGATGAATGGTTCAATGGTGAATTCCACGGTCAGCATGCACCCATCGTAAACAATTCGCCCTAGTTGCGTACCATTGCCCTATGGCCACAACACCACTTTCACAGCCGGCAGATGAACGGCACGGCAAAGCAACTGGCGTTCAACAGCAAGCCGCAGGAATGCTCGAATTCGCGCGCTCCATTCGCCGCGACCTCCACGTGTGGCCAGAAATTGGTCTTGATCTTCCGAAAACCCGCGAGCGCGTTTTAGAAGCACTCGACGGACTTCCACTCGACATCACGCTGCACAAAACAACAAGCGGTATCGCTGCAATGTTGACTGGCGACAAGCCGGGCCCAACCGTGATGTTGCGAGGCGATATGGATGCGCTTCCAATGCCGGAAGACACCGGACTTGATTTTGCATCAAAAGTGGACAATGTGATGCACGCATGTGGTCATGACACGCACGTTGCCATGCTCGCTGGTGCAGCAAAAATGTTGAGCGAACGCAAAGCAACACTTCCTGGTCGAGTGTTGTTTATGTTTCAACCTGGCGAAGAAGGGTACGGTGGCGCTGAGTACATGCTGGATGAAGGCATTCTCGACGTTGGCCCGAATCGAGATGGAAGCGAATCACCACTTACTGCTGCATATGCATTGCATATCACGTCCTCTTTGCCTGCCGGATTCATTGGCACCAAGGGCGGCCCCATCATGGCATCAAGCGATGTATTGCGCATAGAGGTGACAGGTAAGGGTGGTCACGCATCAGAACCATTCCGCACTCTTGACCCAATTCCTGTTGCCTGCGAAATTGTGACCGCACTGCAAGCATTCGTTACTCGACGCATTGAAATTTGGGATCCTGCAGTAATCACGGTCACCAAGTTGATTGCTGGAACAGCAACGAACGTGATTCCTGAAGTTGCCCGTGTTGAAGGAACGATTCGCGCAATGAGTGCAGCAACACGGAAAAAAGTGCACGACGGTATTAAGCGTGTTGCAGAAGGTATTGCTGCGGCGCACGACATGGAAGCAACCGTTGAAGTGGTGCTCGGTTACCCCGTCACGGTGAACGACGGACCATCTGCAGACTTCGCACTCGATGTCGCTGAAGCAATCGTCGGTAACAAAGCTGCTGTGCGAATGCCGCACGCGGTAATGGGTGCTGAAGATTTCAGTTACGTTTTGGAGAAGAAGCCTGGCGCGATGGTGTTTCTTGGTGGAACACCACACAACAAGGACTTCCGCACCGCTGCACCAAACCACTCGAACCGCGTGATGTTTGAAGAAGATGCGATGATTACCGGCATGTCGGTGTACTCATCGCTTGCGTTGCGCACCCTTGGCGTCACCCTTGACTAGAGGCACAAATACCCAGCAGACAGGGGGCAAACGCCCGCTTGAGGGCATTCGCGTGCTTGATTTCACCCGCGTGCTCTCGGGCCCACATGCCACGCGCATGCTGTCCGACTTGGGTGCCGAAGTAATCAAAGTTGAGCCACCTGAAGGCGACCTCACGCGCTTTGCTCAACCGCGAGTGAATTCGTTGTCGAGCTATTTCATTCAGCAAAACATTGGAAAGCAAAACATTTCGCTTGACTTGTCAAAGCCTGAAGCATCAGCGCTCATCATGCGTCTGATTCCATTTTGTGATGTTGTAGTGGAAAACTTTCGTCCTGGCGTCATGAACCGACTCGGCCTCAGCACTGAACGCATGATGGAAGCAAACAGTCGACTCATTGTTACTTCTATTAGTGGCTATGGAGCAACAGGCCCGTGGCAAAGCCGTCGCGCATACGCACCGGTAGTAAATGCAGAAACTGGAATCACCAAACATCAAGGCGACGCGCAACGGCGCGAACATGCAAACGACCCGCATAGTCACGGCGACGTGTACACCGCACTCGAAGCATCGTCGGCGATTCTTGCTGCGCTGTATCAGCGCGAGCACACAGGTGTTGGTCAATACATTGATATCTCCATGGCTGAAACCATGTTGTACGTCAACGAACACGCACATAATCAGTTATGGGACAAACCAGTTCCACCAGGATCCATTCGTTCGTTTCAACCAGCCGACTACCCCGTGCTTACCGTTGCCGATGGTTCGCAAGTTGTGGTCAGCGGTCATCCTGCGGAACGTGGAACGTTTGACTATTTCGTTGCAGCAATGGAACAACCGCAGTTGTTGCATGACCCTCGCTTTACCGATATTCCTGAACGACTTGAAAACTTTGCAGCGTTGATGGACTTGTTGCGCGCATGGGCACTTACCGTTCCCAACACCGATGAAATCGAACGACGCTTGGCAAAGAATCAGTTGGCTGTTGGTCGACTGCGCAGTGTTGCTGAAGTTGCAGCCACCGATTGGGCTGCAGAACGAAACGCCATCATCAACGTGAGCGACCGCGGTGATTCAACGGTGCGCATTCCAAACAGTCCGTGGCATTTTTCGGGTTCAGACACCACCACGCAGGGCATCGTGAAGTATCGCGGCGAAGACAACCATCACGTGTTTCACGACATTGCTGGCATTGATATGGCAGAGATTGTTCAGTGCGAATCGACTGGAGTTTTGCTCAGCCGCGGGCCATCTGCGCGCTAACTAGCGACCAGAGTGGCCAAACCCACCACCGCGATCGAAACCACTGAGTTCCGATACTTCGGTCCATGTCACATTGTCATAGCGAGAAATAATCAACTGCGCCACGCGATCACCACGCTTCACTTCATAATCAAGCTCTGGGTCGGTGTTGATCATGACTACTTTCAGCTCGCCTCGATAACCACTGTCAATGATTCCTGGTGTGTTCACCAACGTGATGCCGTGCTGTAGTGCAAGTCCACTGCGTGGAACTGCAAGACCCATGTATCCATGTGGAATTGCAACTGCAACACCAGTTGGCATCAGCAACCTGCCTCCACGCGCAGGAATGACTGCGTCTTCGCGCGCATACAAATCGAGCCCTGCGTCGCCAAGATGTGCTGGCACCGGTAACGGCAAATCAGGATCTAACCGCTGGATCTGGACACCAATCTCACTTTTAGACATTGCACGAGATTACGCCTAGATTGCATGGCGTGCTGGTGTGGATGGACCTCGAAATGACTGGCCTTGAGCCTGAAACCGATGTCATCGTGGAAATCGCCACACTCATTACCGATGACGATCTGAACATCATCGCCGAAGGCCCTGATCTGGTGATTCACCAATCAGACGAGGTGCTGGCTCGCATGAACCAAATTGTGGTCGACATGCATACCAAGTCGGGTTTGCTCGAAGCCATTAAGTCGAGCACCATCACGTTGGAAGAAGCTGGCGCGGCAACTTTGGAGTTCATTCGTCAACACATTCCAGAAGCGCGCACTATCCCATTGTGTGGAAACTCCATTGGTACAGATCGTCGCTTCCTCGCCAAGTACCTTCCCGAGATTGAAAACTATTTGCACTACCGATCTGTTGATGTATCAACAATTAAGGAACTCGCTCGTCGCTGGTATCCAAAACTTGGTGCTGATCGTCCAAACAAGGGTGGAACACACCGAGCTTTAGACGACATTCGTGCCAGCGTGAATGAGTTGGCGTTTTACCGTGAGCGTGTGTTCACTCCGCTAAAACCCGAGTAACCCAACTACTGTGGACAGCGATGTCCAAGCCAACGTTCACCAAGCAGGAACAAGTTCCGGCAACGGATGAAATTACTGAAGTTGCAACAGGCATTTACCGCACCCAATTGCCCATCGATATGCCTGGCCTTGGCCACGTAAACATGTACGTCTTTGAGGACGAACGCGGGGTTGCCGTGGTTGACCCCGGACTGCCTGGAAAGGCCAACTGGAAGGCAATAAACGCCCGTTTACGGGCCTTAGGAGTGCCTCTGAAGCGCGTTCACTCCATCGTGGTCACACACAGCCATCCCGACCATTTTGGGGGTGCCGCCCGCCTGCGCGCTGCCACGGGGGCCGACATCATTACCCACCAGAGCTTCCGCCTGTGGTTTGATCCGAACGAACCCGACGATGTGGATGTGGAAATTGCCGCACGGCACAAACGAGGAACAGGCGAAACACCGTGGGGTGGCCCTGGATACCAACTGCCACTCCGTCGCAAAATGTATTACAACGCATTTCGCGTGTTGCCGCAACTATTCAAAGTTCCGCAACCGACCGTGCGACTTGCTGAGGGCGAATACATTTCACTTGCACGACGTAAGTGGATGGCCATTCACACTCCTGGACACACAGAAGATCACTTGTGTTTGTTCGATGCAGACACCGGCGTCATGTTGTGCGGCGATCATGTGTTGCCAACCATTACTCCACACATTTCTGGAATGAGCACGTACCCCGACCCGCTCGCAGGCTTTTTCAATTCACTCGACAAAGTTGGTGCGTTTGGATCACAGGTTGGTATTTGTTTGCCTGCGCACGGAAAACCATTTGCCGACATTGCAACTCGCTGCGAGCAGATCAAAGAACACCATCAAGGCCGGCTTGAAAAGTTGCGCTCTGCTGCAACAGAGCTCGACCGACCGACAACCGTGACAGAGTTTTCTGGTCACCTCTTTTCGCCTCGCGCGCAAGGCACCATGGCAGACAGCGAAACATTTGCGCACCTCGAGCACTTGCGTATTGCCGGCGAATTTTCATTTACGGTTCGCGAAGGTGTTCGCGAATACGTACGCATCTCGTAACTACTGAGGCAACTTCACCAGCTGCGTCACCGCAGCAACTGCATCACCGCCCAACACATGGCGAATGATCACTCGCTCATCAATGTGTTGCGTGACTAAGCGAATGTCATTTCCCGGGTCAACCGAAAGATGATGTTCAACCACAGCATGCATTGGTGCGCGCAGTTCGCCATGTTTCGACAAATACTCTTCAACTGCAATCCAGTACGAAGCATTGTTCATGTGGCCAACTGCATCCATGTCCGCAAATCGAACAGGCCACGACTCACTTGTCGCATCAAGCGCTGTTAACTCGGGCAATGATTTTCCGACAACAAAATTTGAGCGCACTTTTCTTCCGCCGCTCGACTCTGCAATCAAGGGAATGAAGCCTTCAGGAAGAGGCTCTGGCTTCAACGTCTGCATGTTCACGTGTACCCACAACGCGGCGGTTTCGATTCGCGCTCCATCTGCACCAACAATGTGAGTTCGACGTTCTGCCCAATGCGACCCATAGCCACCGCACCAGGTGGTCAGCGAGATGTCCGTCATGTACGTAGGGAACTGATACACCCACATCTCGGTGCGACGCACCACCCAACCATGAATGTCTGGGTAATTGCCATCCACCGCGTCGTCATTGGCGATGTCTTGCAAATACCGAGCGGTGGCATCGAGGCGCAACCGGCCTTTTGGTGTGACATCGCCCAATCGCACACGGCGACTCGTGGAAAAAGTCCTGCCCACCTGCGGTAAAGGTACGGGTTCTTGGGGCCTCCACATGCTCTCTGACCCTAGCCAGCATTGGACTTGGTGGCACTCGCGTTAAATCGCTTGCTATTTGCAATTTGGCATGGTTGGCTACAAGTCCATGTTGTTACGCAATCTCGCTTCACGTCTGTCGGCAGTCATTGCTGACTCGCGCGCGTATGCGACCGTGACAACCGCGAACGCGAATGCGTCACGCTGGTTTTATATGCAGGCCGGAGTCGCGAAATTTACCAAAGGTTTCACGAAGCGTCCGGCCAAAGGCCTCTTA
>JBIKHN010000088.1:0-6675 GCA_044362135.1 Ilumatobacteraceae bacterium | reverse complement strand
AACTACGTCTTGAGCCAAAACCCTGCCGGTCATTTCTGAATAGACAACCTGCACGGGGGTCAACGGCGCGCAGCCGGCCAACACCATTTCTTGAGCCTCATGCAGTGGAATCATCTGTCTGAACGGTATCGCCGCGTGACAGGCTGTAACCATGGTGAACTACCCCGCGCTCGGACCTTCTGGACATAGCGCCACCTGGAAATCTGCCGACGGAGCGCACGAAAGCACCGTGACACTGCAATGGGAAAACGAAGGTTGGACAGCGAATGGAACGCTTGGTGCCGACAATGCACAGTTCGTTATTCGCATGTCGGCAACGTGGATGGTGCAACAGTTCTTGTTGTTTCGCGACCTGGAAGAACCAGACCTGTGGCTGGCAACCGATGGTCATGGCCGATGGGGCGAAATGAATGGCGCACACCGCACCGAACTAGATGGTTGCGTTGACATTGACTTGCGCGGAACACCGTTCACCAACGTGATTCCTATTCGACGCTTGCCACTGCTTGTTGGTCACAGTGCACAACAAAATGTGATCACCATTGACATTGAAACACTTGCCGTTGTGGTGAAACCGCAAATGTACACACGCGTCAACGATCACACCTGGCGCTATTTCAGTTTTGCTGTAGACAGCGACGTTGAAGTTCTAGTTGATGAACACGGATTCGTCATTGACGAACCGAATTCATTTGTGCGCGTTATTCAGTAATTGACTGATACACCAAGCTGCGCAAGAACGGCCGAATTGGATGCGTTGTTGACGGCATTAACTGCGTAAAGAACATTGCCGTGATTTCTTCAACTGGGTCAATCCAAAATGCGGTGCTGGCCATGCCACCCCAGCTGTAGGTGCCGTTTGAACAGGCAACTTTGGTTTTCGCTTGATCAATAACCACTGCGAACCCAAGTCCGAACCCAAGTCCGTCGTAGAACACTTCTTCGCCCATTGGCCTGCCCCAATCGGAAATGTCTTTGTTCCCTGGAATGTGGTTCAGGGTCATCAGGTCGATTGTGGTTGGCGAAACAATTCGCACGCCGTTCAACTCGCCACCGTTTTCCAACATCTGCAAAAACTTCCAATAGTCGGCTGCAGTTGACACCAACCCACCACCGCCCGAGTCCCACGAACGAGGTGTGAGTACTTGGTTCTCAAGTGCTGTGTAGCGAACCTTCTTGGCAGGCGACGGGTCATACGCATACAACGCGGCAACGCGCGATTGCTTGGCTGGGTCGACATAAAACGATGTTTCGTTCATGCCAAGCGGGCCAAGAATTCGCTTCTGGAAAAAATCACCAAGGAGCATGCCAGAAACCACTTCAACTAGTCGGCCCACAATGTCAGTAGCCACGCTGTAATTCCACGATGTGCCCGGCTCGAACACCAACGGCATTGCGGCATAGCGATCGCACACTTCTTCAAGCGTTGGGTTTGGGTTTTCCTTTGCAAACTCCGCTTCTTGCGTGCGATAAATGGCGTCGGTTGCGTCGAAATAGTTGAATCCGTAAGTCAAACCGGCTGTATGTGTGAGCAGGTGCCACACGCGCATTGGTGCACGCGATGGAGCCGTAATTGGTTTCGTCGAGGAACCACCAGTAAACACGCGAATGTTGCCAAACGACGGAATGTAATTGCTCACTTCATCGGTGAGTTGAATCTTTCCTTCTTCAACCAACATCATCAGAGCAATTGACGTGATTGGTTTAGTCATGGAATAAATGCGATACATGGTGTCTTGCTCAATTGGCAATTTCGCTTCAACGTCGCGCATGCCATAGGTGCTGCTGTGCACAATTTGTCCGTAGCGAGCAACCGCAACGTGATACCCAGGCAACCGACCGTCATCTACATAATTCTTGAAGTGTGAATCGATGCGAGCAAGACGCTCTGCACTCATGCCCACTTCTTTTGGATCAATGGTCACTTTAAGTTCGCTCATGACAATGTGCCTTTCAACCAGTTACGCAATTCAGTTCCTACATCGGAACGCTTCAGGGTTAGTTCAATAACCGTTTGCAACCAACCCATCGGTGTTCCCGTGTCGTGGCGCTCAATGTCGCTCACTACTCCGTCCACAGTTCCCGCATGTGCGCCAATAAGCAGCGCATCAGTCAACTGAATTTCCCCACCCGGTGCTGGCGCAAGTGTTTCCAGAATGTCAAACATGTCTGGCGCAAGTACATAACGACCAATGATGATGATGTCGCTTGGTGCATCTTCCACTTTCGGTTTTTCAACAACACCAGTAATGGTGACTTCGCCATGCGCCCCGGTCGTTCCCGTAGTGGTAATTACGCCATATGCACTGACTTCGTCTTTTGGCACACGCTTTAGACCAACAACGGTCTTTCCGGTTGCGTTGTGCATCTGCGCCATCTGCAAAAGCAACGATGAGTCGCCCATAATTTCATCTGGCAGCAACAGAGCAAATGCTTCATCGCCCACTGCTGCACGCGCACACGACACCGCATGACCAAGGCCACGCGGCTTGTCTTGATACGCAATGCTGACGCGAACATCAGTTCCAATACGTGCCAATCGGTTGGCCAGGTCGTCGCGTCCGCTTTTACGAACTCGGTCAACCGTGTCTTGCGAAGGCTTCAGATACTCCTCAATGCCAGGCTTGGCCACGTTTGACACCACCACAATGTGTTCAACACCCGCACCAATTGCCTCATCCATCACCAACTGCAACGCCGGTGTGTCAAAAATGGGCATCAGTTCCTTGGGCACCGCTTTGGTGGCTGGAAGGAACCTGGTGCCTAGTCCGGCAGCAGGAATTACAGCAGTGCGCATAGCCATACCTGCATCCTAGAATTACTGGTCTTATGCCAACGTATGTCTACAAATTCATTGACTCTGGCGAGACCATTGAAGTGCAGCAGGCATTCTCCGACGACCCACTCACCGAGATTGCCCACCCAGTAGACGGTGTGGTGAAACCAGTGAAAAAGGTGTTCACGCCTGTTGGTGTGTCGTTTAAGGGCGGTGGCTTCTACAAGACCGATTCCGGTTCTTCCTCGAAGTCATCCAGCAGTTCTGCAACACCGAGCGCAACACCTGCTGCCCCTGCAGCACCGGCTGCTCCGTCAACGCCTTCAGCCGACTAGACCTTCCGCTCGCTACATGCGGCGAACACATCGGTGCATGAAAGATCTCGTACGTCGACTTCAGCCCGTTTTCCGATTTACCGAACGCGTACACCGCGAGTTGTGTCGCAGTCGTCAGAGGCAAATTGCTGTCATTTCTGGGTTAGCAGTTATTGCAGCACTTGTGTATGCGTTATCGGTTTCTCAACTACATCAACAACGAAACGCATTCGGAGACTACGTACTTGTGCACATTGCATCTACAAACATTTCCGCTGGTCAAGCAATCTCGCCTCACAACACCAAAACGTTCACCATGCCTACACAGTTTGTATTGCCGTCAACACGTACCGCTCTTCCACCAACACTGACCGCAACAAGCGACATTGGTGAAGGCGACATCGTCAGTTTGCAAAATTCGTTAGCCGAAGGAGAAGGCTCTGCTGTTCCTGCTGGAATGCGCGCAGTCTCTATTGTTCCTCGAGTTGCTATGCCGGCACTTTCACTAGGCACTTTTGTTGACGTCATTGTTAACGGGCAAGTTATTGCAGCGCGTGGAATTGTGTTGTCATCACTTGACAACAATGTTGGAGTTGTAGTTGCGGTACCTGAATTGCTGGCACCAGCAGTTGCTAGTGCGGCATCACTTGGAGAGGCAACGCTCGCTATTTCGAATTAGCGAAATGACGTTGAAAGCAAAGCAAGAACAGCAATTCCTGCAATAAAGCGATACATCACAAACGGAGTGAAGCTTCGCGAGCGGAGCAAGCGAATCATCCCCCACATTGCAAACCAGCCCGAAATTCCTGCCGAAATGATTCCCACAATCATGGGGATGATCAGACCCTCTGGAATTCCATCGTTTGCCAATTTCGTCAGTTTGAGCAACACTGCCCCACCAATAACCGGCACACTCATGAGGAAACTCACGCGCGCGGCCGCATCACGCGAAAAACCAAACTTGCGCGCAGCGGTGATGGTGATTCCCGAGCGTGACGTACCTGGGTTAAGCGCAAGTACTTGAGCCGCACCAATGAGCAATGCATCGCGTGTGGAAAAACTGTCCAAGTCACGTGTTCCTGTTTGTCGATCTGCCCACACCAAGACCACACCGAACACCATGAGTGAAATTGCAATCAACGCTGGTGTTCCCAGTTTTTCTGTAATCCAGTTCTCGGCAAGAGCACCAGCAATTCCTGCTGGAACCGCGGACAGAACAAACATCCATGCACGTTTCCCGATGGTTGTATTCGCCTTTTTCGGCGTGACGACCACCTTGATGCCTTCGCGTACATACGGAACCAAATCGGATCGCAAATAGAACAACACCGCAACCAACGTTCCTAGGTGCAGCGCTGCATCAAACGCTCGTTGAATTTCTAGACCGTTCTCAACGTTGAAGTCGTTCCAACCAAACAACCACGGAGTAAGGATGAGGTGCCCACTTGAGGAAATCGGCAAAAACTCAGTAAGCCCCTGAACCAACCCAAGAATGATTGCATGCAATATGGGCATCCCTCATGCTTACACCAAAATTATGAGCACGTCGGGTTATCGTTGCATATCTGCAACTGAACGCAACCGAGAAATAGGGCCACTCACCATGGAACTTGAAATTGAACTCACCGAGAAGGTGATTGCACCAAGCCTCACTACCCAGCCCAACGGCCACCTGAGGCTCACATTTCACTGGAAAGACGACATTCGGCGTGTTCTCGAGTTGGTTACCCATCCATTACGCAGCGACTTCGAAGATGGATTTATCGAACTGTGGTCAAGCGAGGAAGCGTCTCGTAACTTCCAACAAATGAGCGAATCAACAGTGCTGATTCGCTCCAAGCAACGCGATTAGTCGAACTGAATACCGAGTGCGGTAAGAACTTCTAAGGGCGAAGCGTTTAAGCCGTTGCACAACTTCGGCAAGAGGTCGATAGATGGCCTCGTTTGGAATGCAAAATAGCGGTACAAATTTCCGCGATTCAGATCGCACGCTTCGGCAACTGCCTGAAGGCTTGAATAGTCGTGTTCATCCATTTTTCGGTACAGCCAGTCAAGGCCGACAAGTTTGGTACTTTTTGCCACCCCTACAAAATAGCAAACCTAAAAAAGGTGACTAAATTCCACTCATTGTTACGTCGCGAATAACCAGCGACATTCCATGTGCTCGGGACGGCAGCCAATCGACGTCTCCACCAATAGCCACAATGTCCAGCAACATGCGTTGCAACGTGCTGGCAATGGTGAACTCCCTTACCGGTGCACCAATGGACCCATTGCTGATCAGCATTCCCGAGGCACCAGTTGAGAAATCTCCCGAAACGGGGTTTACCCCGCTGTGCAGACCCGACACCATTTGAATGAGCACACCATCATCCACAGTGGCAATCAGTTCTTCCTGGGTATGAGTACCTGGCACCAGTTGCATTGCCAAACAGCCAACGCCAGGTGAGCCGGCGAAGCCGCCACGTGTGGCGTTGCCCGTGCTGACCGTATTCATGCGTCGAGCGCTGTACGAAGAATGCACGAACTTCTTGAGTACGCCATTTTCAATGAGCACATTGCGACGCGCAGCAAGACCTTCACCATCAATATCGGTTGCGGTGTAGGCAAGTGGGTTTGTTGGGTCGTCTACCAACGTGAAGCGCGGGTCGGCAACTTGGTCGCCCATGCGTTCAGCGAAAAAGCTTCTGCCCTTCGCCACGTTTTCACCATTTAATGTGCTGGACAAAATGCTGATGAACTGCGATGTGACGTACGGGTCGAGCACCACGGTGGTGCGCTTGCTTGGAGGCTTAATTGCGCCAAGCAAACGTGTTGCGCGCTCTACTGCTTCGCGAGCAGCCTTTTGCAAGTTGAATTCTTTTGGCGAGTCACCTACTGAAAATCCGAAACCAGTTTGTGTTTCTTCTTCGTCGTCGGCCAGCGTGCTCACCGACACGTAACACGAGTTTCCACGGCCGCTTTCACGAATGCCTGTGGTAGTGGCAACTGCAACTTCGCCCCAACCATCGTCGTAGTTTGCTTCGTCAACTCGAACTCGATCATCAATTCCGAGCGTGAGCTTCTCCAGCTCTTTCGTCAGTGCAATCTTTTGGTCGGTTGGGTAACCGGCAAGTTCTTCGTCCCAAAACTTTTGTGGAATCTGTGCAACACCGTCTGGAATTGCGAGGCCTGCAAACTCATCTGGCGTTCCGAAACTCACGTTGTCTCGGGCATCGGCAAGCACCTCTGCAATTGCTGCAGGGTCAAGCGTTCCTGCATAGGCAAAACCAGTTCGACCATTTTTGATTACGCGAATGCCAACGCCTTCACTTTGTGCAGAGGCGAAATGCTCTAGCTCGCCTTCATAAATACGAATGGCAGTTTCACCTCCGCGACTGACATAGGCCTCGATCTGTTCGCCGGCACCCGCTTGTGCAACTACGCGATCTGCAATTGCCTGCAGATCATCGACTGTTGTGCTCATGCTGCAGTTCCGCCAATGGTCATGGACTTCACGCGCAACGTTGGGCAACCGTCGCCAACTGGCACGCCTTGCCCGTCTTTGCCGCATGTTCCCGGGCCGCCCATTGCAAAGTCATTGCC
>JBIKHN010000087.1:0-6713 GCA_044362135.1 Ilumatobacteraceae bacterium | reverse complement strand
CGAGTTGCAATGCCATCTCTACGCCGTATGCGTCGGACTCATCGAGGATGAGCTTTCCGTCGCGCTTCAACGCGTTGGTGGAGCCATCGAGGGCTCCAGGGGTGGCTGGATCGGGGATTTGCTTGACGCAGACGACGATGTTCATGCCCTCCATTGTTACCGATGAGTACGGGATTTACCCAACCCAGTACCGACTGATTTACCGATAAAATTCTCTCCCCGTGCGAATTCTCCTTATTGTCAACTCGTTCGCGTCGTCCGTCACACCCCGCAACACCGTGCTCGTCCACGAGCACCTTGCCAAGCACCACGATGTGCAGGTGGTGGAGACGAATGAACGCGGTCACGCCACTCGGTTTGCCCAAGACGCGGCTGCCCGAGGGCTCGACGCCGTGGTGGGTTTTGGCGGCGACGGCACCTTGAACGAAATTGCCACGGGTCTTGCCGGCAGCGACACCGCACTTGCCATGTTGCCTGGTGGTTCCACAAACGTATTTGTTCGCACGCTCGGCATTGCCAACGACCCGATGGTTGCACTGACTCAGTTGATGGCCGGCATCGACCGCAACGAAATTGAACGCGTGAGTCTTGGCCAAGCGAACGGTCGCTACTTCACCTTCCACGCTGGCATCGGATACGACGCCGCGGTGGTAGAACAAGTTGAACGTCGCTCATCACTGAAGCGCATTGTCGGGCAACCACTGTTCGCATATTCGGCATTGCACTCGTGGTTTAAGTCATACGACCGCAAGTACCCGCACTTCACCATGAACATTGACGGCCGAGCAATTCCAAATGGATTCTTTTCTGTGGTGCTGAACACCAACCCGTACACATTCGTTGGCAAGCACCCTATTCATTTGTCGTCGGCTGCGTCGTTGGAAAAGAAGCTGGTTGTGGTCACCTTCCGCAAGATGACTACGCCGCTTATGTTGAAGACGCTGTATTCGGCATTGCGCCGTGGCGGGCTTGAAACTTCATCCGGTATCGACATTGCGACAGACGTCGAGCATGTGAAGATCGAATTCCCTGCGCCATTCCCGTATCAACTCGACGGCGACTACCTGGGCGACACCACATCGATTGACATTAAGCATTGCCCCGAGGCACTTCGCTTAGTGCGACCCACTGTCGAGTTTTAAAACTTATTTCGCGTTAGCAATAACGCCAAGCGCAACATCGGGCACGTTGGTGCAGATGCCGTCAATTCCCCACGACACCAACTCGGCCATTCGTGCTGGGTCATCGCATGTCCACGTGTTCACGGCAACACCATTGCGATGCATCGCATCCACCACCGATCGCGTGAGTGTCTTGACATACGGGTGATACGCCTGATGACCAGAGTTCAACAAATCCTTCGCCAATGCATCGGCGTCTTCGTCGGCAACTGCCATGTCCAACCATGCAGTCGGCAACTCTGGCCACAGACGATGCACAGCATCAACCGTTTCACGCCTAAACGATGAAATCAGCCACTGATCAGGAGCGCCTCGAGTGCGCAGAAAGTCAACAACGAGGGTTGCCAACTTGTCATCTGGATCAAAGCCTGGCTCGGACGGATCATTTTTGATTTCAATATTCACCCACATTCCCGCGCATGCATCAAGCGCATCGGCAAGTGTTGGGATGTGATCTGGAATGTCGGCAATGTTTAATGTTGCAAGCACTTTCCCATCGGTCAACGTCGGGTTGTGATGCACAATCATTTCGCCAGAGGCGCACAGGCGAACATCGAGTTCAACTGCATCGCTGCTCAATTCGCGAGCACGCGTAAATGCCACTGTTGTGTTTTCGCGTTCGGCCGCAGATGCGCCACGATGGGCCATGACTTGCACGCGCGCTGGAGCGCTGTTGCGATTATGTGGCACCCAACGAGCAATGGTCACAGGCGAAGGGTACAGCCAAAATTGTCACAATAAAAAAATATAAATATTTTCTTGTTCCACTTGAAAGTGCCCTGCTCGGTGTCTATCGTGACACCGTCCTACTGGCTCTAGAAGAACTTCAAAGGTGACTACCGTGTCAATTCTCGCAACAAGCCTTGCCCTCGGATCCGCTGATTACACGTGGCGCAAAGAAGCACTGTGCAAAGACACCGACCCAGAATTGTTCTTTCCCGTAGGAAGCACCGGACAAGCGCTCCAGCAAATTACCGCTGCAAAATCAGTGTGTGGAGAATGCACCGTTAAAACCGAGTGCCTCGAATTCGCAATTGAAACCAACCAGGACTGTGGCATCTGGGGTGGCACTTCAGAAGAAGAGCGTCGCGACATTCGCCGCAAAATGGCTGCTGTACGTCGCGCTGCGCGCGCAACTGCATAACTAGTTCGTAATCGGAACCCGCAAGTCGACCACGGTCCCCTGACCGTCTGTCATCCCCGCAATACCTGTTGCATCGCCATCACTCTTCGTTCCTGAGCGCATTGCAATAGTTCCCGCAAGCTCTGTTGTTACCAGCGTGCGCACGATGGAAAGTCCGAGGCCCGTTGCACTTGAGAAGTCAAAGCCAGGGCTCAGACCAATGCCATTGTTCAACACACGCACGTACAACGCGTCGTCATCGTGGCTGAGCGTGACAAGCACTGAACCACCAGCGCTGCCTTCAGGAAATCCGTGATCCACCGCATTTTGTAGCAGTTCAAGAATGACCACTGAAAGCGGAGTTGCAACAGTTGCTGGCATACGACCGCCGTCGCCCTTCACTGCAAACTGCACGGGGCGGTCTGCTGACTGCAAACCTTCCTCGACAAGGCGAAGTAGTGGCCGAACGATTTCGATAAATGCGATGTCTTCTCCCGGTTCACGCGACAGCGTTTCGTGAACGAGTGCAATAGTGCGAATACGGCGCACCGATTCGGCTACTGCTTCTTTTGCTTCTTCCGATTCCAATCGACGTGCTTGCAAACGAAGCAACGATGAAATGGTCTGCAGGTTGTTCTTCACACGGTGGTGAATTTCCCGAATAGTTGCGTCTTTAGTGAGGAGCAAGCGATCGCGGCGACGAAGTTCGGAAACGTCGCGAAGCAGCAATACTCCACCAACGACATCTACGGCATCCCCATGTTCTACGAGCAACGGAATACTTCGTGTCAGCAGTGTGACTTCCGTAGTTTGTTCAATTTCCTCAATCACCGGCTCTTTGCGCTCATACGCATTTCGTGCAGCGCTTTCAGCAACACCCAGTTCGGCAAGAGTCTGACCAATTGAATTGGTACTGATACCTACTCGATGCAAAGCCGAAACGGCATTAGGTGATGCGTACCGAACACGCGTCTGCGCATCCAGAACAATTGCGCCATCGCCTACTCGCGGAGCAACGCTCGCATCGGCAATTCGACCTTCAAATGGAAACAAACCTTGCGCAACCATTTCTGCAAGCTTTCCGAAAATTTCTGCGTACGTCGATTCAAGTTGGCCGGCGCGTCGCGCACTGTCTGTTACCCATTCGCGCGACAACACCGCAATGGTTTTCCCGTCGTAACGCACAGGAATAGTGAGCATGTTTGCCGGGCCACCAATTGCTTGCACAAATATTTCGCCTTGCGAAATTTCTCCGCTTTCATAACAACGCTTCAGCAGAACTTTTTCAGAATCGCTGGCCCACGTATTTACATAGTCCTGGTGATACAGCGTTTGACCAGTGGCAGCGCGAACCTGAGCAGCAATCAACCACGAGTCGTTACCAATTGGCAAGTACAACAACATGTCGGCGAAACAGAAGTCTGCAAGCATTCCCCACTCAGAGACCAACGCTCCTAAATGACTCACCGCATCGGATTCAAGTTCGGTGTGTTCGTGGGCGAGTTCTGCAAGCGTTGGCATAGCGTGCATCCAGTCTGCCCTATGCAGGGTGCACGGATTCACCCAGAGCAACAAGTGCTGAAGCCCGAGCAATTTCGGCGCCACTGATTGCGCAAATACACAGTTCGGCTTGCGATTCTGCGCTTCGTTTATGCAAGGCATCAAGCGTGGCTTGCTCTGCCCCGCCTTTGCGCACCGCTTCGGCCGACTTACGAGCAATGGTGCTCACCACCCGTGAGATCTGCTCTGCTGACGGTTCAACACCTTCTGTTGCCTTCACCACTGCCTGCACGAACGAAGGGGCCTGAATCGATGTCTCCAGCTTGCTCAAGGCGACTTGTGCCTGCGTAACCAATTCCTGTGGTGTCACGCGATTGGCGATCACCGTGTTCAGCGAATATCCACGCTCACGCAATGCGTCGATCAAAAATTCAGCCTCATGCAATGGCGCAGACTCAAGTGTGGTCACCACCATGAACGAGGTGTCGTGCTGCTTCAACACAGCCTCCACTTCATTGGCACGTTTCACGAAGCCATCTTCCATGGTGCGGAACAACGTAAAGAATTCAGTGATGTCGGTAAGAAAACGTGCACCAAGAATTCGATCCGCAACTAAGAAAAAAGGTTTTGCGGCAAGCGAGAACAATCGCGATTGCGCTTGTGTTGTCAACAACTTCAACAAGCGCGATGCAAAGAACTCTTTCATGCGTCGGGGTGCATCCAACACATCCAGTGCATTTCGCGACGGTGGTGTATCCACAATGACCAAGTCGTAGTCCGGCGACTGCTGAGCCTCAAACAATCGCTCCATCGCGATGTAGTCGTGACTGTTCACAAACCGTTCGGTTAGGTTGCGATATAACTTGTTCGACAACACTTTGTCGCGCACATCGGCATTTGGCGCGCAGCGCGTAATTAGTTCATCCCAGCTTGCTTTCGTGTCAATCATGGCGGCAAACATGCGACCTGCAGGTGGAACTCCGTTTCGCGTAAGAGCCGAAGATTCAATTTCCACCACTGCGTTACCAAACGACTCCAGACCAAGTGCATCTGCAAGCCTGCGCGCTGGGTCTACGGTGAGCACAAGCACACGTCGGTTGTACTGCGCAGCTGCAAATGCTCCAAGCGCAGCAGACATGGTTGTTTTTCCAACGCCACCACTTCCGGTCACCACAACAAGACGACCATTTTCCAAGACGTTGCGCAGTGAACTCATTGCAATTCGTCTTTCAGCACCTGCGTCATGGCCGTCACTACATCAAGATCATGGGATTCAATGTCCATGACCGACATGAACATCACACCACCTTGACGCGAACGAGCAACCAATTGCTCAAGATTGCCTACTTCGTTGCGGCGTCGCTGGGTTGCCACGTTAAGCAATTGCATTGGTGCGTGCAACGCTTCGGAAGCATCGCTCGACATGGTGTTCAACTGCACCGCTTGCCAAAGCGAATCAAACACGGCAACATCGCCACCCTGAACCACATCGTCGTGCACTCGGTTGGCCACTACTGCAGCAACTCCAACGCTTGTGGTGTTCTGCAGCGTGTCCATCAGTTGCATGGTTTCAAGCACTGGCATTTCTTCTGGTGTTGCCACAATGACGACGCCAGTAGTTGATTGATCGTGCAATATTTCTTGCATCCACTTCGTCTGTTCGCGAATGACACCAACTTGTACCAAGTTGGACAGGATCGATGGTGCATCTACCTGAGCAACAATGTGCCCGGTTGCTTCAGCGTCAACAATCACAATGTCGTAGTTGCGTTCACGAACTTCCCAACACAACTTGCCTACAGCAAGAATCTCTTTCACTCCCGGTGCAGCATTTGCAACGAAGTCCAGAATCTTGGCGAGTGGGCCGAACGTGCTGACGAGTGGGTTCTTCACAAACAGGCGAATGTATTCGCGCAACGAATCTTCGGTGTTCATTGACATCGCAAACAGATTTGGCGCAACCTCGCTGGCAACGAATTGCAGCTCGGGCGTATTCAGTGAGCGCGCTACAGCACCCTTGTCGTCCATTTCAACAATGAGCGTTCTTTTGCCCGTTGACGCAGCAAACCTGGCAAGAGCACTTGCAAATGTTGTCTTGCCCACTCCACCTTTGCCCGTTATAAAGAGCAGGCGGTGATCAAGTAGTTGAGGCAGCGTCAGCTCCCAAAGCCGAGCTTGCGTGCGCCTTCCGGTGCACCAAACTCCACATACGCAAGTTTTGCCGAAGCCACAATGACTTCGCGACCACGATTATCAACCAACGAAAACACTTCGGTCTTGCCGGTGAGGGCCGCTTCAGCTGCAGCTTTTGCTTTTGCTTGCGCTTTCTCGTCGTCAATCTCCACCATGAGCTCACGTACTGATTGCTGAATTCCGATGCGAATTTCCATTGTTGTTCCGTTCGTTTAGTGAAGTACTTGCAGGCTAATTCACTTTCAGCGCTGCGCTGAAAATTTTCTTAGGCTTCATTTCTTCTGCAATTCGTTTTGCCAATCCGGCAAAGATTTGACCGATTTCGCTGTCTGGAGCAACAGCAGCAATTGGCCTACCGTCGTCGCCGCCTTCGCGCAATGCAGACATGAGTGGAATTTGTGCGAGCAACGGAACATTGAGTTCGTCGGCCAATGATTGCCCACCGCCACTGCCGAACAGTTCGTAACGCACGCCGTCGTCACCGGTAAACCACGACATGTTCTCGATGATTCCACGAACAGGCAAGTTCACTTTTGTGGCCATTGCAGCCGACAACTTGGCAACCTTTTGCGCTGCTTCTTGCGGTGTGGTCACTACCAATACTTCTGCGCGTGGCAAGTACTGGCTGAGGCTCAATGCGATGTCACCAGTTCCTGGCGGCATGTCAATGAGCAAGAAGTCTGGCTCATCCCAAAACACGTCGGTAAGGAACTGTT
>JBIKHN010000014.1:0-19341 GCA_044362135.1 Ilumatobacteraceae bacterium | reverse complement strand
AAGTAGCCAGAGAACGACTCACGCAAATCATTTGCAGAGGAAATTGGGGGGCGAGAACCAGACATTTGCCAACAGTCTAGTTCGGCAACACGTATTGGCTAATTCTGATTTTGTGTAATCGTTACTGATTCGGACTCGAAATGAATGACTTCTTCGTCCTTACGCAAATTGCGCACAATTTCCATGCCCTGTTGCGCCAATTTGACAGCACCTTCAAGAACATCGGCCGCAATCTGGGCAGGGGTCAACTGCTCTGCAGCTTCGCGCGCTTTGTTCTTTGCATAGCGAACACCAAAGACACCGGCGAACGCGCCGAGTACAAACCAAAACAGTCGCTTCATCATCGAGATAACCCTCCAACGCCAATGGGCTTTGCCCTAGCGGTCGTTTTGTGACGGCCGATAGTACGGAGTCTGTGGAACAGCCCGCCCTGTAGTTTGCGCAGGTAAATAGTCCTGTTCCACCTTTTCGTCACCCAATTGGGCATTATGAGGCGATTGGTACCCCACTCCATGGCCAATTTCTTGAGCTCCCGAATAATGCGCATCTCTCAGGTGTGCGGGAACTTCAACGTCTACGCCGTTACGGATATCGGCTCGTGCGTTCCAAATGGCTTGTGCCGAACTATTACTCTTCGGTGCCCGCGCTAAATAAATGGCGCACTGCGAAAGATTGAGTTGCGCTTCGGGAAGACCCACATGATCAACAGCTTGGGCTGCTGCTACCGCAATCACCAACGCATGAGAATCGGCCACACCAATATCTTCAGATGCGAAGATGATCATGCGCCGTGCAATGAAGCGCGGATCATCGCCTGCTTCGAGCATGCGTGCAAGCCAAAACACGGATGCATCAACATCGCTTCCGCGCATACTTTTGATGAACGCCGAAACCACGTCGTAGTGATCATCGCGACCGTAGCGCAGTGAACTCACCCCGAGCGCTGCTTCCACGTGATCGAGCGTTACCTCGTGTGGACGCGCAAGAGCGCACGCAACTTCAAGCGCAGTCAAACTTTGACGACCATCTCCGCCGGAGAGTTGCATAAGTTTTGCAATGGCATCTTCAGTTGCACTCAGCGCTTCTGCTTCTAAACCACGAACGAGCAACACTCGAATATCTTCAGTTTGTAATGGCTCTAACCGAAACAAGGTGCTGCGGCTACGCAACGGTGCATTCACTTCAAAGTATGGATTCTCGGTTGTTGCGCCGATGAGCGTGATGATTCCACTTTCAACTGAAGGCAGCAAAGCATCTTGTTGCGAAGTAGAGAATCGATGGATCTCGTCAACAAACACGATTGTCGATTTTCCGTGCTGGCCAAGTCGATCCGTTGCGCGTTCAATTGCTTCGCGAACATCTTTGACTCCCGATGTCACAGCCGAAAGCCGTTCAAATGCCCGATTGGTTGTCAGCGCAACCACTTCAGCAAGCGTGGTCTTCCCTGTACCTGGTGGACCCCACAAGATGACTGAAGACAATCGATCGGCTTCAATGAGTTTGCGAAGTGGCGCACCTTTGGCAACTAAGTGCTGCTGACCAACAATTTCATCGAGGCTCTTTGGGCGCAGGCGCGCAGCAAGTGGAGCTTGACCACGCAAGCGATCGTTCACCGCTGCTGTAAACAGATCTTCGGCGTTTCCCACCGAACGCGACACTAACTCTTCGCCGGTGGAGGAAGCAGTCGAATGCCCAACTCGTTGAGCTGAGCAGCACCAACAGGAGTAGGCGCGTTTGTCATCGGGTCGCTACCCGACTGAGTCTTTGGGAACGCAATGACTTCACGAATGTTTTCTTCGCCAGCAAGAATGGCGACCAGACGGTCGGTTCCGAAAGCAAAACCACCGTGCGGCGGTGCACCGTACTTAAACGGTTGCAAAAAGAATCCGAAGCGACGATCGGCGTCCTCATCGGAGATTCCCAACTGACGGAATACTCGGCGCTGCATTTCAGGCTCATGAATTCGAATTGAACCAGAACCCAATTCCCATCCGTTCAGCACCAAGTCGTACGCGAGCGCACGCACTGACATTGGATCTGATTCGAGACGCTCGATATCTTCGGGGTGTGGCTGACAGAACGGGTGGTGTCCTGGTTGTGGTTTGCCAGTTGTGGCATTGATGCCAACGAACAGTGGGAAGTCAATGACCCATACGTAGCGGTACGGGCCTTCGTGCACAGGTGGACGACCGATGTCATTACGCAGCGTGCCAAGCACATCACACGTTGTTGACCACGTGTCGGCAACCAACAGTAGAAGGTCTCCTGGTTGTGCACCCATTGCGGCAACGAGCGAAGCACGCTCTGCATCTGACAAGAACTTGGCGACTGGTGAATCGAGAGCAAGACCCTCCCCCACCTTCATCCATACCAAGCCCTTTGCACCAATTTGTTTTGCACGGTCAGTGAGTGCATCAAGTTTGTTGCGACCATAAGACGCTGCGTCTGGATACGTTGCAGCATCTACGCGCAACCCCTTGATGTATTCGGCTTGTGCAAAAGCTTTGAACTCGGTACCAGCAAACACACTGGTGAGTTCGACAAGTTCCATTCCAAAACGCATGTCAGGTTTATCGAGGCCAAAACGATTCATTGCATCGAGCCATGTGATCTGCTCAATCTGCGGTGGGCGCTCGCCCAATACTGCTTCCGCTGCGGCCATCACAGCTTCGCTAATTGCGCCAAGCACATCGTCTTTAGTGACGAAGCTCATCTCGGCATCGAGCTGCATAAATTCGTATTGGCGATCGGCGCGCAAATCTTCATCGCGCAAGCAACGAGCAATTTGGTAGTAACGATCGATACCAGCGACCATCAGCAATTGCTTCCACAACTGAGGCGACTGTGGCAACGCGTAGAACGAACCCGGTTCCTTGCGCGAAGGAACCAAGAATTCACGTGCTCCTTCTGGAGTGCTTGGCATGAGGAATGGGGTTTCTACTTCAACAAAACTCTGCGACTCCATGGCGCGACGAATTGCAGAGTTGACCTTGGCGCGAATACGCAAGTTACGCTGCATGCGCTCGCGACGAATGTCCAAGTAGCGGTACTTCAGTCGAACGTTCTCGTCTACGTCATCGGCACGAGCATCAATAGGAAACGGTGGTGCTTCTGCAGAGTTAAGAACGACCACTTTGCAATCGGTTAATTCGACTTCACCTGTTGCCAAGTTGGTGTTTACAGTGCCATCGGGGCGGGCCTGCACACGACCAGTGATTTGCACTACCCATTCCGATCGAACATCGGTTTCGTTGTCAACAACGCACTGCACCACTCCGCTGTAATCACGAACATCCAGGAATGCAAGATGTTCACCATGTTCACGGCGGCGTGCAATCCAGCCACACACGGTGACCGTGTTGCCGATGTGCTCAGCCCGCAGGCCACCGCACAGCTGGGTACGAAGTGATGTTGATTCGCCTAATGGCTGCAATGGAGACGACATGAGGCTTACAGCCTAGTTTGCTGAACGAATTTTGCTGACCTCATTTTGAATTGAAGCCAGCAGTTCCTCGCGATTCACGGTGTACTGCTCGCCCGAATTCATCGGCCGAATTACTACTTGACCAGCGTCTAACTCGTTTGACCCAATAATGATGGCAACTTGCGCACCACTGCGATCAGCGGCTTTCATTTGCGCCTTCATACTTCGATTGTCGAAGGCACGATCAGCACCAATACGCGCCATGCGCAATTGATTACATATGAGAGCAGCCTCTTGACCACCAGTCGTATCTACAACGAATGCGAACACATCCGTATTTGGTGCGGGAAATACCTGCTCGGCATCGCAAGCCAACAGCGTGCGATCTAGTCCGAGAGCAAAGCCAATCCCTGCTGTTGCCGGTCCACCAAGTTCTTCAACAAGACCGTCATACCTACCGCCTCCACCAATTGCGGTGTGTGCTGCCGTGAGCGCCGTGCTTACAAACTCAAATGTGGTGCGACGGTAATAGTCAAGACCTCGCACCAAACGGTCGTCAATGACATATTTGATATTCATTGCATCTAGTGCGGCAAGAACTGCAGCGAAGTGTTCCCCTGCAGTTGGGCTGAGATAATCTCGGATACGAGGAGCATTCGCAATGATCTTTTGGTCTTCGCGACGTTTTGAATCGAGCACGCGCAATGGATTCTTTGTCAGCGTGACTTGTGAGTCTTCAGACAACTCATCCAGATGCGACTCAAAGTAGGTACGCAACACATCGGTAAATCGTTGACGGTCACCAGCGTCTCCCAACGAGTTGACCGACAGCTGAACTTCTTTCAGGCCTAAGCGATTGTAAAACTGTGCTGCAAGCGCAATGACTTCAGCGTCGAGATATGGATCTTCGACGCCAAGAACTTCCAGTCCCACCTGATCGAATTGGCGATACCGACCCTGTTGTGGTTTCTCGTAGCGAAAGTTTGGGCCCGCGTACCACACCTTCCACGGTGTGGTTGGTCGGTGTTGAACGAATGCACGACACACACTTGCCGTTTGCTCAGGTCGCAGTGCAACTCGACGACCACCTTTGTCTTCGAAGTCGTACATTTCCTTCGTCACCACATCGGTTGCTTCGCCAAGTCGCAAAAACACCCCAAGGTCTTCAAACATTGGAGGGATGATGAGGCCGTAGCCAGCCTCTTCTACTACTCCGGCAAATACCTCTTGGAACTTGCGCCAACGTGCCGCATCGGGAGTCAAGATGTCCCGTGTTCCGGGACTAGTAGAAAATGAACTCACGCGGAAACATTAGACGCTGGATGATCTCCAGCCATGACTCGGTATGCGTCGTACACCGAATCGATGCGCTTAATCGTGCGAAGCACAGACTGCAAGTGACTCGGATCGGCAAATTCAAATTCAAAACGCATACGGGCCACTCTGTCGGATCCGGTATTCGTAGAACACGAAACGATGTTGACATGCTCATCGCTTAGGGCATTGGCCACATCTCGTAAGAGGCGCGAACGATCTATGGCCACAACCTCAACGGCAGCCACGTACGTTGCGTTATGAACGCTTCCCGCCCATTCAACATCGACCATTCGACCAATGTTTTGGCTCGCTGCCGAAATGGCATTGGAGCAGTCAGCACGGTGAACGTTGACCACTAGGTCTGTGGTGAGGAAGCCAATGATTTCATCGCCTGGCACTGGTGTGCAGCACTTTGACAGCCGAACGATCGTGCCCGACATTCCCTCCACATGAACACCAGAAATCTGTTCGGTGGTATTGCCTGCATCAAGGCGCATGCCAACAGATAACTGCTCGCCAAATCCACCATCGCGCATGAGTCGGCTGATGCGACCTGCCATTGATTCGGCAGATACGTGACCTTCACCAATAGCTCTGAACAGTGTCACATCGTCTGCATAGTTCATTGCTTCGCGCTCTGCCGCAAACACTTCAGACGACAGCACTCGTTGCACAGGAAGACCGTGCTTGCGCATGTGTTCAACCAGATCGTCGCGACCTGTATCAACCAAGTCTTCCATGCGCTCTCTCGAGAACCACTGCTTGATCTTGCTTTTCGCTTTTGGCGAGACAACAAAATTTGCCCACTCTTCCGATGGTGCGGCATCCTCGGCAGTTGAGGTGAGGATCTCGCATGTGTCACCAGAATTCAGACGTGAATCCAATGACACGAGTCGACCATTCACTCGTGCACCAATACACGTGTGACCAACTTCTGTGTGCACGCCGTAGGCGAAATCGATTGGCGTTGCATCAAGTGGTAGTGCAATTACTCGCCCCTTCGGCGTAAATACAAAAAGCTCATCTTGTTCGAGGTCGGTCTTCAGGCTTTCCAAGAACTGTCGTGGGTCCGACACTTCGTCCTGCCAATCGATAATGCGATTGAGCCAATCAATGTCGGTGCTTGCAACACCGTCTTTGTACGACCAGTGCGATGCCACTCCCCATTCGGCTCGTTGGTGCATCTCACGCGAACGAATTTGCACCTCGATTGGCTTGCCGCCTGGGCCGATCACCGTGGTGTGCAACGACTGATACAAGTTGAATTTCGGCATGGCGATGTAGTCCTTGAATCGACCAACTACCGGTTTCCAATTACCGTGAATAGCGCCGAGCGCTCCGTAGCAATCCTTAACCGAATCAACCACGATGCGAATGGCCATGAGATCGAAGATCTCGTCGAAGTCTCTACCTTTCTGCACCATTTTTTCGTACAGACTCCACAAGTGCTTGCCACGGGCAGTGAGCTCTGCATTGATATTCACTGCAGTTAGCCAGGTATTCACTTGACCTAGCGCTTTAGCCAAATACACGTCGCGTTCAGGAGCGCGAATTGAAACCAAGTGATCAAGTTCTGCATAACGCTTGGGAAACAATGCGGCGAACGACAAGTCTTCTAACTGCTGCTTCATTTCCTGCATACCCAGCCGATGAGCAAGCGGAGCGTAGATATCGAGAGTTTCTTGCGCGATGCGGCGCTGCTTGTCAACCGGCGCCGACGCGATTGTGCGCATGTTGTGCATGCGATCTGACAACTTGATAATCAGTACTCGCATGTCTTTGGCCATCGCAACGAGCATTTTGCGCATGGTGGCAGCCTGTTGTGCCTCGCGCGAATCAAATTGCAGACGCTCAAGTTTGGTGAGGCCATCCACGATTCCCGCTACTTCGGCACCAAATCGTGCCTCCACATCAGCAAGCGTGATTTCCGTGTCTTCAACTGCATCATGTAACAGTGCTGCGACGAGCGAGACTTCATCCAGACCAATTTCGGCAACAATTCGCGCAACAGCAATTGGATGACTGATGTACAACTCACCGCTCATGCGGGACTGGTGGCTATGGGCAGCGCTTGCCATTTCATACGCTGCGTTAATCAGCGAAACGTTCCCCTTTGGGTTACGTCGCTTGTAGGCGGATAACAACGGAACAAGATCTTCGACTACCGCAGAATGATTTCTTCGCCATGGAAGAACTCGCGACGTCGTGCTCATGGGGAGCGTTCCTTATCTGCGTTGTTTTTTGCGCGGACGTGGTGGGTGGCTAAGTGCTGCTGCGACCGATGCAGCTTCACGCGTGATTGTTTCTGTAGTTCCCGATTCTGAAGAATCTGCAGTCACAACACGACTCGTCTTCTTACCTGAACTAGCGATACGTGTCATCTCCTCACCAAGATGCAACTCATTAGCCATTGGTTTGAACTTCGTTTCGCGAGTTTTCAAGATTCCGAGCAACGGCGTTGCGATGTAGATGGACGAATATGCACCGAGGAACATTCCAACCAACAAGGCCAAGGCGAACTCTTGCAAGGCAACTGCTCCAAGAATCCACGATCCGAGAATAAGCAGCGAAAGCACTGGCAACACTGCTGCCAAGGAAGTGTTGATCGAGCGCATCAGCACCTGGTTCATTGACACATTGGTGATGTCGCCATAGGAAACGCGTGATGCTGAGTACTTTTTGGTGTTGTCGTGCACCTTGTCGAACACCACGATGGTGTCGTATAGAGAGAAACCCAAGATGGTGAGAAACGCGACGACCGTTGCGGGAGTGACCTGAAGGCCAAGCACCGAGTACACGCCAACGCTGATCAGCACGTCGTGAGCCATTGCCGCAATTGCGGAGATGGCCATCTTCCATTCAAAACGCCACGAGATATACATCGATACCACGAGGAAGAACACCAGCAATGCGCGCACTGCTTTTTCTGTAATGCTGCGGCCCCACGAAGAACTGACGAGCGCCACGCTGACTTCGTCGGCTTTCACTGATGCCTTCTCTGCAAGTGCATTTTGTACGGCAGTGGTTACGGCCTCCGACTCGGCACCAACTTGAATACGAATGCGGGAACCATCGGAACTATTGAGGACCTGTATCTTTGCATCGGATGATTCAATGCCATTCGCGTCAAGCACGGTTTTCACATCTTCAACGGTGAGCGACTGCGCTGGTACTTCCCAGGCCACCCCACCCTCAAAATCCATTCCAAGATTTAGCCCGCGGGTCGAGAGCGACAGCACAGTAATCACCATCAGCGCTATGGAGAAACCAAAACCGATCCACCTGCGTCCAAAGAAGTTAAACGTGGTTTCGCCGCGATAGAGACGCCCCATTCCTCCGCTCATACGGTTGCCTCCTTCGGAACTACTACACCAAGCACGTTTCGACCGACCATGAACTTTGATCGTGCAAGCAACAAGATGGCTGGTCGGGTAAAGAGATAGGCCACGAACACATCAATCAAGGTTGATAGGCCAAGGAAGAACGCAAACCCACGCACCGAACCAACGGTCAACTGCCACAGGATGATTGCACCAATAAACGAGACGGTATCGGCGGCCAAAATGGTTCGCCATGCCGAGTTAAAGCTGCGTTGTGCTGCCCCACGCATCGTTTTGCCACTGACCAATTCGTCTTTCAACCGTTCAAAGAACACAACGTATGAGTCAACAGTGACACCGATAGAGACGACGATTCCTGCCACTCCGGAAAGCGTGAGTGCGAGACCGTTTGTTTTTGACAGATACGAAATGACACTCCACAACAGCGAACCAGAAATGACGAGGCCGCTGACGACCACGATGGTTAAGAGTCGGTAATAAAAGAAGAAAAACAGCATCACCAGCAACACGCCAACCAAACCAGAGATGATGGCTGCTCGCAGAGAGTCCTTACCCAAAGTTGGCGAAACGGTTTGCACGGTGGCAACAGAAAACTTGACTGGCACTGCTCCGAATTCAAGAATCTTTGCTAGATCGCGAGCCTCTGCTTCGGTAAAGCTGCCAGAGATTTGCACCGTGCCACCCGTGAACACTGCCTGCTGCACCACTGGCGCCGAAATGACTTCGCCGTCGAGAGCAATTGCGATTTGACCTGTTGGGCAGGTTTCATCCTTATTAAAGCAACGAGTGGACAACGCGTTCCAAATGTCTTCGCCTGCAGAACCCTGCAGTAGCCCCACAACAACACTCCACGTTCCATTATTGATCTCAGCAGAAGCGTCATTGCTGAACACCAAACCAGATGCACCGGCAGGGCCAGCCGAATACACATCGCCATTCCTACCGAGTAACACAACCGATGCATTCGGATCATTCGCATCTTGGTTTGCCAAAATTTCAGCAAGCGACGGCGAA
This sequence comes from Ilumatobacteraceae bacterium, assembly GCA_044362135.1. GTDB lineage: Bacteria > Actinomycetota > Acidimicrobiia > Acidimicrobiales > Ilumatobacteraceae > UBA3006. The sequence continues at coordinate 10,245 of JBIKHN010000014.1, read as the reverse complement.
GAACTTTGCGTGGCGGCAACAGTCGTCGGCGAAGATGTCGTGGGCGGCACGGTTGTTGCAGCGACTATGCGCGAACTTCCAGGACCACTCGCTGCTGGCAATGTGGAGTCAACAACCGTGGTTGCACCAGGCACCGTGGTCTCGGTGCCCGTGTTGATCGTTCCGGCCTGCAATACAGGACGCAACAACAACTGACCTTGTTTACCAATGATGTCGAGTGCTCGCTGCTGGTCTTCAACTCCGGGAAGGTTGACCACAACGGTGTCACCTTGTCGAATGATTTCGGGTTCAGAGACACCAATTGAGTCCACGCGTGACCGAATAATGGTGAGCGCAACATCGAGAGCCTTGGCGTCGTATGTTCCCTCTGGTTGCAGCGTTACTGAAGCACCACCTTGGAGATCAAGTCCAAGCGAAGGAACGTTGCCTGCTACCAGGTTGCCAACGAGCAACCCGAAAACAACAACTACTACTCCAACGAGTGAAACAACAAGCCGACGAACCATGAGCGAGAACTACTACTTCTGATCTGCAGCTGGATTTGCAGGGTCTGGCGTCTTGCCGGCAACAGCCGAGCGATTAATGCGAAACTCCACGCCAGTATTTGCCTCGAACCAGATGTACGGCATTCCTTCTTCAATTTGTGAGATGTAGCCATAAATTCCCGAGTTCAAAACAACATGGTCCCCTTCCGCAAGGGCACCCTGGAGTTCCTTTTGTTCCTTTGCGCGCTTACGTTGCGGGCGGATCAACAGGAAATACATCGCTGCGAAAATGGCAACAATTGGTAAGAAACTAAGTGGCGAACTTGAGCTCGATGAGGAACCAGCTGCCGCGAGAAGTGAATTGACGTGGAACATAGAGATTTACTCTACTCGCCGAACCCAACGCTACGAGGTCGCTGAACCCATCGCATTGCCCCACACAGCCAATGTCTCAGCACGGAAAGAAGCAAAAGAGCCATCAACTATTGCCCTTCGCATCTGATTCATGAGCTCAATTGTCCACGCCACATTATGAAGCGAAACCAGGCGCGAAGCAGTTGGTTCACCCACCTGAAAAAGGTGACGGATATAGCCGCGAGAATGTCGGCGACACACCATGCATGCACAGCGAGCATCAATTGGGTCGTCGCTTAACACAAACTCGGCCCGTTTCAAATTAACGCGACCCGTTGAAGTAAGGGCTGTCCCGTGGCGGCCCAAGCGAGTTTGCAACACGCAGTCGAATTGATCCACTCCAAGGTTGACTGCCTCAACGAGTGATGCTGGGTCACCAACGCCCATCAAATAGCGGGGACGATTGCTCGGTAAATGCGCAACGGCTGCAGCCAAGGCGGGGACCATTTCATCACGTGTTTCGCCAACAGACAATCCACCAATTCCATAGCCATCGAAATTCAACTCAGCCGTTCGTTGCGCGCTTTCCGTGCGCATATTGATATCAATTCCACCCTGCACAATCCCAAACAGCGATTGGTCATCACGCGTGTGTGAATTCTTTGCGCGCATGGCCCACGCTGAAGTTCGTTCAAGAGCCGTGCGAACGACATGCGGAGGAGACGGGAGCGGCGGACAAACGTCGAGCACCATCTGAATGTCTGCACCAAGTAACTGTTGAGTATGAACAGCAGACTCAGGAGTGAATCGATGCTTAGAGCCGTCATATGTCGACTTGAATGTGACCCCATCGTCGTCGACGTCTGGGTCAAGAGAGAAAACTTGAAAACCTCCAGAGTCGGTGAGCGTGAGTCCACCCCACCCTGCGAATGCACCTAAGCCACCAAAATGGGCGATTGTCTCTGCACCAGGACGCAACATCAAGTGGTAGGTGTTGCCCAAAACAATTTGAGCACCCAATTGCTCGTAATCAGATGCACTGAGGTATTTGATTGCACCACGTGTACCAACAGGCATAAAGCATGGCGTGGAGTATGTGCCTCTGTGTGTTGTTGCTATTCCCGCACGTGCACCACCGTCGCGAGCGATCTCGGTGAATTCAACTGGAAACATTTGTTCCACGGTACAGCAGCATCGCATCACCAAACGACAGCATGCGATAACGCATGGCTATCGCTTCGGAATAGATGGCACGCCACTTCTCACCGATGAACGACTCGACCATCAAGAGAAGTGTTGTTCGTGGCATATGAAAATTGGTCAACATCATGTCGACAACTTTCCAGTCATATCCAGGCGTGATGAACAAGTTCGTTCGACCTTGCAATGCACCAAATGTTGCTGCACTCTCTAATGCCCGAGTTGCAGTTGTGCCAATGGCAATAACACGCCCTCCTCTTTCGCGCGCACGCGTACAAGCATCAATAGTTTCAGCCGGCACTCGATACGACTCGGTATGAATGACATGGTAGAGGGGATTGTCAACAGAAATGGGTTGAAAGGTGTCAAGCCCAACAACTAGTTCTACTTCTCGAATGTCAACTCCCGCCTCACGAATGCGTGCGAGCAACTCTGGGGTGAAATGCAGTCCCGCAGTAGGTGCGGCAGAAGATTTCTGATCATGGGCGAATACCGTTTGGTAGCGATCCTGATCAGCCAATGCCGTCGTGATGTACGGAGGAAGTGGTATCTCCCCAACTTCCAAAATTCTTCGCATCACTTCGTCCTGTGAGTCTGCTGCAAAATACACAAAGAACGTGTCGCCTGCCTGCGAACGCTCACCAATTCGCAACATGACTGCACCTGCAGCATCAAGGAGTTCCTCGCCGAAAGAAAGCTTTCCACCAGGTCGGACAAGTGCCTCCCACTGCATCTGTTCTGCATCTCGCTCTTCAAGCAAAAGCACTTCTACTGCCCCGCCAGTGCGACGTTTCAGCTTTAAACGCGCTGGCAACACTCGTGTGTGATTGACCACCACAACATCACCTGGCTGCAAGTATTCAACGATGTCACGCACGCTTCGATGCTGCAATCCGCTCGCTGCGTCAACCAACAGTCGCGCAGAGTCGCGCGGCTCTATCGGTGTTTGCGCAATGAGTTCTTCAGGCAGCTCGTAATCAATGTGTGAGATATCCAAGAACAAAAACCTACTTCGCGGACTGGACGAAGATCAGGAAAACAGATGCGGATCTTGCGCTGGAGGGACTAAGCCCAAATGAGTCCACGCCGAGGGCATAGCAACACGGCCACGCGGCGTGCGTGCGATGAGACCCTGCTGAATGAGAAACGGTTCGTAGACATCTTCAATGGTTTCAGTTTGCTCACTGACGCTGATGGCGAGTGTGGAGAGCCCGACTGGCCCTCCATTGAATTGATTACAAATTGCACCGAGCACTGCCCTGTCCACTTTGTCTAGGCCAAGGTCGTCCACCCCAAACACCGACAACGCTTCGCGTGCTGAGGATTTGTCAACTTTGCCATTGCCTCTGACTTCTGCAAAGTCGCGAACGCGGCGCAACAATCGGTTTGCGATACGCGGCGTGCCTCGCGAGCGACGAGCAATTTCTGCAGCACCTTGATCGTCAATCGTTACATCCAAAATTCCGGCAGCACGTCGAACGATGCGTTGCAGCTCTTCATCGTCGTAATAGTCGAGTCGGGCAACAAGACCGAATCGGTCTCGTAATGGCCCAGTAATCATTCCAGTACGGGTGGTGGCACCAATCAGAGTGAACCGCGGAAGGGTCAGTCGAATAGACGATGCGGCGGGACCTTTGCCAACAACGATGTCGATCTGAAAGTCCTCCATTGCCGGATACAAAATTTCTTCCACTGTTCGCGAGAGTCGATGTATTTCGTCAATGAACAACACATCGTTGGGCTCAAGCTTCGTCAGAATTGCGGCGAGGTCTCCCGCGCGTTCAAGCGCAGGGCCAGACGTGATGTGAATGTGCGCATTCATTTCCGAAGCAACGATGGATGCCATTGTTGTTTTGCCAAGCCCTGGCGGCCCCGCCAACAAAATATGGTCCGCAGCCTGCCCACGACGGCGAGCGGCTTCGAGCACGATTCCAAGATGTTCCTTCAGTTCACGTTGGCCTACGAATTCATCGAGCGACTTTGGTCGCAATCCAGTTTCGTCAGCCTGCTCCACAAGGTCCTCAGCGCGATGCTGTGGATCTACAAATTCTTCACGCACGTCGCACTCCTAACGCGTTTAACGCTTGCCGTAAGACATTTTCAGCAGTGTCGGATGCCGAGAGTTCGCGCAATACATCGCGGATTTCTTCACTTGAATATCCGAGCCCAGTAAGAGCTTCTCGAACGTCAGTCATGACCGATGACCCAACCGTTTTTCCATCGACGAGTGAATCAAGCACTGGCAACTGGAGCTTGCCACGCAATTCAATGAGCAAACGCTCTGCGGTTTTCTTTCCTACACCCGGCACCAGCGTGAGCGCACCATGATCATTCGTCGCGACAATGTCAATCAGTGCACGAGGTGTATGCGTAGCCAAAATTGACATGGCCATGCTTGGTCCAATTCCGTGTGTTGCGATGAGCGTGTTGAATGCAACGCGCTCGTCTTTTTCAAGAAAGCCAAACAGGGTTTGAGCATCTTCGCGAATGTGGTGATACACGTGCATAAACGCCTGCGATGTTGGTTCAAGTTCGGCAAGTGTGCGTGGCGTGACATGCACTAGGTATCCGACGCCGCCAACATCTAACAGCACGGTTGAATCGGCATTGCGTTCAACAACAGTTCCTCGCAATGAACCAATCATTACTGAGCCCCCAATGTTGCGCGCTTCACGCTATTCGCTAACGGCGCAACGGCAAGATGGCACAATGCAACCGCAGCAGCATCGGCTGCATCTGCAGGTGTTGGCAACACACTGAGCCCCAACCTTCGCTGCACCATTTTCTGCACTTGAAGTTTATTTGCTGTACCCGAACCGGCAACCGAACTCTTTACTTGGCTTGGTGAGTACTGCACCACTTCAATGCCCAATTTGTATGCCAGTGCAAGCACCAATCCGCTTGCCTGCCCAACACTCATCGCAGTGCGCACGTTATTTTGGAAAAACACTTGCTCAACCGCGATTGCTGTTGGCTTCACCTCGCTAATCAGCGCTTCTAAGTCACACTGCAACAGAGCCAACCGACGTGGCAGTGCATCTTCCTTTGGCGAGGTCATGACGCCCATTGAAATGGCTTCGATGGATCCACCAGCACCTGGAGCAAGGGCGGCGTAGCCACAACGCGTGAGACCAGGATCTATACCCAGAACCACCACAGGCGATGAGGCGAACATATGTTCAAGCCTAGTTGGGGCTGCTAGCCGAGTTTGGCCTTTTCTACAGCAGCCACCAATTCGTCTACCGAGCGGAAAGACAGCCCTGCAAGGGCACGGTGAACATAGCGAACCACGCCAGATCCATCGATGACGAACACGCTTCTACGAGGGAACCCCAGTGGTCCGAGAATGCCATATTGCTTTGACACCAATTTGTCCACGTCGGCAAGAAGAGGAAAAGAGAATCCGTGCTTACCAGAAAACTCGTCGTGACTCTCTACGCCTTGCGATGAGATACCAATCACCTGAGCACCGACAGATTCAAATTGGCTCATTTCATTGTTGTACGAGCACAACTGCTTCGTGCACACCGGTGTGTTGTCACCCGGATAAAACACCAACACCACTGGCTTGCCTGCATATTCAGAAAGTGAGTAGGACTTCCCGCCCGTGCCCTGCAGTGTGAACTGCGGTGCTTGATCTCCAACGCTGAGTGTCATTGCGCTACCTCGTTTAATAGTTCGTCTGAAATGTCAAAGTTTGCATACACATCTTGCACGTCATCGTTGTCTTCAAGATCGTCCATGATTTTCAAAATTGCCTTCGCATCATCTGCGCCGGTGACTGCAACGCTCATCGACGAAACCATCGTGCTTACAGCCGACACTACATTCATTCCCGCACCCTCGAGTGCAGTTTTTAACTCAAACACTGTGGTTGAGTCACATGTGACACGCCACGAGTCGCCGTCGTCAACAACGTCTTCCGCTCCATGATCTAGCGCAACAAGCATCACATCGTCTTCGCTGATGTTCTTTTCGATTTGCACGATCCCCTTGCGTGAAAACTGCCAAGCCACAGCTCCAGGTTCGGCCAATGCACCACCCGATTTACTGAATGCCATGCGCACATCCGCTGCAGTGCGATTGCGATTATTTGTTAGAGCATCAACCAGCATGGCCACACCACCAGGGGCATAGCCTTCGTACGTCACTGTTTCGAATGCTGCTCCAGTTTGTTCTCCAAGACCGCGCTTTATCGCACGATCAATGGCGTCATTGGTCATGTGCGCTGCTTTTGCTTTTTGAATAATGGTTCGCAACGTGGCATTACTTGCAGGGTCACCACCCCCTTCACGTGTCGCTACTTCAATTTGACGCGACATTTTGGCAAAGATTTTTCCTCGCGCGGCATCGATAGCGCCCTTCTTGCGTTTGATTGTCGCCCATTTGGAGTGACCGGACACCGTTATACCTCCTGCAGTAAACCAATAAACATTGAATGAATACGTGCGTCGCTCGTGAGTTCTGGATGGAAGGAAGCAACCATTACCGATCCCTGTCGCGCCAAGACAACGTCTTGATTGTGGCGCGCCAAAACCTGTACGCCATCACCGATTCGTGCAATCTGTGGTGCACGAATAAACACCGCATGAAAATCTTCAACACATCCATCAAGTGCAATATCGGATTCAAAACTGTCAATTTGCCGACCGTAGGCATTGCGCTTCACATCAATGTCAATAGCCCCAAAACTTCTCTGATCCGGCCGCCCGTCGAGCACACCCTGTGCCAACAAAATCATGCCTGCGCACGTGCCAAACACTGGCATCCCCTGCTTCAATCGTGCGTCAATTGCATCGAACAATCCCGATGTCAGCAGTAAATGCGACATCGTGGTGGATTCCCCGCCTGGCATAACTAGCGCGTCGGCCAATTCTAGGTCTGCTGGTGTACGAACTTGAACCGTTTCAACTCCAAGATCGCGTAACACATGTTGATGAGCCTCGAAAGCGCCCTGCAATGCAAGAACGCCAACTACGCGAGACAAGTGGTGCTGCTTTACCAGCCGCGTTCGGCGTAGCGCTCGTTGATCTTGTCCATGCCAATACCTGTCATTGGCGCGCCAAGATTGCGACTCACCTTTGCCAAAACGTGTGCATCGCGGAAGTGAGCAGTTGCTTGAACAATTGCTTTCGCGCGTGGCGATGGATCGTCGCTCTTGAAAATTCCTGACCCAACGAACACGGCCTCGGCACCAAGCTGCATTGCCAACGCTGCGTCTGCAGGTGTTGCAATGCCACCTGCACAAAAGATTGGAACCTGCAACTTGCCGGTCTCTGCAATCTCTTGCACGAGTGGCAGTGGTGCACCAAGTTTCTTAGCCCAATCAAACAACTCAGCCGAGTCGGCCTGCGTGATTCGGCGAATATCGCCAAAAATACTGCGCAAGTGACGAACTGCTTCAACGACATTTCCCGTGCCGGCTTCACCCTTCGAACGAATGAGCGCAGCGCCTTCACTAATACGGCGAAGCGCTTCGCCAAGATTTGTTGCCCCACACACAAATGGTGAAGTGAATGCGAATTTGTCGATGTGATGCGTTTCATCAGCTGGTGTCAGCACTTCAGACTCGTCGATGAAGTCCACGCCAAGCGCTTCAAGAATTTGTGCCTCAACAAAGTGTCCAATGCGAGCTTTAGCCATGACAGGGATAGTGACAACAGCCTTGATGCCCTCAATCATCTCTGGGTCACTCATGCGTGCAACGCCACCATCGCGACGAATGTCGGCTGGAACTCGCTCGAGAGCCATAACTGCAGTAGCACCAGCGTCTTCGGCGATCTTTGCCTGCTCTGGGTTGACCACGTCCATAATGACGCCGCCCTTAAGCATTTCTGCCAAGCCACGATTTACCCTCATTGGCCCAGAAGCCGAGTTTGCCTTACTTGTCGTCATAACAATAAGCGTACCGACCAAGCCTGCTTGACCCATAAGCCAACTCGGGGAAATCCCGAATGTGAATTACGGGAATTTCACCTCGTCCTGTGTCATGCCAGGTGAAACCACTGCGGTTTTTCCAGCACGTGATACTTCAACGAAAGTCTGTCCAGGCGTCAACTTAATGATGCCGCCCGCAGAGTCCTTCAGTTCAAATGGCTTCAAGCGATCGGTGCGCGACCAAGTGCCTTCGTACACCACTCCGTTAGTAAACACATAAGCCTTTCCAGTGCCAAGTGTTTTCGAAACTGGGCTGTAGGTATTGGTGTACACAACTTCAAGAACAATCACGTTTGGAACCGACAAGGCAACATCGTCAGGGTCGACAACGATGGTTCCGTCCTGAGTTCGGACCCACTCCTTTGCGGCTGCATCCCAGTCCCACTGCACTTTGACGCCATCCATTGACACTTTCAAACCCAGTGCTTCTTTTGATGTTGAGGCGTTCGCATCACTTACAGTTCGGTACGTGAATTGAGTTGGTGGAGCCGACGAACCAGCTGGCGCAAGTGTCCACAACTTGGTGGTTTCTGCAAAGAGGTTGTGCGGAGCCCTGTATTCATCGTCGCGAGTAAACCCACCATCTTTGTTGACCTTTAAATAACTCAAGTCAACAAGGTCGGATTTAGCGATGGCCGAAGAAACTTTGCTGTTACCACCGCTCCACACGAACAGCGGCTTGTTCAATGAACCAACCATATTGATGTCTTGCAAGCGACCACTGCGGATTGGACCTACCGGGTCGGACCCTTCGCTGTGAAACACCGCTGCATAGCGAGTGAGCTTTTCTACGTTTTCTTCAAAAATAATGTCAGCCTGGTTGATTCCTGCCTGTGGGCGCGCACTTGGATGGTTATCAATCTTGACCACCATTGCCGGACGATTTGTTGCCGCGGAATCCTTGATTGGAGTACCAAGCAATGGGTAGAGAGGTGTCTCAGTTGAAACATCGGTCGTCGGAACTGAGTCAGTTGATGCAGTGGATGATCCACTTGATCCGCCGCAGGCAGCAAGTGCAACTACCGCTGCAAGTGCAAGTGAACGGGTACCAAAAACAGTTCCTCGACGATTCATGATTTACATCTCCCTGAGCAATGCAATTCGCTCGGATAGAGGCGGGTGGGTATTGAAAAGTTTATGCCACATGCCTAACCTGCCTGCGTCTTTCACCCCTGACAACGGTTGCTCGATCCACATATGAGCCGTAGCCATGCTGGCTGAATGTGTCTCGGTGTGATCTGCTTGGAGTTTTTCTAATGCTGAAATCAGTCCTGGTGGATATCTGGTCATGCGCACAGCCGAAACATCGGCAAGAGTTTCGCGTCGGCGGCTTACAGCAGCCTGCATTGCTCGCGCGATAAATGGCGAAATGAGCAATAGCACGAAGCCGATAATTGCGATTGGATTACCCCGATCACTTCGATCACCACTACGGCTCACTCGCCCACCGTTCCACCACATCATGCGCAGAGTTACATCGGTGATCAATGCAATTGAACCGACAAGAGTGACAGCCAGCGTTGAAACGAGAATGTCGTAGTTCTTAATATGCGACAACTCGTGCGCAACAACGCCTTCAAGTTCTACACGATTCATCTGATTGAGCAACCCGGTGGTAATTGCAATTGCAGCATTTTTTGGGTTGCGTCCCGTAGCGAATGCATTCGGAGCGTCGTCGTGAATGATGTACACCTGCGGCTTCGGCAGACCTCCAGCAATACATAGACCCTCAACCAGATTGTGCAAGCGTCGATACTCATTGACATCGGCCGGTACGGCGCGGCTTACGGCCAACGCAATTTTGTCCGACTTCCAGTACGACGTCATAGCCATGACCGCTGATATGACGAGCGCGATAATCGTGCCTGTTACGCCATTGCCAATCAATGTGCCAACAGCCAGACCAACCAAGACGAGAAAAACTACAAAGCCGAACATCAAGAAAACAGTTCGGCGTTTATTGGAAGCAATGAGATCGTTCATTACTAGAACTTCACTTCTGGAACTACACGGGCAGCGTCTTCTGCTTCAAAGAATTCACGCTCAGAAAATCCGAGCATGCCCGCAAAAACAACGTTTGGAAACTTCTGAATTGCAGTGTTGTATGTCGATACCGCGTCACCGTAGAACTGCCGCGCGTATGCAATGCGGCTCTCAGTGTTCGCCAGTTCTTCTTGCAACGAAACAAAACCCTGGTTTGCTTTCAAGTCTGGGTAACCCTCTGACAAAGCGAAAAGCTGGCGCAAGGCTCCGGTCATTGCATTGTCGG
>JBIKHN010000086.1:0-6774 GCA_044362135.1 Ilumatobacteraceae bacterium | reverse complement strand
TATGCAAGACCGTGGTACGACGGATCTGGTTCGGTGAAATTTGGGAACTTGTCGTTCTGACTGAAGTCGAACGAACCACCGTCGATGATTGCACCACCGATTGATGTTCCATGTCCGCCAATGAACTTGGTGAGTGAATGCACAACAATGTCTGCACCCCACTCGAGTGGACGAATGAGATATGGAGTTGGAACAGTGTTGTCCACAATGAGTGGCACGCCAACTTCGTGTGCAACTTTGCTAATGCCTTCAATGTCGAGCACGTTGTTGCGTGGGTTTGCCAACACTTCGCCGAAAAACGCTTTAGTGTTCGGGCGTGCTGCTGCTTTCCACTGATCCAAATTGTCTGGGTCGTCAACGAAAGTAACTTCAATGCCCATTTTTGGAAGCGTGTAGTGGAACAAGTTGTACGTTCCGCCGTACACACTTGGTGACGCAACAATGTGCGAACCAGCTTCTGCAAGCGTAAGGATCGCAAGCAGTTCTGCTGACTGACCGCTCGATACTGCGAGCGCACCTGGCAAACCAACTGCAGTGGTGATGCCACCTTCAAGTGATGACAAACGTGCTTCGAGCACACCCTGCGTTGGGTTCATGATGCGCGTATAGATGTTTCCAATTTCTGCAAGCGCAAACAGATTCTGAGCATGTTGTGCGTCGCGGAACACGTAACTGGTGGTGCGATACACAGGAACTGCGCGAGCACCTGTAGTTGGATCTGGCTCTTGGCCAGCGTGAATTTGACGTGTTTCAAAGCCCAAGTTGTTTGTCATTGCAGGCACGCTAAAGGGTAAATCCCGACTAAACAACTCGGGAATTAGAACCCTTGCACCAACTGGGTTTTATGGGAATTAGTGGCGATCAGCCGCCTGAAATTTCGCTGACCTTCTGCTTGCCCTTGGAGATCCACGGCATCATTGAACGCAACTGTGCGCCCACCTTTTCGATTGGGTGGCTGCGTCCAGCATTCTGCAATTCGCTAAAGCGCTTGCGGCCGCTGTCGCTTTCTGCGATCCACTCTTCAGCAAATTTGCCGTTCTGAATTTCTTCAAGAATCTTCTTCATCTCTGCCTTGGTTGATGCATTGATGATGCGTGGTCCGCGTGAAACGTCACCGTATTCAGCTGTGTCGGAAATGGAGTAACGCATTCCTGCGATTCCTTCTTCGTACATCAAGTCAACGATGAGCTTCACTTCGTGCAAGCACTCGAAGTACGCCATCTCTGGCTGGTAACCAGCTTCAACAAGTGTTTCGAATCCGGCTTGTACGAGTGAGGTAAGACCTCCGCACAACACCACTTGCTCACCAAACAAGTCTGTTTCTGTTTCTTCAGTAAAGGTGGTTTCAATAACACCTGCGCGTGCGCCACCAATTGCTTCGGCGTACGACAATGCGAGTGCCTTTGCCTTGCCAGTTGCGTCTTGGTGAACAGCGATGAGTGCTGGCACTCCTCCGCCTTCGGTGTAGGTACGACGAACCAAGTGGCCCGGGCCCTTTGGCGCCATCATGATGACGTCAACACCCTTTGGTGGGTGAATGCGCTCGTAACGAATATTGAATCCGTGTGCGAATGCAATTGCTTTGCCATCAACCAGGTTTGGAGCAATGCTCTCTTCGTAGATTTTCTTCTGCTCGGTGTCTGGAGCAAGGATCATGATGAGATCTGCGTACTTCGCAGCATCAGCAATGTTCATCACCTTCAAGCCAGCAGCTTCTGCCTTGGCCTTTGACGATGAACCGTCGCGCAAACCAACCACAACATCAACGCCTGATTCCTTCAGGTTGAGTGCGTGTGCGTGGCCTTGTGAGCCGTAACCAATAATTGCAACCTTCTTCGAACGAATGAGCGCTGGATCAGCATCTTTCTCGTAATAAATGTTTGCTGCCATGGTCTTGCCTTTCCCTTGTGTTCTTGAACTTGTGATTAAAACGGATTAATTCTTTGCGGCGCGGTCGAGCTTTGGAAGCGCCACGCGGCCGGTTCGTTGCGATTCGATGATTCCATATTGTCGCAGCAAATCTGAAAAATCGTCCAACTTTTCTGGACTGCCGTCCATGGACAGGATGATTGCGTCCTGGCCAACGGAGAGGATTTTTCCCTCGAAAATGTTGGCGAGTTCCACTACCTGACCACGTTGCTCTGGGGTCACGCGAACGGTGGCCACCATGAGTTCGCGCTCCACCGACCTGCGTGGGTCGAGTTCTGAAATGCGAACCACTTCGATGAGCTTGAACAACTGCTTCACAATTTGCTCGAGCGGCGCAGATTCAACGTCGACCACAATGCTGATGCGGCTGAATTCTGGATCGTCAGTTGGCGCTACAGCCAGCGAAAAGATGTTGTAACCACGACGCGCAAACAACGAAGCCACTCGCGCAAGAACACCAGGCTTGTTTTGTACAAGCACCGACAACATGTGGTGTGTTGGTGTGCTTCCGTATGGATTAGCGGTGTTCATCGGAGGAACTCCCTTCGTGAGTTTTGACTTGGATGCAACATGAGGTCGTCATTGCTTTGACCTGCTGCAACCATTGGAAACACTTTTTCGCCGGCATCAACTCGGAAGTCAACAACAACTGGACGATCGTTAATGGAGTTGGCTTTGTCGATTGCTGAAGCAACTTCAGATTCGTCGTCAACACGAATGCCAACGCAACCCATTGCTTCTGCCCACTTCACATAGTTCGGCGTGTCTTGCGACAAGTACACCTCGCTGTAACGCTCTTCGTAGAACATTTCCTGCCACTGGCGAACCATGCCGAGGTACGAGTTGTTCAAGATGGCGATCTTCACCGGAATACGTTCGAGTGATGCAGTGACCAACTCTTGTGCGGTCATTTGGAAACAACCGTCGCCGTCAACTGCCCACACGGTTTTGTCTGGACGGCCAACTTTTGCGCCAATTGCTGCAGGAACTGAAAAGCCCATGGTGCCGAGTCCACCTGAGTTCACCCAGGTGTACGGCTCGTTGAACTTCCAATACTGGCTTGACCACATTTGATGCTGGCCCACACCTGAAACCAAGATGGTTCCTTCTGGTGCAGCGTCGCGCAATTGCTCCAAGCAATACTGCGGCTTTAACACGCCGCCTTCTTCGCTTGGCTCGTAGGTAAGAGGGAACTGTTCTTGCCAACCGCTTACGCGACTGCGCCAAGGTGTGATGTCAACTTGTTTTTGGTCGGCAAGCAAGTCATTGATTGCCTTGATCATTTCTTCAATAACCAAACGACAATCGCCAACAATTGGCACGTCTGGCTTGCGTACTTTGCCTTGTTCTGCTGGATCGATGTCGACGTGAATGATTTTCGCGTGCGGTGCAAATGAATTCACGCGACCAGTAACGCGGTCGTCAAAACGTGAACCAAGTGCAATCAGCAAGTCGCTCTTTTGCATTGCAGTAACTGCTGCTGCAGTTCCGTGCATGCCAGGCATACCAAGGCACAACGGATGATCGTCTGGGAATGCACCGCGCGCCATCAACGTTGTAACAACAGGAATGCCCGTGAGTTCTGCAAGTTCGCGCAATGCCGAAGCTGCGCGTGCTTTCAATACGCCACCACCGACATACAGAATTGGTTGCTGCGCTTTCAGAATGAGTTGCGCAGCTTCTTTGATCATTCGTGGATGACCTTTTGATACTGGCTTGTAACCAGGTAGTGAATCGGCAACTTCATCATCGGTTGGCCAATGCCACTTCATTGAATTCGTGAGCACGTCTTTTGGAATGTCGACAAGCGTTGGACCAGGACGACCCGTTGTTGCAATGTGAAACGCCTGACGAATTGCAAGCGGCAAATCATCTGCACTCATAACCAAGTCGTTGTGCTTGGTAATGCTGCGCGTAATTCCTACGGTGTCGCATTCTTGAAACGCATCGGTTCCAATTGCACTCGTTCCAACTTGACCTGTAATGGCAACCATTGGAATGGAGTCCATGTATGCATCGCACAACGGAGTAACCATGTTGGTTGCAGCAGGACCACTGGTAACCATGGCAACACCAGGGCGACCAGTTACATGTGCGTAACCCTCTGCCATGTGACCAGCACCTTGTTCGTGACGAACCAAGATGTGACGAATTGGTGATTCGATGAGTGGGTCGTATGCAGGCAAGATGCATCCACCAGGAAGACCGAACATGACGTCCACGTTTTCCATCTCCAAAGCACGAATAAGCGCCTGCGCGCCGGTGATGGTTTCACCAGCCTTATGGCCTTTCATGTGATCTTTGGATGTCATTGCTGTCTCCGTTTTTTTGGGGATTAAAAAAGCCTCCCTGGCGGGAGGCTTGGGCACACGCGGCGAAGGCCGGTGCGCCTACATCACTACGACTACGACTTCACATGTGCGTGATGGGCGGGCTTTCGTCGTAAACACGGCTTTCAGTGTGTCAGGGAAATAGCCGTTCGGCAACTGCTGCTCCAGGGTTCAGGGCCTTGGCTTGGTGGTAACCACCACCTTGCGCACCAAGGCGGATGAACCCCTTACCCGTATTGGTTTAGCGGTCGAGATTTGTACCTGGGCCGAGGGCACAAACTGGGCACTTGGGGTGACCACCAGCCCACGAACCCGGGTTGAGAGATAGGTGCACACCGATTGCGAACGTTTGACTGTAAGCCGGCTGAGCAGATTAAGGGCGTTCGTCTCTTGATACGCCACGCACGACACGGAATCGCCAGCTTGTAACCGAGCACCGAGTTTGTTGAGTTGCAGTTTTTGTGCGCTGTTCAAGGTGAATGAACTGTTGTCGAATGCGTTGACCGTGAGCGGTTGCACAACAACGCGTGGAAGCGTGGTTGACGTTGACGTAGTAGACGTTGACGTAGTAGTAGTCGGTGCGACTGTTGTTGTCGTTGGTGCGACCGTAGTTGTAGTTGTAGTGATTGGTGCAACCGTCGTCGTAGTAGTCGACGTTGTCGTAGTGGTTGGTGCAACCGTCGTCGTAGTAGTCGACGTTGTCGTGGTGCCGGTATTGATGAGTGCACCCGCGCTCAGTGCAACCAATGCGTCACCCATGTGCGATGAACTTGTTCCCACTCGTGTCGTGTTGCCCGAACCTCGGCGACCACTTCCACCGTTGCCCCAACATTTCACCGACGCATCGTCGAGCATGGCGCAGGTATGTGCAAGACCAGCTGACACTGCAAGCACGGTGCGATCTGCTCCAAGATTCACGGTTGCAAGCGCGTCACCCATTTCGCTTGGACCATCACCGATGTCAGCTTGCGATCCGATTCCCAACTTTCCATCTGCACCATTTCCAAAACATTTCACTGCTGCAGTGTTCAGTAATACGCACGTGTGTGCTCCGCCAGTAGTAACTGCAACCGCACTCACACCGGCGCCCAAGTTGATCGGCAACAACGCGTCGCCCATTTCATTGACATCAATGCCGCGGTCGTTGGTGTCGCCAGTTCCCAATCGACCGTTTCCACCAGAACCCCAACACTTCACCGATGCGTTGTCGAGCAACGCACACGTGTGCAGATCGCCAGCAGATATTGCAACGGCGGTGCGACCCGTTCCTAGATCAATTGCTGGCGTTGCCGCAACAGTTACACCAACACCATCGCCAATGTTGTTCATATTTCCTTGACCGAGCTGGCCGTACTCGTTGTTGCCCCAACACACCACTTGCGCGTTGTCTAACAATGCACACGTGTGATTCGCACCAGCCGCAATTGCCGTTGCCGTTCTGCCAGCGGCGAATGAAATTGCCGGCAACGCATTGCCCATTTCACCAGATCCGTCTCCACGCGTAACGGTGTCGTTGTAACCGAGTTGACCAGAGTTACTGCGACCCCAACACTTCACCGTTGCGTTGTCGAGCAATGCGCACGAATGATTTGAGCCAGCAGCAATCATGGTTGCGGTTCGGCCACTACCGAAATCAACGGCAGATAACGAATCACCCATTTCTCCCGTGCCATTGCCGCGCGACGCGGTACTTCCTGATCCGATTGCGCCAACCGCGCCGTATCCCCAGCACTTCACCGTCATGTTGTCGAGTAACGCACACGTGTGCGATGTGCCCGTAGCGACCGCTCGGGCCGAACGACCCAGCCCGAGCGATATCGCCGACGAACTGGCCACCGAAGCACCAATTCCATCACCAATGTTTGATGTGGATTCGTTGCCAAGTTGGCCCTCGTTGCCCAACCCGAAACATTTCATCGAGTTGTCAACGAGCACCACGCATGTGTGGGTGTCTCCCGCCGAGAGATACCCAATGCGTTCACGACTGATCGATGTAGATCCGCCGCCTACATCTGCATGAACGATGCTCACGCAGAACAACATGAGCACAGACGCAATGGTGGTGAGTTTTTGAATATGCCGCCGCATATGTTGTCAATTTACAACGGAAAATACAGAGATACAAGGGATATCCCTCATAAACGGTGCATGTGGGTGCAGCCCCAGAGACCATCTTCGGACTCCCGTCCGAAAGTGTGCTGATTGCCCGTAAATATTGGGGTTGCGGAGAATGGGCCCGTTACGGCGTAGCCTTACGAGGCCCTCTTAGTGGCCCCTAGTTTCAGGAGAACTCATGTCCACACCATCACCAACCGTCGCGCCTGCAGAAGGCCGCCTCGGTGTACTCACCGTCGGTCTCGGCGCTGTTGCAAGCACCCTCATTGCGGGTGTCGAGCTAGCCAAGCGCGGACTCGGTGCACCAATTGGATCACTCGCCCAGATGGACACCATCCGTCTCGGCAAGCGCACCGACAACCGCAACCCGATGATCAAAGACTTCGTGCCACTTGCACGT
>JBIKHN010000085.1:0-6841 GCA_044362135.1 Ilumatobacteraceae bacterium | reverse complement strand
ACTCCGGCAATAAGCCGTTCATCGCTGGTAAGAGAAAGAGTAAGGAGAGGCGCAGCGGCATGCACCATGCCATCGCCAATATTCGAAACTCCACTGGCGACGAATTGACGCCAGAAGTTACTCGGTAAGCGTTGATCGAAGCGCGCTATTTCGAATGCCTTAAATTCGCGATGTCAACTTTGCCTAGCGACGTCATCGGGATCTCTTTCATTACTCGAAGTTCAGTCGGTGCACAGAATGAGGGCAATTGAGTCTTTACGTGCTCGCGAATGTTTTCAAGTGTCGGAGCAACATCGCGCGATGAAACGATCCAAGCCACAACTCGTTGGCCCCACTGTTCATCGTCAATTCCGCGAACAACAACTTGCTCTACGCCAGGGAAAGTAGCCACTACCTGCTCGACTGCATGTGGCCACACATTCTCGCCACCAGTGATAATCATGTCGTCTCGGCGTCCAAAGACACGGATGAGATTATTGGCAAAAGCGCCCTTGTCTCCGGTTTCATACCACTCCTGACTTAGATGTTCGGCATCATGTCCGCGATAGGTGCGAAATAGTGAGGGCGACTTCAGTTCAATGCTTTCATCAATGACGCGTACTTCAACACCGTCGAGTGGAAGGCCGTTGTAGGCGATTCCACCAAAGGTTTCGGTCATGCCGTAGGTGGTCGCAACATTGTCTGGAAGGTTTGGTGGGGCGGCAGCGCCACCAAGCAGAATCGTGTTGAAAACGGATGGGTCTATTCGCTGCAATGTTGTTGGCACTAATGAAACGTGTGTCGCGCCGGAGCGCGCTGCGTTCAAAACTTCAAATTCATCAAACTTTGCAAGAATGCTGATCGGGTTGCCCAAGAGAATTGAGCGAGCCAAGATGCTGAATCCTGCAACGTGTGAAACGGGAAGGCACAACAGCCAATGCGTAGATGAATCGGTTTGCAAACGCAATTGGGACATGTTGAGTAATGCGCGAATTGATTCCAGGGTGTGCACAACGCCTTTTGGTGCACCGGTTGATCCGCTAGTAGCGATAACCAGCGCATCATTGTGCGTGGTGGGCTCGGAATCCGTTAGCTCGACTGAATTTCCCGTTTCATCTATCACCACCGATGGTTTGAACTGCTTGATGAGGGACTGTTTTGCAGATTGGGGGAGTCGCTGATCTACGGGAAACACCGCGTCACCTGAGTCCCATGCCTTTCGCACATGGTTGGCGAAATCGACGCTTGCTGGCATGTCTAGTGCGACGAGGCGATTCACGGTCATCAGCGTAGGCGCTTGAAAGTGCGACACTTGAAAGATGGATAAACAGCCAAGTGGCCTTCAACTTTGGATTCTGGGTGCTCGACCGCGAACATTGCCTGCAGCCTTCGTGCCTGTATTCGTCGCCTTTGGTCGAGCGCTTTCTCAGGATGTGGAAACAACAAAGTTGTGGTGGTGCGGATTGTTCGCACTTATTGTCAGCGTTTCGTTGCAGGTTGGAGTCAACTACGCAAATGATTACTCGGATGGCATCAAAGGAACCGATGCCAAAAGAGTTGGACCACTCAGGCTTGTTGGATCTGGATTAGTCCCAGCGAAAAGCGTCAAGACAGCAGCATTCATTGCATTCGGTGTTGCAGCAGTGTTCGGGTTGTTTATTGCGCTTGCTACAACGCTGCTGCTCATTCCTCTTGGTGCGTTGTGCATCGCCGCCGGTTGGTTGTACACGGGGGGACCAAAGCCATATGGATATCTAGGGTTTGGTGAATTGTTCGTTTTTGTGTTCTTTGGATTAGTGGCTACCTCTGGATCGGTGTATGCCATTACACAGACCATTGATTACGAAACGATAATTGCGTCGTGCATTGTTGGTCTGCTTGCATGTGCGTTGCTGGTCGTGAACAATTTGCGTGACATCCCCGGCGACACCACTGCAAACAAGATGACCCTGGCAGTTCGTATGGGCGACGCCATGACGAGAAAGCTGTATTACGCCATGTTTTTGTATGTGGTCTTACTGATTCTGCTTCTCGGTGTGCGGGATCGCTCGGTGCTCATCGCTCTTGTGGGTCTAGTTGCTGCGTATCCTGCCCTAAAGGCAGTGAGGGCGGGAGCGCTCGGTAGAGAATTGATTCCAGTTCTTGGGGCTACCGGCAAGTCTCAATTGGCCATTGGCCTGCTGCTTGCAGTTGGTTTAGCTCTGTAGCCACCAGTTAACGGCTTGAGCAAACGCCTCTGGCTGATCGAGATGAGCATTGTGCCCGGCCTTGTCAAGAACCCGCAGCGTTGAATGTGTAATGAGTTGGTTCATGCGTTTAGCAATCTCTGTGAACTTTTCATCGCGTGAACCACAAATTAGTAACACGGGAATATTGATTTCCTGAAGTTGCTCCCATAGTGGTTCTTGTTGGCCGGTTCCACACTTGCGCAGGCTTGTTGCTAGCGATGCAGGCATATTTCTGGAACGGTCTTGAATTTCCTCGTTGCTGAACTTTGATTTTGCAAACAATGGCTGTCGGATCCACTCCTGAATAAATGCAGATGTGCCAATCGATTCAATGTGCGATGCAAGCACTTCGTCTGCTTGGACTCTTGCTGCTCGTTCGGAGTCATCCTCAATTCCGGGTGTGCCGCTCACCAGCACCAGGCCGGTCATTGCGTACGGATGCTGAATTGCAGCATGCAGAGCCATGCGGGCTCCCATGCTGTAGCCAACGAGCACTTTGCCAAATGCAATGTCTGCAATCTCGTCACCAGTTTCCTGCAGGGTGAGTGAGATGTCTTGTGATTCACCATGATCGGGTGCATCAACAAATGTGTTGGTCGAATCACCGATTGCTTGCGCGGCGGTCACCCAAGATTTTCCAGTTTGGGTAAAACCATGGACGAAACAGAATTCACGAGATCCGTCACCACTTGTTGCGGTATGCAAACTCATGCTTTCTCCAGGATCCGTTCGATGATGCGTTCAAACATTTCAACATCCTGCGCGCCAGGTACCGACCATTGACCGTTGATGATGAATGTTGGTACGGCTGTAACTCCGTATTCAGCAGCCTCCGCAATCTCGGATCGAACTTCGTCGACTAATTCATCACCCGACAGGAACGTGTGTGCTTCTCTGTGGTCAATACCCGCAGACTCAGCGCAGTCAGCAAGAACATCAATGTCGCTGATGTTCTTGCCGTCAGTGAAGTATGCATCCATGATTCGCTCCTTAAGAGGAATCTGCACTACAGCACCATATTGCTTCAGCGCATAACTCAGTAGGCGATGTGCAAGAAACGTGTTGGCTCGCACTGCAATGTCCATGTTGAACGTGATGTTGTCTTGCGCGGCAACGGAGGTGACATGATCAAGAATCTCGGTAGCGCGTTCTGGGCCACCAAACTTCTTGGCATATGCATCCTTTGCCGGTGTTGGCGAATCGGTTGGAGCGGTTGGGTCTAGTTGGAAGGGCCGGAACGAGTAATCCACCTGAACATCGACTCCACGGTCTCTCAGACGCGAAATAGCAGTCTCGAAGCGCCGTTTTCCGATAAAACACCATGGACATATGACGTCGGAGAAGATTTCTATGCGCATAGATGCCACGATAGAGGGGATGGCCTCAACTCCTGCAACCACTGCGACCTTTTGCGCAACCATCGTGGACGAGTGGGTGAGGCTTGGCGTTGCTCATGCCGTGGTTTCTCCAGGTTCTCGGAGCACTCCAATGGCGATTGCTCTGTCCAGTAATCCGAAAATCGCACTCCATGTATTTCACGATGAGCGATCTGCTTCATTTGCGGCACTAGGAATCGGTTTGCAATCGGGTGTGCCTGCTGTATTGCTGTGCACATCCGGAACCGCTGCAGCCCAGTTTTTTGCAGCCGTCATTGAGGCGAATTATGCGCATGTACCAATGCTCGTGTGCACCGCTGATCGACCTCCAGAACTACAGGGTGTTGGCGCACCACAAACGATTAATCAAACAAACTTGTATGGAAACTTTGTCCGCAAGTTCATTGACGTAGGTGTGGCAGACGATGCAAAAGCATCGAAGTGGAGGACTGTCGCACGTGATGCATTCTCGGCAACGGTTGGCGTGAACCGTGGTCCTTGTCATGTGAACTTCCCGTTTCGCGAACCTCTCGTGGGGGTTGCCGAGACGCTTCCTCCCGTAGATTCACATTCGCCTGTACGAATGAGTGCCGATGTAGCAACAGCATCGGAACGTAAAAAGTTGTCGCTCGCGCTTCGTGCCGAACGCGGGCTGATTATTGCAGGCAATGGAATTGACCAGCCTCGCTTCATTCTTGATTTAGCGGCAAAGTTGAATTGGCCGGTTATTGCTGACCCACGAAGCAATTGTCGAGTTGCTCCAGAAAGCAGTCATGGTGCAACGGTTGTGACGTGTGCCGATGTCATGTTGAGGCACCAACCAACCGCCGAATCGCTGAAACCAACTGTGGTCATTCGCATAGGTGACCCGCCAGTAAGCAAGGTGGTGAATCAGTGGCTTGCTCGTTGCGGTGCCGAACAGATTGCTGTCACTCAGCAGCCAACGCTCATCGACCCGGACAAGATCGTCACCACTCACATGGTCGGATCATTCAATGAGCTGTTCATAGAAATGTCGCGCGGAACGCAAGCAAGGTCCGAATCAGATTGGATAAGTGAGTGGAAGCATTGTGAGCGCAATGCGCGTACCGCGCTTGATGCACGGTTCTCTGAGACAAAACAACTGACAGAACCACTGTGTGCAGTAACAGTAAGTGAATCGCTGGAACCAGGATCAAATTTGGTGGTGTCATCTTCAATGCCAGTGCGTGATTTGGAATGGTTCGCGCCTGCTCGAGACGGCGTTCATGTGTTCAGTAATCGCGGAGTAAATGGAATTGATGGTGTTGTGTCAACAGCGGTAGGAGTTGCTTTGTCGTCCAAAGCGCTAACAGCACTACTGATCGGCGACATCGCGATGTTGCACGACAGCAATGGGCTGCTCAACTTAATTCGACGTGATGTACAGATGAAGATCATCGTTGTCGATAATGAAGGCGGCGGAATCTTCTCCTTCCTTCCTCAGGCGGAATCGTTGGATGGGGCGCAGTTCGAGCAGCTTTTTGGCACACCGCATAGCGTGGATTTTGAATCATTGGCTAAGTCCCACGGCGTTCCGTTTGCATGGGTGACAACTGCGGATGGTCTTCGTCGTGAACTTGGGAATGCTGGTACATCGATCATCGGTGTGCGTACCGATCGGAAAGTCAATGTTGCCGATCACAATGCCCTCTACGCAGCAGTTGCCGAGGCCTTAACGAAATAGTGATTTACAGCCGCATGATGGCTGCGAGCATTGCTTGTAGCTTGGCCTGTGTTTCAGCCAGTTCTTCTGCAGGATTGCTGTCTGCAACGATGCCTCCGCCAGCAAACAAGCGTGCCTGTGTTCTTGCGTCATTGAATTGAGCGCAACGAATAGCAACAGCAAAAACGCCATTTCCACGACTATCAAACCAGCCGATGGCACCACCGTATTTGTCACGATCCATACCTTCATGTTGGGCAATGAGTTGGAGTGCTTGCTCACGTGGAAATCCTCCAAGTGCTGGAGTCGGTGACAAGGCAAGTGCTGCATCAAGCACATGTATGCGGGGTTCGGAGAGTTTGCCGATCAGCAATGTTCCGAGGTGTTGAACGTTTGCAACTTGAATTACAGATGGCTCTTCTTCCCAGTCCAGGTACGAGCAATGGGGAAGCAGTGTGTCATGAACCATGTCAATCACCACTCGGTGTTCAATTTGGTTCTTCGTGCTCGCAAGTAATTGCTTAGCCAATGCTTCATCTTTGCTTGGATCGCCAGTTCTCGGTGTGGTGCCAGCAAGAGGATGGCTGCTGATCTCGTCATCGTGAATGGCAACAAGAAGTTCTGGCGAAGCACCAACAAATCCGTCGAATGAGTAGCGATAACTGGTGCCAAACGAAGCTCTCAGTCGAATGAGCAATGAATGAATATCAACTGGTGCATCGGAATCAACAAACACATCACGTGCGATTACCGCTTTGGTGAGTTTCCCGTTGCGCACTGCATCTCTGGCCGTTTCAACAGCCTTCAGATAAATGGGCACTGCAACGCCGTCGCGAACGGTGCATTGTGCGTTTCCTGCTGTCGGCGCGCGTTCAGTCACTGCTGGAAATGGCGCGTCATCAATAACCGTCACCCAGGTTTCACCTTCGCGGGTCTTGCACAGTGTCACTGTTGGAAGAATGAAATCAGCATCTCGCGTTGTATCAAATGGAATAGAGCCAAACATGATGGGCCCCACGCCAATTGGAAGACCTGTAGGCGAGTGCTCCATTGAATTCAATAATTCGCGCGCATCGTGGGCACCTAGGCGAGCGCTTACGCCAACCGCCGCAAAGCCCACACCTTCTCGAACAAAGAGGAAGCCATTCGCACCAGCGAAATCATTCAAATCAATTTCGCGATCGGTGATGTTTGACAACGGAAACGACGTTGCTTTCATCGGGCTTGCTACTTCTTTGTTGCGTGCATCAATTGCGTAAGACCACCGGAAAGTTGCTCATGCCGCACATGTTCAAAACCCGCATTCTGCAACATGATCACCAATTGCTCTGGTGACGGCAAGTACGCCACGCTTTTTGGCAAGTAGTTGTATGCAGCGCGATTGGAAAGTAGTCCTCCGATACGCGGTACTACCTTCCCGAAATACACGCTGTTACCCCAACGGATAAGCGGATTGGTTGGCGTGCTTACATCGAGTAGCGCAATTCGGCCACCCGATTTCGTAACACGCGCAATTTCATGAAAGAACACATTGAGATCAACCAGGTTGCGCAAGGCGAAGCCGCAGGTAACTC
>JBIKHN010000013.1:0-19618 GCA_044362135.1 Ilumatobacteraceae bacterium | reverse complement strand
GTGAATTGAATCCAAACCGTAAATAGCAATACCTAAACAAGGAGAAAATCATGGCAGCAAAAAAGCGCAAGAAGGCCGCTAAGAAGGCCCCAGCAAAGAAGCGTAAGACAGCTAAGAAGGCAGCAAAGAAGACTGCGAAGAAGGCTACGAAGAAGGCAGCTAAGAAGGCTCCTGCTAAGAAGCGTCGCAAGAAGGCTGCAAAGAAGGCTGCTAAATAATTTAGCCCTTAGCCGATACGTAATCGGTTCGGAAAACTGGAAATCGAGGGGCTTCGGCCCCTCGATTTTTTTTGTACCAGATTAAGAAAAGTCTCCCTCTAACCAACTTGCTGGCAGTTGGGCGAGGTCATCTGGTGTGTCAATGTCGAGACCGAGTTGTTCATGTTGAACAACTCGCACAGGTAATCCAACGCGTGCGGCTTCTGCCTGGTGAGCAGCGAAGCTTCCTGGCCCGTAGTGAAATGTAAATCCACAACCGCTGGGAATGATTAACACGTTGGTTCCATCGAGGTGACGGTCGGGAACAATCGTCACGGTTGATGTAACGAGAGTGAAATCAATGACTGAAAGCAGTGCTTCTGGGAATGGTAAATCGCTATGTGCAATGAGCACCCAGTCGCGTTTGTATTGCGCAGTGTCGACGCCATTGGCAACTGCACCATTCAGCCCAGCCTTGTGTTGCCGAACCACCATGGCACCGCGTTCACGAGCCCACTGTGCAACTTCATCGTTGTCGCACACCACAAAGGTGTCCATGCCTTCTGTGGCTTCGAGTACTCCGCCCGCTGTGAAGGCAGCGAGCGATGCGCGGTTTTCGGCTGAAAGCACCGGCCCTAAACGCCCTTTGGCATCGCTAAACCCCTTAATCGGTAACACCACTGCACCACGCTGCAATGAGGAAGGGTTTATTGCCACGGGCGTAGCCTACGGCGGCAAGTTACTGCCGTAATGTTTGAACTGTGGCGCAACGGGTATGTGTGGTGGGTGCGGGCTCGTGGGGAACCACGATTGCAGCGCTTGCTTCGCACAACGCTCACACCATGTTGTGGTCGCGTCGTGCTGAACTTGCCGAAGAAATCAATTCACTGCACACTAACTCTGCATACCTAGGAACAGCGGTGTTGCCCGATGCGTTGCATGCAAGCAGTGATTTGCAAGAAGCGCTCATGCAAGCAGATGTTGTTGCCATGGCAGTGCCATCACAGGGTTTTCGCGACGTGGCTAGTGAAGTGAGCAAATACGTGCGAGCAGGTGTTCCCATTGTCAGCTTGTCGAAGGGGCTTGAGCAGAGCACTTTTAAACGCATGAGCGAAGTAATTGAACTGATCATGCCCTACAATCCGGTTGCGGTTTTGAGTGGCCCAAACTTGGCAAAGGAAATTCTTGCGGGACAACCGGCAGCCAGCGTGATTGCATGCACCGACGAATCGGTGGCGCGCGAATTGCTTGAATTTTTCAGTCGCCCAACATTTCGGTTGTACACAAACCCAGATGTCATCGGATGCGAAATCGGTGGTGTCGTAAAAAACGTGGTTGCCATTGCTTCTGGTATTTCACAAGGTTTTGGATTTGGCGAAAATTCCAAAGCAACATTGGTGACGCGTGGACTTGCCGAAATGTCACGCCTTGGTGTTGCGCTTGGTGCCCAATCGGCAACGTTTTCGGGCCTCGCAGGCATGGGCGACGTGATGGCTACGTGCGCGTCAATGCACAGCCGTAACACCCAAGTTGGAGTTCGGTTAGGAAAAGGCGAAAAGATCAACGACATTGTTGCTTCCATGAACATGGTTGCCGAGGGTGTGAAAAGTTCGTCGTCCGTTATTGAACTTGCTCATCGCCATGCCATTGAAATGCCAATTTGTGAACAGGTTGCGGCTGTGTGTGCAGGGAAAGTGAGTGCAGCCGATGCACTTCGCGCGCTGATGAGCCGACAGAGCAAGAGCGAATTCGACTAGTTCGCTATGCGGCGGTTTCGGCAATACTTGAAGCGTGAGTAACACCCCCGGACTGATCTCTTCTATTTCACTGAGCGCAACGGTTCGCCCTGCTGCGCATGTACTGGGCATTCGCTCTGGTGGTTGGCACGCCATTGTGAACGAACGTGGTGCAATCCGTATGGACGGAGAAGTCGACGCACTTGATTGGCACGTCGCCGCAGACGACCGTTGGCACAACCCGGCAAAAGAACCAAGTGTTCGACAAACGCGCCGTGCCGGTGTTCCTGTTGTCGAAACTCGGTTGCGAATTCCAAGTGGTGATGCGGTGCAACGTGTGTACGCAGTTGCCGACCACGGTGGCCTGTTGGTGATTGAAATCAGCAACGAATCCACACTTCCTATTGCTGTTGCCTTTACTCGAAGCGACATCTTGTCGTCACGTCAACCGAGTCCGCTTGGGCCACAGGGCATCGATCTTCCGAGTGGCAGTGTGGTGTTTCCTGTTGCGCATGGTTCAACGTTGCGTGTTGCGCTTGCCTCGTCGCGAGCAACCGGTGGCACAGTCAACCTTGAACAGTTGCCATCTGGTGAACAACTTCAACGTGGCTGGTTGAACAGCGTGGAGCGTGCAGGATACGCAATTGTCGCCGACAAGTCGCTGTCGCCACTGATCAATCGCTTACGCAGCGATGCGCTCGTGCTGAGTGGGTATCACGAAAGCGAATGGGGCAGCGAGTTGGTTGGTGAAGACGCGACAGACGATGTTGCGTTCTTGCTCACCTTGCATGAACTGGTTCGTATGGGCGAAAAAGTCAACCACCATCTTGAGCGAGTGGTCGACATTGTCGAAGCGTTGTTACGCAAAAACAAAAAGTCTGCAGCAATTGAATGGGATGTTGAGCGCGCATTGTTCGCAGCGCAATGCATTTTTTGGGCAGTAGGCGAGCATCGTGCAGCAGGCGACGTGCTCGCATCGCAGCAACGTTTGGCTCCTGCGTCTGCGTTGCCGAATGCAGCGCCAAAAGACATTCGAGTAATTGCTTGGCTCGATGAGCAATTAGTCAGTCCGCGTCGCGAAGGTGGTGCATCGGTGTTGCGTTACGGCGTACCACGCATGTGGTTGGGCGTGAACATGGAATGCCATCGTGTTGCAGCTTCACCTGAGCACACGGTTTCATACGGCATGCGTTGGCATGGCGAGAAACCTGCAGTGTTGTGGGAGACAAGCGGACCATTTGGCCTGCGTCTTGATGCTGGGGCTACCGATGAGTCGTGGCATTCGGTAGAGGCAACTGGCGATGCACTGTTGGCAGGGTTTGTTGCACAGTGACCACACTGCCAACGATTGACCTCGAGCGCGAACTACTGCTCACGGGTAAATCGTGTGTCATTGGTTTGGATGAAGTTGGCAAAGGTGCGTGGGCAGGGCCGCTCGTCATTGGCGCTGCGGTGCTGAGCAACGACGTGATCGAATCACAGAACGCTCAGGAATTAATGGGCGGCGCTCGAGACTCAAAGCAGTTGTCGGAAACAAAGCGCGAAGCGATGTTCGATCATGTTGCGGCAACCTGCAAAACCTGGGCGGTTGGTGCTGCCACTCATGAAGAATGCGATCGTTTGGGCATGAATAAGGCGCAAAAACTGGCGACGAAACGTGCGCTTGAGCAATTGGGCAAAGTTGTGGATTTGAAAACCGCAGCAGCGGTCATTGACGGCAAGTGGGATTTCGTTTCCCCGTTAGTTGGTCATGTGGTTGCACACGTG
This sequence comes from Ilumatobacteraceae bacterium, assembly GCA_044362135.1. GTDB lineage: Bacteria > Actinomycetota > Acidimicrobiia > Acidimicrobiales > Ilumatobacteraceae > UBA3006. The sequence goes on along the minus strand of JBIKHN010000013.1, from coordinate 15,918 downwards.
AAAGCAGATGCATCCTGCCTCTCGGTTTCTGCTGCATCAGTGTTGGCAAAAGTTTCACGAGATCGATTGATGCGTGAATACGCCTTGGACTACCCAATGTGGAGCTTCGACACGAACAAGGGTTACCCGTGCCCAAAACATCGAGTGGCGCTTCAGGGGTATGGCCCAAGTGCCATTCACCGAGTGTCGTGGGCGTTTATGGAAAATTACGTGCCTTGGCTTGAAGCGGTGTCGTCGCCAGACATGTTGCCGGGGTTCCAGGCTTCGTGAACTTCGCGTAATGCTGGCGAGAGTCGTTGTAGGTGCCGCTTGCTAATTGCAGGCAAGTAACAGCGCACTGCCAGACCGCCCTGGTGGGGCTGTATTGCTCCGAAATACAAGCAACGTTGCAACGAGCGTGTAAACGAATTGTTGGGGCTCTGCGTGAAGCTGAGACCGATGTCGTTTGCAGTGGCGGCGCAATCCATCTCGTAACCCGCGGGAAACGTTTCAAAGCCCATCGCGATGCGGCGCAAGATCCACAGCGCGCTTGGCCCAAGTACGGGTAACCAATACAGCTCGACATAGCGAGAAAACAGTGATGCGCCAGCAGTGTCGACCACGGGGTCAATCCAGGGCACAACCACGATGGTGGGCTGGGTGAGCAGTTCGGGTGATTTGTTCATCGGTCCGATGTGTGCGCCACCACCACGCCGTGGCACGATTTGTGCGTAACTCAGTTGCGCTTTCTATGAACGATCTCACACCACTTATCGAGCGCGCTCGCGAACTATTGCGTGCAGCACAACGCATCACTGCGTTCACGGGCGCGGGTATTTCAACCGATTCGGGTATTCCTGATTTTCGTGGACCAAACGGTTTGTGGACAAAAAATCCGCTCGCCGAAAAAACCTCAACACTCAGTTACTACCTGAATGACGAAGAAGTGCGGAAAATCGCATGGCAGAACCGTGCGCGCAATTTGGCATGGACAGCCGAACCAAACATCGGTCACAAGGCGTTAGTGCAACTGCAACAGCGTGGAGTATTGCGCGCAGTGGCTACGCAGAACGTTGACGGGTTGCATCAAAAGGCTGGAAATCACCCCGAAATGGTGCACGAATTGCACGGCACCATGCATGTTGCGGTGTGTTGGGAATGTAAAGACACGCACCCCATGCGAGCAGCGGTGGAGCGCGTGCTTCAAGGCGACACCGACCCAAAGTGTTTGCTGTGTGGCGGCATTTTGAAAAGCGACACCATCTTGTTTGAAGAGTCATTAAAGCAAGATGTCATCGAAGCGGCGTTACTCGCAGCCGATGAATGCGACGTGTTGCTGGTCGTAGGTTCGTCGTTGCGCGTGTATCCAGCGGCAAATATCGTTCCGCGTGCCAAAGCCAACGGGGCACACGTCATCATTGTGAATGGTCAACCAACGGACATGGATCGCTACGCCGACATCGTGATCAATGACGACATTGGCACGGTGCTTCCGCAAATCGTTGAATAGTCAGGGCCTCGTGAATTCCCGACTGAATTGGTAGGGTATTAACCGGAGGTTCCCCCATGGCTGGTTTCCGCGACCTACTTGCGCAAGCAAAATCACAAATTACCGAGATTGACACGAACGAGGCAGCATCGCGTATTGCCGCTGGTGGAGTGCTTGTGCTCGACGTTCGTGAACCAGACGAGTACGAACAAGGTGCATTGCCAGACGCGTTGCATATTCCGCGCGGTCACTTGGAAGCACAAATTGAAGGTCGCATTGTTGAAAAGACTGCACCGGTGTTGGTGTATTGCGCAGGCGGTGTACGCAGTGCATTCGCCACAAAAACATTGCACGAACTTGGCTACACCAACGTTGTTTCAGTTGCCGGCGGATTCCAAAAATGGAAAGACGAAGGCCGCACGTGGCGCACGCCTGCTGTGCTAACTGCAGAGCAACGCAATCGTTATCAACGCCATATTTTGTTGCCTGAAGTTGGGGTAGAGGGCCAGTCAAAGTTGTTGTCGAGCAAAGTGTTGTTGCTTGGCGCAGGCGGTCTTGGATCACCAGCAGCGATGTACTTGGCTGCTGCCGGAATTGGCACCATTGGCATCGTCGACATGGACGAAGTAGATGCATCAAACTTGCAACGCCAAATTTTGCACAACATTGAGCGCATTGGTGATCGCAAAGTGGAGTCGGCAAAGAAGACGTTGCAATTGTTGAACCCCGATGTAAAAGTTATTGCGTACGACACTCGCTTAGAAGCAAGCAACATCATGGACATCATTGCTGGCTACGACGTCATTGTGGACGGCGCAGACAACTTCCCAAGTCGTTACTTGTTGAATGACGCAAGCATCAAGCTCGGTATTCCGGTTGTGCACGGATCCATTTTCCGTTTCGAAGGAATGGTCACTGTGTTCGATCCGAAGAACGGTCCGACCTATCGCGACATGGTTCCCGAGCCACCTCCTGCAGAACTTGCACCAAGTTGCGCAGAAGCTGGTGTACTTGGCGTGTTGCCTGGAATTGTTGGCTCAATTCAGGCGCTGGAGACCATCAAGGTGTTGCTTGGTCTTGGCGATTCGCTGTCGGGCAGAATCCTTGCCATCGACACCACTGAGATGTCGTTCCGCACCTTCCGTTTGCGCCCAGACCCAAACAATCAGGTGACATATGCCAACCGTGATCGCATTGAAGTTCGTGACTTGGAAGGCGCATGCGCCCCTTGGCTTTCTCACTAAGTAACTAGTATTTAGCCGTGGTGTCACGGTCCTTTGCCATCGTTGGCGCCGGCTTTTCAGGTGCTGTGGTGGCTCGCCAAATAGCTGAAGCCGGACACACAGCCACAGTCTTTGACACCCGCAACCACGTTGCTGGCAACTGCTTTACTCAGCGCCACGACTCTGGCGTCATGGTGCACGTGTACGGCCCACACATCTTCCATACGCAACACGAGCACGTGTGGGACTACATCACGCGCTTTGGAGTGATGAAGTCCTACCGCCACACGGTGAGTGCCATGAGCGGTGGCAAGAAGTATCAGCTGCCAATGAACCTCACGCTGATCAACGATTTCTTTGGCACCAACTTCACGCCAGAAGAAGCTGAAGCGTTCATCACAGAAAAAGCCGACAAGACCATTACCAACCCTGTTTCATTCGAGGACCAGGCGCTTCGTTTTGTTGGTCGCGAAATGTACGAAGCATTCTTCAAGGGCTACACGAAAAAGCAATGGGGTGTCGAGCCAACAGAGTTGCCAGCCAGCATTCTTGCGCGATTGCCGTTGCGTTTCACCGCCGACAACTCGTATTTCAACCATCCGTTCCAAGGAATTCCTGAACACGGATACACGCCAATTGTGGAAGCGATTTTGGATCACCCGTCGATCACAGTGCATTTGTCAACGGCATTTAACCCTGCGTCGTCGCATGCATATGACCACGTGGTGTGGACTGGCCCGATTGATGCATATTTTGGTTTCGAGCACGGTCGCCTTGGGTATCGCACACTGGACTTCGTTCAAGAAGTGAAAGATGGTGACGTGCAGGGTTGTCCAGTGTTGAATTACTGCGACGAAAGTGTGCCGTACACACGCATTACTGAGCACAAGCATTTCGCACCATGGGAGCATCACGACAAGTCGGTGACCTACACAGAGTATTCACGTTTGTGTGGTGAATCCGATACGCCGTATTACCCAATTCGCTTGGTTGAAGAAAAAGATCAGCTAGTGAAATACGTTGAGCAAGCCCGTGCGCAACAAGGCGTTACGTTTCTGGGTCGCCTTGGCACGTATCGTTATCTCGACATGGACGTCACGATTCACGAAGCACTCAATGCTGCAAGCGGCATTCTTGAGGCAATAAATACGAACAGTTCAATTCCCTCATTTTTCACCGACCCGTTGAGCGGCTCATAATGACACAGTTGCTACAACGTTTGGTTTTGCCAACCGAAACCACGACAGAGCCATTGTTGTATGCGCGTTTTGATGGCACGACAAAACTTGTTCCCGGTGGTGCAGTGCTACAAGATGGCGCCGAGGTGTCGTTTGATACTTCGTTTGGCGTGTTTGCGGCCGGACGTTGGAGTCGCATCACCACCGTGAATGCGCTCGCAGTTCGCGTGCGCGCATCTGGCATAGGAATTGCACAAGTGGTTGGAGTGAGTGCACGCGGTGAAACCGTGGTGGCTTCAGAGCCGTTGCCACAAGGCGAAGGATGCCCTGTATTTATTGAGTTTTTGCTCCCAAATCTGCAGTCAACCATGTACGGCACCTACTTCGTTCGGGTGTTGGCGCAAGGCGGCGAAGTGTGCATCACGGGCGGCGAATGGGTGAGTGCAGACGCACCAGCACACGATGTGAAGCTGTCGCTGTCCATCACCACGTTTAATCGCCAAGAGTACGTTCGCAAAACTGTCAGCAATGTGTTGGAACTTGAACGCAGCATCGATGTGTTGCATGGTCGTGTTCGCGTGTTCGTTGTAGACAACGCACAGAATGTCACGTTTGATGCTCCTGCAGACGCACCTTTACAAGTAGTGCCAAACGGCAACCTTGGTGGTGCAGGCGGCTTTGCTCGCGGGCTTATTGAATTGCGTAAACAAGGTTGGGCAACGCACGTGCTGTTCATGGACGACGACATCACGCTTGAACCAGAAGCCCTGGTGCGCACCATGGCGTTGTTCGCAAACGCGCGCGACCCGAAGTTGTGCGTACATGGCGCCATGCTCAGCGAAGAGCGCCCGTGGATGCAGTTTGAGGCGGGGTCGGAGTACTCGTTTCGTTCGATCTACCCGTTACGCGCAATCGGCCGCGAAGACGATTTACGCAAGCGTGAACTTGCCGTGGTCGACGCACCAGAGATTCCGTTTGACTACACCGCCTGGTGGTACACCGCATTTCCAATTTCAATTACGAACAAAAATCCGCTGCCAGTGTTTGTTCGCGGCGACGATGTTGCGTTTGGTCTGATGCACACTGGCAAGCACAGCGTCACCTTAAATGGCGTCATTGTGTGGCACGCCGACTTTGGCTTGAAGAACAACCCGAGTTCGCTGTTCTATGAGTCACGCAACATGGCGCTTGTCGACACATTGGTGTTCGACAAGCATCACTGGTGGAACCTGGCGTATCGCTTCGCTTCGTTTGGATTTCGTAACTTGTTCTCGATGCGATATGCCAGCACCGAATACATGCTCAAAGGCCTGAAGGCCTATCTTGCTGGCCCAGGTGAATGGATGAACGTTGATCATGCAGCGTTGCACGATGAGTTACGACAGTGTGCAGAGGAGAAGCCAGCACCGTTGTCGCCAGAACTTGCAGCAATCGAGCCGCAGAGACCGCGCCATAAAGCACTTCGCGCGGTTGGATTTGTTTTTGCAGTGCTACTTTTAGGTGGATACATCATTCCACGCCAATTGCGTTTACCTGGTTACGGTATTGCACCCATTGATGCACGTGCGGTAGGAATCTCCACATTGCGAAATCGCATTTTGTATCGCCACGACAGGATTGCCGATGGCTACGTAGTCGAACGTGACACCAAACGGTTCTTTTCACTGCTGGGTCAGGTGGCAAAATCCATTGTTGCTATTGCTTTTTCCTATGGCCGCCTGAAGCGCCAATATCGCGCCATCTACCCAGAAATGGTCAGTACTGCTGCGTGGGAAGCGCGTTTTACCGCTGGGATGAAGCGCTAAGTAGCGCCAACCAGGTTTCGCGATTAATCACGCCTGATTGTTTAAGCCCAACTGTTTTTTGGAAACGCTTCACCAAGCGCACCGTTCCAGGTCCGAACACTCCATCGGCTTTCACTTTCACCTTCAATACGCGGGCGAGTGCGGTTTGCGCTGTGGCAACCGTTGCATGCTTCGTGCCAAGTTTCAGGGTGATGGTGGATGGATCAATGCTCAACACCGCAAGCACCGCGTCGTCGGCAATGCCGTCAACTGGAAGGCCGTTGTTGGTTTCTAGCTGGGTTACCCATGACGCAGTGCCCTTGCCAAATACGCCGTCTATAACGATGCGCTTCTTCTTCGGCAATTTGAAGTACGTATTCAACTGGGTTTGCAACAACTTCACGTTGTTGCCTCGGTCGCCTCGGGCCATTGGCACACCAAGCGGAACGATGGTTGCTATGCCGCTGGCAATTAAGCCGTTAGCACGCAATGCGTCGAGTTGATTGCGAATGAACAACGCAAATTGTGCGCGTCCTGTGTTGGTGAGGTGAATGTCGTCTCTAAACCAACGGCCTTGTGTTGGTGCGCTGCTTGCCGCGTTCCAGTCCAACACCGACACGTTGGGGTAGCTGGTTGCAGCGTTGGCAAGCACGGCGTTCGACAGCGCATAGTTGCGTGAAGTGCGCCGCGTTGACAAGTTGATAAACACCACGCGCTGAATTCCGCGCGCGTTGAGCGCATTCACTACTTGATCAACATCTGACTGCAACGTGTTCGGGTCGTCGTTGTAACCAAGCTGAATGACGGCGATATTTGGGTACTGCTCTGGAGTAAGCGAATTGATAATTGCAGGAGCGTCTGGAAGCCCAATGGCAGCGGCAACACAGCTTGGTCCAACCATGCAGCGATTAGACAGTGCTTGGTAGTTCATGGACGGATACGCAGGTGTTACCACTGCGTTGAATTCAGCCTTCATGCTTTCGCCAACTGAGTCGCCAATAAACAGAAATGATCCAACAGGTGCAGCATCAAATGGTGCGCTCACCACATTTGTTGTTTCAAACCATGGCGCAGGAATATCGAAGGTGGTCTTAAATGCCCATCCTGTGACCGTCACGCTGCCTGCAGTGCCGTTAATGGTGACGCTGGTGGCGTAACCATTCCAATCGCCACCCAGACCGTCATGATTTGTGACCACCGAAGTCAATGTTCCGACTGCTGGGTACTTGGCTTGAATTGCTGCCGCTGAAAACACTCGCGTCCACACAAGGAGCGCGTTCACGGGTTCGCTTGCTAAGTCGCCCGGGTCTGCTTGGGCAGGGAAGGTGCCGCCTGCAGTGCGTCCGCCATTGCTGGAGGTGAATTCGGTGCGCGACGGCAGGCCCTTTGGCGTCATGACCACAACGCCAGCCGTTTCTGCAATGGCCTGATCGGTGTACGGGTGTTCCAGTGCAGTGGGGTTTGCGTTAATCGATTCGCGCAATAGCGCGCCGCCGTACACCTGACAATCCTGCGAATCACATGTGCGAGCAAGACCTGCGTACCTGTTCTCGGTTGCCGAATATGAACGGGCGGCAACTGCTTGTGCGCGCAATGCATTCATTCCCGCTCCACCTGCAGCAGCGCCCCATTCGGCAGGAGATTCGCGAGGCACGACACCACGTAAGTAACTCTCAATGGACGTTGCGTTGATGGTGCGGTTTTCACCGCGTGAGTTATTCACTGCGCGAATTTCGCCGCGGTAGTAACGAATTTTGAATCGTGTTGAACCTGTTCGTGGTTCGCACAAACCTATGAGTTGGGTTGGTGCGGCTGCTGGGTCGGCACCAACCGTGGTGGTAAACGATGCAACGTTTTGCACGTCACCGATCAAGGCGAAACCTTCTGCTGCCGGGTCTGCTCCAGCAGATGCGCATCGACGTTCTTGCGTTCCCCACACGCGGTACACGCGGTTGGCAACTTCGCGGGCAACGAGAGACCCCCATGTGCGACCAGGTGTTGGGTCCTGCAGAAACACAGCGTTGTTGCCATCGGAAATAACAGCAGTCTGTGCGTTATTCATCTCTCTCAACCAAGTGGTCATTTCTTGACCTGGGTCGGCGAGCGATCCGAGAGTGTTTCCTGTTGCGCCGCCGTAATAGAAATTGAGAATTGCGTCCCACGACCATCCGTACACCGTGGCGTATCCGTACGAGCCGTACTGACTCATTCCGCGTCCGTGGCCGTATCCACGGCCTTCAATTTGAATGGCAATGGGCAACTGACCATCATCAGCCTGAACAGGTACGACAACGGTGGACAGCAGAGTGGCACTGCTGACGAGTACGCAAAGAACTGCAGAAATTTTGTGGGGGACGCGCATAGTGAGAAATCTCCTCAATGGCTTCACATCAGTCTACCGATATGTATCGGCAGGGTGTGGTCACCCTTGAGCGCTAATTACGCGGTTTCGCTGGCTGCGGGCAGTACATCTCGTTGCTGCACCACTACGCCAACTAACACGAGGGACATCCCAAGCAAATCAATCAGCGTTGGTGTCTGATCGAGAAAGAGAAATCCAAACACCACTGCAGTGACAGGAAGTAATGCGAGCAACACAGAAAATCTGCGCACAGGAATTTTGCGCATAATTGATTGCTCAATTCCATAACCAAGTGCGTTCGAAAACAGACCAACTAACAGGCATGCAAAAAGAATGGAAGGAGAGCTCCATGCCGGTCCGCTGTTTGCTGCACCAAATGGGGTAATAACCACAGCGCCAATTGCAAGTCCAACGCCAAGTCCGGAAACACCGCGATTCAGTTGGGCAACTTTAGAACCGATCACAATGTAAGCGCCCCAACAGGCAGAGGCGAGGAAGATAAACAGCAGGCCAAGTGGTTCATTGCCAAGTTCGAATCCCGAAAGAATGAGAACTCCGATTGTTGCCAGAGCCAGTGCGAGCGCATTGCGTCGGGTCTTTGTCTGAAATGCAGCGACACAAATTGGCCCAATGAATTCAATGGCCACACCTTTGCCTAAATCTAAACGATCAATTGCCAAATAGAACGTGAGGTTCATGAGTGCAACTGAAATTCCAAATGCTGCTGCCGAAATCAGTTCGCTACGCGACCACTTGCCCTGACGAATCAGTCGTGGTGCAGAAAAGATGATCAGAATCAATGAAGCAGCAATGACACGCAACCATGCAACGCTTTCTGGTGCAACGCGGTCAAATAATCGAAAAGCTATGACGGCACCAATGTATTGCGCGCTGGCAGAACAAATGAAAAACAACTCGGGCGGTAAACCGCCAACTCGGGTACTCAGCGAATTCTGCGCGAGTGGTGCAGTGTTACCGCTCAATCGAACAGGTCAGGATCTGTTGCGCAAATTTCTTGGAACAACGGTTGAAACTGGAACCAACCTGCATCTGCGAAACCCGTGAGTTGCTGTGTGTATGTAGCCGAATCATGATCGATGAGTTTCGGCGTTCCCGCTGCTTCGGCAAGAAGTTGTGCTTGGCAACTGCGGTCCATGGTGATGAACCAAAATGCTGCGGCTTCAACCGTGGTGCCAACAGTAAATAGTCCATGATTTTGGTGAATGGCTGCTTTGCCAGTTGGGAACAGAGATGCGAATTCTTCGCCTGCTGCAACTTCGAACACCACTTTGCCACCTTGTTCAGAAATGACGGTGTGGTCATCGTAGAAAATGCACGCGTCTTGCGTAATCGGGTCAAGCTTGCGACCAAGTGATGACCACGCTTTGCCATACGTGGAGTGCGCATGTGCTGCACCAATCACATCTGGTCGTGCTTTGTGAATTGCTGCGTGCAGTACAAACGCTGCGCGGTTCACTGGTTGTGTTCCGTACACCACTTCGCCGTCATGGTTCACCAAAATGAGGTCACTGGTTTTCATATGGCGGAAACTCTTGCCAAATGGGTTCACCCAAAAGCAGTCAGTGAATTCTGGGTCACGTGCAGTGATGTGTCCGGCAACGCCTTCTCCGTATCCAAGGCGGCCAAACACGCGAAGCGCAGCGGCAAGGCCAATTTTTCGCGCTCGGCGTTCGTCTTCAACTGAGTCGTATTTTGGTCGACCAATTGATGCCAATTCGCGTGGCTTCAGTTCGACTCCGTCAATCTTGCGGGTGCTGTTCTCGGTTGCGGTCATAAGGCAAGGCTAGCCATGCGACAATTTGGGCTCAATCTCGTAACCTAGACCCATGGCTGAAACCCCTTCTGAGCGCCAGACCGACTCCGGCATCACCATTAATCCGTTGTACACAGCCGAATCGCTGGGTGCCTTCGATCCTGCAACCGCGCTTGGCGCTCCTGGCCAGCAGCCTTACACCCGCGGCATCTATCCAACCATGCACCGCGACCGCCTGTGGACCATGCGTCAATACGCGGGCTTCGGTAGTGCCGCTGACACGAACCAACGGTTCAAGTTTTTGCTCGAGGCTGGTCAAACAGGACTCAGTTGTGCATTCGACTTGCCAACGCAAATGGGCTACGACAGCGATCACGCGCGTTCGGCCGGTGAAGTAGGAAAAGTTGGCGTTGCCATCGACTCACTCGACGACATGCGCACGTTGCTTGCCGACTTGCCGCTCGACAAAGTCACCACATCGATGACCATTAACTCAACGGCTGCAGTTTTGCTGTTGATGTACGAGTTGGTTGCTGAAGAGCGTGGAGTGCCAAGCACGGCAATTAGCGGCACCATTCAAAATGACCTGTTGAAGGAATACATTGCGCGCGGAACATATGTGTATCCACCGAAGCCGTCGATGCGCATCATCACCAACATTTTCGAATACTGCTCAAAGAATGTTCCAAAGTGGAACACCATTTCTATTTCCGGTTATCACATCCGCGAAGCGGGAAGCACGGCAGTACAAGAACTCGCGTTCACGTTGTCGAATGCCATTGCATACGTGCAAGCAGCAATTGATGCTGGTCTCGATGTGGACGACATTGGTCCACGTCTCAGCTTCTTCTGGAACGGTCACAACAACTTCTTCGAAGAAGTAGCCAAATTCCGCGCTAGCCGCCGCATGTGGCACGACATCATGACCAATCGTTTTGGTGCCAAGAAGGAAGCAAGCAAACTCATGCGCTTCCATACACAAACTGGTGGGTCAACTCTCACCGCGCAGCAACCGTTGAACAACGTGGTTCGTGTTGCCGTGCAAAGCATGGCTGCGGTGTTGGGTGGAACACAAAGCCTTCACACCAATGGTTATGACGAAGCGCTCAGCCTGCCAACTGAAGAAGCTGCGCGTATTGCATTGCGTACACAGCAAATCATTGGCTACGAAAGTGGCGTAACCGACACACCAGACCCTCTTGCTGGTTCGTTCTTTGTTGAAGCGCTGACGAATGAAGTTGAGCGCTTGGCATACGAATACATTGCGCGCATCGACGAGATGGGCGGGGCAGTACAGGCCATTGAAGCCGGTTTCCAGATGGATGAGATTGAAGAAGCCGCATACAGCTACACGAAGTCGATCGACGATCAGACTCGCGTGTTGGTTGGCGTCAACAAGTTCACGGTGGACAACGAACCAGAGCCAAAAATTACACCGCCAATTCCTGGTTTGGAACAAGGACAGGTTGACCGCCTCACGAAGTACAAAGCCAACCGCGATATGGCGTTGGTTACGGCAAAACTCGATGTTTTGCGCGAAGCCGCAAAGGGCACAGGCAACGTCTTGCACCCAATGAAAGAAGCCTTGCGAGCCAGCGCAACACTTGGCGAAGTAAGCGACGCGTTGCGCGACGTTTTTGGCGTGTACCGCCCGGGCTGAGTTAGTTGAAGTAGGTGATTGCGGGCGCTGGTCGTTCGCGGTCAGGAATTTCGCGATTCGGCCAACCCAGGTACAACATCGCAGTGATGTGCGTACCCTCAGGCCAGCCACAGTGCTTCGCTACATCGTCGTTTGCACCTTTCGGGCAACTTGACCAAAAACTGCCAAGTCCCATTGCGGTTGCGCCGAGCAACATGTTTTGAATTCCTGCAGAAACCGCGTCGCGGTTTTCTTCGGTTTGTAATTCAGATTCGCCTTGCAAGGTGCCAACAACAACAATCACAGGCGCTCGCAAATATTTGGTGCGAGTTTTGGTCACTTTCATTTCAGTGTCGCCGTGGCGTTGCATTGCTTCTGCAGTGGCATCGCCAAGTGCTCGGCGAGCATCACCAGTGAACACGCCGAACAACCAAGGCCAGGTGAGCTGATGATTCGGCGCCCATGCAGCAACATCGCACAACTTGTTGATCAAGTCCATGTCCACCTCGCGCTCGAGATCCATCATCAACTGAGTGCGGCGTGCAATAACCAACGTGCGGAAATCGTCAAACGTCATGGCGACAGACTATTGCTAGTTCTTGTGCAATGCGGCGTTGAGGCCGCCCCAGCTGCCGGTGCGCTGCACCACTTCTACTGCACCCGAAAGGCTGTTACGACGGAAGAGCAAGTCGTTTGCGCCAGAGAGTTCGCGTGCCTTCACGGTTGCGCCGTCTGGCAGTTTCACTTGCGTTCCTGCGGTCACATACAAACCGGCCTCAATGACGCAGTTGTTGCCAAGCGAAATGCCAAGGCCACTGTTTGCACCAAGCAAGCATTTCTCGCCAACGGTCACCATTTCTTTTCCGCCACCAGAAAGCGTGCCCATGATGGATGCGCCGCCGCCAATGTCGGAACCGTCGCCAACAATAACGCCAGCAGAAATTCTGCCTTCCACCATTGAAGCGCCAAGAGTTCCCGCATTGAAGTTGCAGAAGCCTTCGTGCATCACGGTGGTTCCGCTAGCAAGATGAGCGCCAAGGCGAACACGGCTTGCATCGGCAATGCGAACACCGCTTGGCACCACGTAGTCGGTCATGCGTGGGAACTTGTCAATACCATTCACTACAAGTTGAAGGCCTTGCTTCAGTTGGTTGTAGCGCACGTCTTCAAGAGCGTCGAGTGCAACTGGACCAATTGATGTCCAGGCAACGTTGGCGAGCAAGCCAAATGCGCCATCCAGGTTCACCGTGCGCGGCTTGGCAAGTCGGTGCGACAGCAAGTGCAAACGCAAATACACATCGCTTGCACTTGTTGGTGCTGCAGTGGTGTCAATAACTAACGAAGTAGGAACGAGTGAAACTCCACGACGCGGGTCGGTGTGAGTCTGCGACTCGGTTGGTGTACCTGTAGGAACTGCTTCGCCAAGTCCAAGATGACGGAAGTAAGTATCGAGTGTGGTGCCGTCTGCTGCAACAGTTGCAATGCCAACTCCCCAGGCTTGTGTTGTGCTCATGGTTATTTCGCCTCTGGTCGAAGGGTAGGGAACAAGATCACGTCTTTGATGGAGCCGGCATCGCTGAGCAACATGACCAAGCGGTCGATGCCAATGCCAAGTCCTGCAGTTGGTGGCATACCGAACTCGAGTGCGCGTAGGTAGTCCTCGTCCAAGCTTCCGGCTTCGTTGTCGCCGGCTTCTTTTGCCAACTGCTCGTCTTCAAAGCGCTTGCGCTGTTCAATCGGGTCGTTCAACTCGCTGTAACCGTTTGCAATTTCGCGTCCACCGATGAATAACTCAAAACGTTCGGTGAGGTGCGGGTCATCGCGGTCTTGGCGAGCAAGTGGCGAAATTTCAACAGGGTGGTGTGTAACAAACGTCGGGGTGATCAAGTCTTTTTCGCACAACTCGGCGAAGATCTCTTCAATAATGCGGCCAGAGCCCCAGTGCTTCTCGCACTTGATCTTGTGTTTGGTAGCAACTTCGCGCACTGCTGCAACATCCATTGATGGATGCAGTGTTACTCCTGTTGCATCGCTGGCCAAGTCGATCATGCGGGCTTTGCGCCATGGTTGTGCCAAGTCGAAGTCGTTGCCCTGAATGACCACGGTGGTGGTGCCACGTGCATCGCGTGAAGCATTCGTAATCAGTTCTTCGGTCAGTGCCATCACTTCGGTGTAGTCACCGAAGGCTTGGTAGCTCTCCATCATGGTGAACTCGGGGTTGTGGCGCGTAGAAATTCCTTCGTTGCGGAACACGCGACCAATTTCGAACACGCGCTCCATGCCGCCAACAATGAGGCGCTTCAAGTGCAACTCAAGCGCAATGCGTAAGAACAACTGCATGTCGAGTGTGTTGTGGTGTGTAACGAATGGGCGAGCGTGCGCGCCACCGACTTCCATGTGCAGCACAGGTGTTTCCACTTCAATGAACTTGTTGTCGTGCAATGTTTTGCGGAAGCTGGCAATAGTGGCGTGGCGAATTTCAAACGTGCGTCGCGCCTCTTCGTTAATGATCAAGTCGGCGTAGCGCTGGCGGTAGCGCGTGTCTACGTCAGTAAGTCCGTGCCACTTGTCGGGAAGAGGTCGCACAGCCTTCGACAACAATTGCGCACTCTCTACCTTGATGGACAACTCGCCTTTGCGAGTGGTCATGACTAAACCAGTGACACCAACCCAGTCACCAAGGTCGAGTTCGTTAATTTCGTCAAACTCGGTGTCACCAACAACGGACTTCGAAATGAATAACTGAATGTCTGCTGCGCGATCGCGAATGGTGCAGAAAATAAGTTTGCCCTGATCGCGCTTCAACAAAATTCTGCCAGCAACGGTGACACGTGTTTCGGTTTCAGTGCCCGCTTCAAGATGTCCGTGCTGTTCGCGAATTTCAACAAGGGTGTGCGTGCGATCGAAGCGGTATGGGTACGGGTTTACGCCTGCTGCACGCATGGCGTCAATGCGGTCTAAACGACGTGTTCGTTCTGCGGCAAGTCCGCTTGCTGCGGCCTCTGGTGTTGGGGCAATTTCTTCGTTGTCAGGCACACTTGTCACGCACACAAACTAGTCGCGCGGCTGGATTAGCGCTTATTCAATTACGACGAGGATGTCGCCAGAACCCACCTTGTCGCCAACTTTTACATTGACTTTGGTGACTTTTCCTGCCTTTTCAGCAGTGATCTGGTTTTCCATCTTCATTGCTTCAAGCACAACTACCGAATCGCCGACCGCAACTTGCTGGCCAACCTCAACAGAAACTTTCACGATGGTGCCCTGCATTGGTGCAGCAACATCGCCGCTGTTTGCAGCGCCGCCGGAGCCGCCCGAGCCACGTGTTGGCTTGTTTGACTTCTTCACAGGGCCGCTTGCAAACTCAGGCACCCACATCTTCACGTCGAAGCGCTTGCCGTTCACTTCAATGGTGGTGGCGCGTTCTACAAGACCTTCGTCGTTTGTTGCGGTGCCGCCCGCACTGCTCACCATGCCCGACAAGTCGAGTGTTTCTTCCACCCACTTGGTGCTGTGCGTTACAGCAGAGAAGTCTGGGTGACGAAGAATTGCGAGGTCGGCAGGAATGGTGGTGTGTACGCCTTCGATCACCATTTCGTCGAGTGCGCGAATCGTGCGAGCAATTGCGGTGTCGCGGTCTTTGCCCCACACAATCAACTTGCCAACCAAGTTGTCGTAGTACTGGCTTACGGTGTCGCCGGCTTCGTAGCCGCCGTCGAAACGTGTTCCGAATCCGTCCGGCGTTGTCAGCTTGGTAATAGTTCCAGGTGATGGAAGGAATTTTCCTGCTGTTGCGTTTTCTGCGTTAATGCGAACTTCAATGCCGTGTCCGTTGCGACATGCAGCAACTTGCTTCTGCGTCATTGGCAACTTCTCGCCGCTGGCAACACGAATTTGCCATTCCACCAAGTCGATTCCTGTAATCACTTCGGTAACCGGGTGCTCTACCTGTAAGCGCGTGTTCATTTCCAAGAAGAAGAAGTCGTTGTCTTGGAAAATGAATTCAACAGTTCCGGCGTTGTAATAGCCAACTGCTTTCGCAGCCTTCACGGCTGCTTCGCCCATTGCTTCTTCAACACCGTCGGGTAGTCCTGGTGCTGGTGCTTCTTCAATCAGTTTTTGGTGACGACGCTGAGCAGAGCAGTCGCGGGTAGAAACCCACACCACGTTGCCGTGCTTGTCGCCAACAAGTTGAACTTCAATGTGGCGCGGCCAGGTGAGGTAGCGCTCAACATAAATTTCGTCGCGGCCAAAGAATGCTTTCGACTCGCGTTGTGCAGAGTCCATTGCTTCTTGTACTTGATCTGCAGACTGCACCACTTTCATGCCACGTCCACCGCCGCCGAACGCTGCTTTAATTGCCACTGGCCAACCAAATTCATTACCGAAGTCTTGAATTTCTTTTGCCGTGGTAACGAACTCGGTGGTGCCAGGAACAATTGGTGCACCACCGCGCAGCGCTGCTTTACGTGACGAAACTTTGTCGCCCA
>JBIKHN010000084.1:0-6907 GCA_044362135.1 Ilumatobacteraceae bacterium | reverse complement strand
TCTTCTGATGTGGATTCTGTTGCACAAATGCCAGCCATTCCTTCGCCAATGAGCGCAGGTGTGTTGGGCATTGCACGCACCACAGAAGTGTGCGAGCCCGACGCATTCTGCAAGTCAGAAGCACTGACACCTGCGGCAATGGACAGCACGCGAGTTGCGCCAGCCTTGCTGAGTGCAGCACATGTTTCGACAGCACCACCAGGTTTAACTGCAATGACCGCTGCAGAACATGGGCCAATCGCTTCGCTGGTTTTGATTCCAGGGAACAAATCCTGCAATGCACTGCGGCGATCAGCAGAAAGTTCGACCACGGAAATGTCGGTGGCTTTCCAACCAGCGCGCAATAAGCCCTCAATGATTGCGCCGCCCATATTGCCACCACCCACAAACGTGATTGGCTCTTTTTGCATGTGGTCAGGTTAGCGACTTATGTGGTTCGAGTTATTGGACAACTTCTCCGATCGCCAATAACCCGAACGCACAACGATGTGTACGGCTAGTCGGTAAAGCGGCTGGCAAATCCGATACGGATGAGCGAACCAAAACTTTGCTCCACCGTCGAATACAGGGTGCCGATTGCACGGTCTAACTCTTTTTCATTTAGAGCCGCAAGCGGAATCTCACCTCGAAGGAACACCGCATCTTCTTGACCTATTGAAAAATGAGCCCCTACGAGTTTTTCGTTTCGACGAAGCAACGCTTCGTACAGCGTCTGTGCATTTTCTTCGGGTGCTGGCATGACGTAGGTTTCGAATCGAAGTGTTCGTTGTCCCAAAGTGAGCCACACGGTAGTGAACTCCTTTTCTTCACCTGCCATACGCACGTACCAACGAATTTCCTGATCGGTGGAACGATCAACCGCAAGAATCAGCTCATTTTGCGTTTTTTCGCGCGCCAACCATTCATCAATTTGTCGCTCCGTTCGGGCAAGAGCCGCGTCGTCAAACAGATCAGACACTAGGAACACGCAACCAAGTCGCGCTCAAGCAACTCGGTGTACACGCTGCGGGCTTTCAATGCTGCTGACTTCCACGAATATGCCTGCGCGCGATGCGCAGCAGCAGTACCCATAGAAATTGCGAGCAACGAATTATCAAGTAGTCGGCGTGTGTAGCGAGCAAAGCCTGAAACATCGCGTCCTGGAACAAGGAACCCCGTCTTGCCATCTTCGATCAGGTTCAGCAATCCGCCAACTGCCGTTGCAACGACCGGAATTCCACATGCGGCTGCTTCAAGCGCAACAAGACCGAAACTTTCACTGCGCGAAGGAACCAATACCACGTCTGCAGCGCGATAAAACGTTGACAACAAGTGGTGTGGCTGTGGCTCGTAGAACTTCACGCGACCAACAAGTCCAAGTTCCTCAATAAGCGCTTCAACTCGTGCAAGTTCTGTTGCGCCTTCCACTCCACTCGCACCGCCCACAACAATGAGTTGCGCATCGCTACGACCAATTTCTGCGAGCGTGCGCACTGCAACATCTAGACCCTTCAATGGCTGAATACGACCTACGAACAACAACATTGGACCTGACCCAAGCCCAAGTGCATGGCGCGCGCCGCGGCGATCACCGGGTGAAAAGAACGCGCGCTCTACACCTGGCGCTACCACTTCTATTGATCCGGGTGCACTTCCATACAGCGACTGAAACTGTGCTTGCTCTTCAGTGCAACTGACCATGATGGCGTCTGCACAACCAATGATTTCAAGTTCAGATTTGTCGCGGATTGGTGACTCCACATCGCCACCCAAGCTTTTCACTCGCGCAAACGTATGAAACGTTGTTACGAGTGGCAAGTCCAACTCATGTTTCAAGCGGTGACCAGCGAGGCCAGAGAGCCAATAGTTTGCGTGAACAATGTGGGCCCCACCACGATGCTGCAAATGCCAAGCAACACCATCGGTGAATTCATCAACCGCACTGAGCAACTCTTCCTTTGGCAGATCAACTTCACCAGCTTGCACGTGAACAACGCGATGGTTCGGTTCGACCTCAATGACTTCTGGAAGATCATCTTTCCATTTGCGCGTATACGTGGTGCAGTCAACTCCACTGCTCGCAAGCGATGAAACCAACTCGCGCACGTACACATTCATGCCACCACCATCGCCAACACCTGGCTGAGCCAGAGGCGAGGTATGCATAGAGAGAATGGCTACGCGTTGCATTACACACTCAACCTATCTGCAGGGCTAGTTATTTCGCCTAGTTCAGCTCGAGGGCGAATCGGCGTTTTCACCAACAAAACTGCGGTAGACCGACAATAGCGTTTGCTTTTGTTCGGTCGTTAAATAGGGATCTGTTGACACCGCATCAACCACGCCAGAGCGGGGTACCTCACTCGGATCCAGAATGCCCGCCCGTTCGTACAGCGTTTCTGCGGAGATCTGCATTGCACGCGCAAGTTGCTGCAAAATCTCAGCCGATGGTTTGCGAAGGCCACGTTCAATTTGTGACAAATACGGATTCGAGACTCCCGCAACTTTTGCTAGGTCACGAATGGACTGCTGTGCGAGTTCACGCTGTTGGCGAATGAAATTGCCAACGTCGGCCAGACGTTTGTCTACGACCATAATCAGTTGTCGTCATTCAGCAGCGCGTCAACGTTTGCGCCGCCATCTTTATATCGTTTCACCAATTCGGCAGTCAGTGCATCAATTTGGTCAAACAATGAACGACGTTCACCCGAGCGAGCATTTTCAAATGCGCTGAGTTCTTCAATTGCGCGCTGCAAACCTTCAACATCGAGTGTGCGTATTGATCCGAAGCCCACACGATCACATAACTGTTCAAGCTCCATCACCAGCGGATGATCAGTGGCAATATTTGTTTCGCGTGGTGGGCGCGCAGACCCGCCACCGTGCTCTTGTCCAAACACCTCTGCCAAGTCAGTTGCGGTGTTGCTTGTTGGCAAATTTTCCGCACGTCGTCGTTGCTCGTCGCGTGCAATATCTAAACGGCCTTGGGCCATTCGGCGAACAAATGAAACAGCGTCCTCTTGTGCCTGCATTGCGGTTCGTGCGGCACGGATACCTGCAAGATCGAGATTGGAGAAATCACTCATTGATCGCCACCAGAGACAGGAGGAAGAATTGCCACCTCATCATTGTCGTTGACTGGTGCATCCGATTCGGCGACCTCTCCATTTACCCAGATTCGACAGGTGCCGAGCACTCGCTCAAAATCGGCACCAAACCGAGCCACCGCCTCAGAAATGACTTCTGAAACCGTGTTGCCGGGCACGACATCTCGTGAACAACCAGCCGCCTCTCGAGCGGATGCGAACAATCGCAGTTGAGCCACAAACTCATCGTACCTTTGCCACTACCCTGCCTTGGCGTGTCTACCAACGGCGTTATTGCAAGTCTGCTTGTCGTACGGCATGGACAGTCGTTATGGAATATCGAAGAACGCTGGCAGGGACGCGCCGATATTGAACTCAGTGATCTCGGGATTGCGCAGGCACGTCAAGCCGCACAGCGTTTGGGAACATTTGACTACATCGCTTCCAGCACGCTGCTTCGTGCGCTTCGAACAGCGCACATCATTTCCGAGGCGCAAGGAGTTGGTCCTGTAGAAACTGACGAACGCCTACAAGAAACCCATGTTGGCCCTTGGGAAGGTTTGACTCGCACACAAATTGAAGAACAATGGCCAGGGTTTTTAGCATCGCGAAACAAACCTGAAGGGTTTGAGTCCGACGAATCAATTGTTGAACGCCTCACCGACGCGTTTATCGATATTCGTCAGCGTTGTGAAGGCGGAACAGCACTCATCATTAGTCATAGTGGAGTCATTCGCACACTGCGTCACGTGCTTGGCGCAAGCAATCCACGTTTGCCAAACCTTGGCGGTAGTTGGTTCCATGTGCATCGCGATAATCGCATTAGCGTTGGAGATCTCGTCACTCTCGTCGACGATGACCTCACCACAGAATCGCTGTAACCATGCTCAATCGACTGCTTGATGATTCATTTGATAAGGAAATTCGCCGCAATATCACTGCAGTCACTGTTGCGCGACTAGTAGCCAACGCCGCGTACCGATTCGCCCCGCTGTTTCTGGCAACTATCGCGCGAGGATTTGACGTTTCGCTTTCCACGCTTGGTTTCGCCATTTTTGTCAGCGAACTTTCCGGCTTCGCCTCACCGCTCGCTGGTCGCATCGTCGATCGTCTCACGCACCGCAACAGCATGGTGCTCGGTCTCGTTGGTTCTGCTCTCGGTTGCACCATCGCCGCAGCGTCTACTTCGCCTTTAATGTTTGCAGTTGGCGTGACCGTTCTTGCACTGACCAAGCAGAGTTTCGACCTTGGGCTTGGTGCATGGATTGCTGACCACGTTCCCTATAACCAGCGCGGAAAAATTGTTGGACTGACCGAAACTGCGTGGGCACTTGGATTGCTCGTTGGTGTTTCAGTCATGGGTTTAATCACGGCTGCAACAAATTGGAGAATCGGTTTTGCATTTGCCGTCTTGTGCCTGGTTGTCTCAACCGTTGTCATTTTCAATCGCGTCACCAATGAAGTCCGTGAGGTTCATGAAAGTCGCAGCACCACACCTCAACGAGTCACCGGTAACTCATGGTTGGTGGTTGCCACCATGTTCTTTATTATGTGCAGCGCACAAAACTTGTTTGTCACCTTCGGTGCTTGGCTTGAAGATGAATTTCAATTTGGCGCCGCTCGGCTGGCGGTTGCAGGTTTTTCTCTTGGACTCGTTGAGCTTGTTGCATCGGTGAGTAGCGCTCGCCAAACCGACAAGTGGGGCAAAGAGCGAAGCATTGCTTTGGGAGCGCTGCTCGTTATTCCTGGTGGTATTTTCCTCGTTCTCGGTTCTCAGAACTTGATCATTGGATTGATTGGTGTGTTTATCTATTTCCTTGGTTTCGAATTCTCGGTGGTCAGCCTGTTGCCGTTGGCTACCAAACTTGTGCCCAACAGTCCAGGAACAGGGCTCGGTTGGGTGTTAGGCGCCGGAACGCTTGGGCGTGCAGTGATGGCAATAGTTGCCACCAATTTGTTTGAGTCATTTGGCGTTCAAGGCCCTGCATTAATGGGTGCGTTCTTCGGTCTGCTTGGTGCGATCACCATTACGCGTTATCAACGCGTAATGACAAGAAATTAACCGCGATACGCATTAGTAATTGGCAAGCGCCTGTCTTTACCGAAGGCTTTCAACGAAACACGAACCCCTGGTGGACCTTGACGGCGTTTGTATTCATTCACATCGACCAGCCGTGAAATTCGCCGTACGAGTACTTCGTCAAACCCGAGCGCAATGATTTCAGCTGCTGTGCGATCTTGCTCTACGTACAGTTCCAAAATTGGATCCAGCACTTCATAAGGCGGCAACGATTGGTCATCACGTTGATCAGGTCGCAATTCGGCAGATGGTGGCTTGGTAATCACTGCTTCGGGAATTACTTCTTTTCCTGCGCGCACATTGACAAAGCGACACAGCTCATACACCGTGGTCTTTAACAAGTCTTTTATGACTGCATAACCACCAACTGAGTCGCCGTACAACGTGAAGTAACCAACTGCCAGTTCGCTCTTATTTCCAGTCGTTAACACCATCCAGCCAAACTTGTTTGACAGCGCCATCAACGTGGTGCCACGAACACGGCTTTGCAAGTTCTCTTCGGTGAGATCCGCCGCCTTGCCTGCGAAACTTTCTGCAGTCATATCGAGGTACGCGGCAAACGCAGGCTCAATGGAAATGGTTTGCATATCTATTCCAAGGTTTCTGGCCAACAGCGCTGCGTCAGTGCACGAGCCCTCGCTTGAATAACGCGACGGCATAGAAACACCATGTACGTGTTGTGAACCAAGTGCTTCAACAGCAATTGCAGCAACAAGCGCAGAGTCGATTCCGCCCGATAGTCCAATGACTACATCGGTGAATCCGTTCTTCCGCACATAGTCGCGAGTGCCCAGTACTAGCGCGCCAAAAACTTGTTCCATGTCAGATGAGTTTGGAGTAATCACTCCTTCACGACGAGTACCACTTGCCCGAGTTGATTGTGAAATCTCAATCACCGAAACGTCACTTGCAACACTTGATTCGTTTACTGCGATGTCAATGAACGACAAACTTTCACCAAACTGTTCGGCGCGCATCAACATGTCGCCGCGATGGTCAAACACCATGCTTCCGCCATCAAACACCAACTCGTCTTGACCACAGACTTGATTGACATACACAATGGCGCAGGAATTTGTTCGTGCACGATCGCCCACCATGTGTTGACGCTCATCAAACTTTCCGCGGTGGTACGGCGAACCGTTGATATTGATATTCAACGTTGCACCGGCTCTAGCCTGTTTCTGAACTGGCCCATCCGCTTGCCAGATGTCTTCGCAAATCGTGACTCCTACAGGCACGCCACAAATGGTGAACAGTGAGAACGATGAACCTGGAATGAAATATCGCTCTTCGTCAAACACGCTGTAGTTCGGAAGCAGTTGTTTGTTGTAGGTACCGTGCAATGTCCCATTCGATGCAATGGCGGCCGAGTTTGATAAAGACCCCAGAGATCCATCGACAAAACCAAACACCGCCACGCAGCCCTGTGTTTCAGCCACAATCTCGCGCATTGCCTGCTGATTTTCAGCCACAAAACCAGATTTGAGCACGAGGTCTTCCGGCGGGTACCCGGTAACGCAAAGCTCTGGAAAGGCCACAATGTCGCACCCTGCACCGTTCGCAGCGTTATACATCTCTCGGATTCGGCGCGAATTGCCCGCAATATCGCCAACTACGGGGTTGAACTGGGCTAATCCCACCCGCATGTGTTGAGTCGCTACCGCCACAACTTCAGGCTAGGGGTCTACAACTTCACAAAGCGTTCACATTTGGGCAACGGGGGCGAAATCCCCATGAACGAGACTTTCCGTTTACCCGA
>JBIKHN010000083.1:0-6928 GCA_044362135.1 Ilumatobacteraceae bacterium | reverse complement strand
GACCATGGCAGAGTCACTCGCCAAGCTTGGCAAACTCGAAAAGCACTAACGGTTGCTGCGGTGAAGTTCACCGACCTAGTTCGCACCCGTCGCATGACGCGGGCATTTCTCCCTGATCCAATCGGTGACGAGGTGTTGCATTCACTGATTGATTTAGCACTTCGTGCTCCGTCGGCAGGTAAGACACAGGGCACACACTTCGTAGTACTTGCTGGCCATGATGTTGCCGAATTTTGGAACGACACGCTTCCTGTGAGTAAACGTGAAATTTTTCGTTGGAAGCAGCTCCTGGACGCACCAGTAATCATTCTTCCGTTCGTTGACCCGCTTGCTTACGTTGAGCGATATGCAGAGCCTGACAAGGTTGCAACCGGTTTGGGTGAGGGTATTCATGCATGGCCAACTCCGTATTGGACAGTTGATGGATCGTTTGCTGTGATGACTCTGTTGCTTGCAGCACATGACGTCGGTCTCGGAGCACTGTTCTTTGCGGTGTTCAACGGCGAGCAACAGTTGCGGAATCGTCTCGGTGTGCCGGAGCACATGCAACTGCTTGGTGCAGTTGCTATTGGGAATGCTGTCCGCAGCAGTGAAAAAGGTAGGAGCGCTGCACGACCGCGAGTGCCTATTGAAACAGCGCTACATCAATCCCGGTGGTAACGGTTTAGGCGAGCGCGATACGCAGAGTTTCTACAAAGTCTTCTGGCGAAGTAGATGGCTTCATGCATGAGTACTCTTTGCACACATAGGCAGAGTTCTGATGGCGGTCAGTCCACAATGGGGAGTCGTAGCGCTCACCCCATGCCAGTACCACGGTTGGCAGCCAGCGTTTACGAAGTTCACTCAACATCGCTGGTTGGTCGCCGGGCAGTGCGACCTCGGTTACTCCCGCGTGATGCAGATGAACCGAGGCAAGCAGATTGCCAAAAGCAGATGGGGCACTTGTCGTGATGCGTGCGAGGAGCCGCAAGATTTGATCGGCGTGTTGTGTGTATCGACTATTGCCGGTCAGTGCACCAAGTCGGTACAGCGCAAGTGCTGCGGTTGAGTTTGCCGATGGTGTTGCGTTGTCCATGACATCTTTTTGCCGAACGATGAGTTGTTCGCCGTTGTCAGGAGTGGTGAATAGTCCGCCGTTCACTGCATCCCAGCACTGACTGAGCAGTTCGTCGGCTGCCTCTTGCGCATAGGTGATCCAACGCGCTTGGCCACTTGCTTCACCAAGTCGGGTAAAGGCGTCAATGAGCTGGGCGAGGTCGGCAGCAAGAGCGCTGTGTCGCGCTCGCGGAGAACCCGATTCCTGCCAGCTTCTGTGCCAATTTCCCTGTGCAGTGCGAAGTTCGCGCACAAGAAATTCACCATTACGTATTGCCGCTTGCAGCCACTCATCTGAATCAAAAAAGAAAGCCGCTTCGGAAAGTGTTGCAAGCATCATGGCGTTCCACTCGGTAAGCACTTTGTCGTCCAGCAATGGGCGCTGGCGAGAATTTCTGTGCTGAAACAGAATGGCTCGAGCCTCTTCGACCTCGGGAGGGCGTGAGAGATCGCCTCGATGATGAAGTCGGGCTGGAATGTTCTTGCCTTCAAAGTTTCCGAGCGCAGTGATCTCGTACCACTTGATTGCTGGTTCTTGAAGGTGCTCGGGCAACACGCGTGTGAATTCGTCGCGGCTCCACACATAGAAGTGACCCTCATGGCTGTGTCCACTGTCGTCTAGCGAGTCTGCGTCTTCGGCACTAAAGAACCCACCATCGCGATGAGTGAGCTCGCGCAGTACATAATCAATGGTTTCGCG
This sequence comes from Ilumatobacteraceae bacterium, assembly GCA_044362135.1. Lineage (GTDB taxonomy): Bacteria > Actinomycetota > Acidimicrobiia > Acidimicrobiales > Ilumatobacteraceae > UBA3006. Next base: position 5,133 of record JBIKHN010000083.1, on the reverse strand, counting down.
AGCAACTTGTTTCCATGTTTCATTGCCAAACAGCATCCCTGCGTGCAGATAGACGCGGGCGAGAAGGGCTTGGTCGTACAGCATTTTTTCAAAGTGGGGTACCAACCACATTTCATCCACGCTGTATCGGGAGAAACCTCCACCGATGTGGTCGTACATGCCGCCACTGGCCATGGCATCGAGAGAAGTGGTGACGATGTTTTCAAGATCGTTGTCTTCCCCCGCAAGTAACTGACGCAACAACACCTCAAGATTCATCGTGCTTGGAAACTTCGGCGCCTTGCCAAAACCGCCCCATGAAGAGTCGAAGTTTGCACGTAACTGGGTGACGGCACTCTCAAATGTGGAGAAGTCGGCAATTTCAGAGTGTTGCTCAATTTTTGCCGTGCGTTCCAAGGCTTCCATCAACGCTTCAATGTTGTTATTGATGTCATCTCGACGGTTGATCCACGCATCGGTGATGGCGTTCATTAATTGGAGAAAGGATGGTTTCGGAAAATAGGTGCCGCCAAAGAACGGCTTTCCATCTGGGGCCATAAATACCGTCATTGGCCATCCACCGCGTCCAGTCATTGCCTGTACGGCATCCATATAGATGGCATCAACGTCTGGACGTTCTTCTCGATCGACTTTGATGTTGACGAACATGGTGTTCATTGCTTCGGCGGTCTCGTTGTCTTCAAAACACTCATGTGCCATCACGTGGCACCAGTGGCATGCGGAGTATCCCACGGAGAGAAGAATTGGAACATTGCGTTCGCGCGCTTGGGCAAAGGCCTCATCGCCCCACGGGTACCAATCAACGGGATTGTCGGCGTGCTGACGAAGATATGGACTTGTTTGATCGGCCAACCGATTGGGCATGTGTTCGCCTTTTTGTAGAAGTTATGAAATGGAGATATCGCCAGCAATAGTGAGTTTTGGAAATGGAGCTCGCGCTGCGACGCTCATACGAACGCGACATATTGAGGGAACCGCAGGCGCAACAAGTTTGTTTCCATTTACGCGGCATGGACCGCTGATGACCTTGAATGTTCGGCTTCCCGAGGATGATGAATTGAAGAGTTTCGCAAGAGGAGTGCTGCTTGCTGGTGTAACTTCGCTTCTGATTTGCCAAATGGGGAAGAAAGGGCCGACTGCATCGGAGATTGCAAACTGCTTAGTGCCAGCGCGCGTGTAGTCAATGCCGACACGAATTGTGCGTCGTGCGTCGGCTTGTGTGGTGCGGTAAGAACGTTTGGTGGCCTTTGCGAGTACTGCGCAGTCTGCGGGAACTTCAGTTGCGGCAGGGCCCGTCGAATCACAACGGAACCATTTCACGCTGATCACATCGGAGATGAGTTCAAGATTTGCAACGAGTGTTTCGCCTACACGACCGACGGCTGCAATCTGTGGGGCATTAACAGGAGGGAACATGCGTTGAAGTTCTGCAAGTGCTGCAACCAAATTGATGAGTCCAAAGCCAAAGGTCAGGTCGCGCCCTGGCTCTCCAATGTCGGTAGCCGTGCGCAACAAAATGTCGCGAACTTGAGTATTGGTTACACGAGGTTCTGCAGCAAACAGCAAGGCCGCTGCACCGGCAACAAAACCCGCCGCCATGCTGGTGCCATTTTGTGCAACGTAATCCCCCCGAGCAGTTGACACAATGCTGGCTCCTGGTGCGGCGATGTCGATGTAGTCGCCGCGTTGATCAAATGACGTCACATTGTTTGCAGGATCAACTGCGGTCACTGCAATGGTGAGGTCAAGGGATGCGGGCCATTTTGGTTTGTCCGTTGCTCCACCATTTCCTGCGGCGGCAATTACAAGAGAGCCCTTATCGTTGGCGTACTGAATGGCTTGAGTCAAACTCGAACTTTCAGTTGCTCCACCGAGCGACAAGTTGATGACTTTTGCGCCACTGTCTGCCGCATAACGAACGCCGGCAGCAACATCACGTGCATCGCCCTGACCTGCTTGGTCCAAAACCTTGATCGGCAAAATTTTGGCATGTGGTGCAATGCCAGAACCGCCAATGCCATTATTGGTAACAGCAGCAATGATTCCTGCAACATGTGTGCCATGGCCACTTGCATCAATGTCATTTCCGTCTTGGGTCTCCACTGCACCAAAGAAAGAGCGACCCGGCAGCAAGTTCTCCGCAAGATCTGGGTGTGGACCACTGCCGCTATCGACAACTGCGACAGTCACGCCCTTTCCTGTTGTTATTGCCCAGACACGGTCTGCGCCGGTGGCGAAAATTCCCCATTGTTGCGCTAACAGTGGGTCATTAGCGGCAGCGCCAACTTGTGGGGACAGCGTAAAACACGAGGCAAGCGAAGCGAAACAAATCGCGAGAGAAGTGAGGGGTTTACGCAAGCAATATCGGTCTACACGCCCATTGCGTGGAAGCCACCATCAACATGAACAATTTCTGCTGTGGTGCAAGGAAACCAATCGGAGAGCATGGCTACGCATGTGCGGGCCACCCCGCTTGAATCATTGACATCCCAACCAAGGGGAGCGCGCTCGTCCCAGACATCTTCAAATTTTTGAAAACCTGGAATTGATTTGGCAGCCATCGTGCGGATTGGACCAGCGGCAACAAGGTTGCATCGAATTTGTTTGCTGCCAAGTTCTTTTGCCAAGTAACGGTTGGTGGATTCGAGGGCAGCCTTTGCAACGCCCATCCAGTTATATGCAGGCCACGCCACGGTGTTATCAAAATCCAGACCGACGATGGTTCCTCCGCTCGTCATCAATGGCACAAAAGCATCGGCAAGGGTTTTCAGTGAATACGCAGAAATCTGCATGGCTACCGAAACGTCCGACCACTGGGCTGCCATGAAGTCATCACCAAGGCAAACGGCTGGTGCGAAGCCGATGGCGTGAAGCACTCCGTCAACGCGACCAAGTTGGGATTTAGCGGCCTCCCGAGCGGACACGATGTGCTCGTCAACAGTGACGTCAAACTCCACCACTGTGATGTCTGTGCTCAGTTTGCGCGCAGTCCGTTCGGTAATGGACAGGCCGCGACCGGCTCCAGTGAGCATGACTTGCGCACCTTGCTCAAGAGCAAGCTTTGCCACCCCATAGGCGAGTGATGCGTCGGTCAGCACGCCAGTAACGACAATGTTTTTCCCATCCAAAATTCCCATGCCTATGACCGTAGTTCCCGAGTGTGGTTTGTGTAAGGCTTCACCTATGCGGATTGGAATTATTGGCGGAACCGGCCCGGCTGGCAGTGGGCTTGCCCTACGAATGAGCGTTGCCGGCCATCAGGTACTCATTGGATCGCGATCAAAAGAACGGTCGGAGGAAAAGGCTGCCGAACTCGTGGCGCAATGGCCAGACCACAAGCTGACGATTAAAACTGGAACGAACGAAGACGCTGCTAATTGCGAATTGATTGTGGTTGCTACACCGTGGGATTCAACTGCCACCATCGTTGGAGAGTATGCCGAAGCATTGCGCGGCAAGGTTGTTGTCACTATGGCAAACGCACTGGTGAAAGTTGGCAAAGAATTTCAACCATTAGTTCCACCACGCGGAAGCATTGCCGCACACGTGCAAGCGGAAATTCCGGGAAGTCGAGTTGTCGCTGCGATGCAACACTTGCCGGCAAAAGAATTAGGCAACTTGAATCATCATGTTGATTCCGATGTGTTGATCTGTTCGGATTTTCCAGAGGCGATTGAAATTGTGAGCGATCTTGTTGCTCAAATTCCTGGCTGCAGGCCGCTGAGCACAGGACGTTTGTCAAATGCACTTGCCCTCGAGGCGTTCACTGCCGTGCTGTTGCAACTCAACGTGCGCTATAAAACTCGTGTTGCTCCGCGACTCACCGGAATTCCTGATGTTGACCCAAAGAGTGGTCGAAACATGAAATTGGACTGAGCAACTTGTCGATGAAGTTGTACGACACAGCAAAACAAGAGATAGTTGAGTTTGCACCAAACCCAACCGTGTTGATGTACACGTGCGGCATTACTCCGTACGACGCAACGCACCTAGGACATGCTTTCACCTTCATCTCCTATGACGTATTGCAACGCCGACTAATTGACATGGGCCATCAAGTGAAGTGCGTACGCAATGTGACAGACGTAGACGACCCGCTGTTTGCAAAAGCTCGCGAACTTGGAGTGCATTACCTGGACCTCGCAGCGGGTGAAGAGGCGCGTTTTGAATCTGACATGACTGCTTTGAATGCGCTGCCCGTGCACAGCACTCCGCGCGCATCGTCGGCAATTCCAGACATTCGTGGGTTCATCGGCATGGTGATTGACCGTGGGTTCGCATACGAATCTGGTGGCTCGGTGTATTTCGATGTGGAGAAGTTCCCGCAATTTGGCAGCGTCTCGCATTACAGCCGTGAAACGATGATCGCACTTGCGCGTGAACGTGGCGGCAATGTCGATGACCCGCATAAGCGCAATCCACTCGACTTTGTACTGTGGCATCCATCTGCCTCGGACGAACCGTCGTGGGACACCATGTGGGGTGCTGGTCGACCTGGTTGGCATATTGAGTGTTCGGCGCTCGCACTTCGCGAACTTGGTACCACCATCGACCTGCATGGTGGCGGAAGTGACTTGATCTTCCCGCATCACGAGTGTGAACGGGCTCAATCAGAGGCAGCCACTGGTCAACCCTTCGTGAAGCATTGGATGCACGTGGCAATGGTAAGCATGGATGGTCACAAGATGTCAAAGAGCCGTGGCAATCTGGTGTTTGTCGACAAGCTGCGTACCCAGCATGACCCGATGGTGATTAGATTGGGACTTATCGAACATCACTATCGCACTGAGTGGGAATGGGATGATGGTCTGATGGCGCGCAATGAATCACGACTTGCGAAATGGAAGTCGTCGGCTCATGTCGGAGATGCTCACGGCGATGTCGGACTGCTTGCAGAGGTGCGAGCGTCGTTAGACAATGATCTCGACACGCCAACCGCAGTTGCGCTCATTGATGTTGCAGCGAGCAAAGGTGTTGCAGTGGGGGACAGTGCTCGGCTACTAGGGGTCAGTATCTGATGTCGAAGCGGGTCGACGCCTTGTATTCGGGAGCAACCGAACTGCAATCGCGAATCCGACCCGCAGTGCGAGTGGTAACGAATCGTCTGTGGCGATTTGATTTGCAAGGGTTTGA
>JBIKHN010000082.1:0-6935 GCA_044362135.1 Ilumatobacteraceae bacterium | reverse complement strand
GAGAGTCGGGAAGATCATTGACGTTCTGACCGGCTACCCAGACGTCACCGCGCTCAGGTCGTTCTTGGCGGTTAATGAGCCGCAAGATGGTGGACTTGCCTGACCCAGATGGGCCAACCAAAAACACAAAATCTCCTTTGGCGACGTCAAATGATGCGTCCCGAACCGCAACGGTTTCGGACCCGTACCTCTTGGTCACATTTTCCAAACGGATCATGGGGCCCCTCTCAGGCAACAGGTCATGAGTCTAATTTATGAATCAGAGTTTGCACGGCGCCAGCGGAGGAAGCCTTCCATAAAGGAATCCAGGTCTCCATCAAGGACTCCTGCGATGTTTCCGCTTTCAATCTCGGTGCGAACATCTTTCACCATTTGATAGGGCTGCATGACATAGCTGCGGATCTGGCTACCCCATCCAACTTGTGCTTGCTTCCCACCAATGCTGCGCAACTCATTTTCGCGTTCTTCTTCTAAGCGTGACGCGACCATGGTCTTCAGACGCTTCAATGCATTTTCACGGTTTTGCAACTGCGAACGCTCTTGCTGTGACGACGCAACAAGACCAGTTGGTTCGTGAATGAGTCGCACTGCAGATGACGTTTTGTTTACGTGCTGACCACCAGCACCTGAAGCGCGAAACACTTCCATGCGAATATCGGCTTCGTTGATTTCGACATCAACTTCTTCAAGTACTGGCCAAATCTGTACGTTGGCGAAACTGGTTTGTCTGCGACCTTGATTGTCGAACGGGCTGATGCGAACGAGGCGATGCGTGCCACGCTCGGACGTGAGCAACCCATAGGCGTATCGACCACGCACAGTGAAGTCGGCTGACAAAATTCCGGCTTCAGTACCTTCCGAGACATCACCAATTTCAATGTCAAAACCTTTTCGTTCTGCCCAGCGAACAAACATGCGCAACAGCATCTCGCTCCAGTCTTGAGCGTCAACACCACCATCTTTCGCGTTGATTTGCACGATGGCGTTTGCCTCGTCGTGCACTCCCGTAAACAAACTGCGCAGCTCAAGCGCATCTAGCTTGGTGCGTGCTTGCGCAATGCCACGCTCTAAGTCTGGCTCTTGACTTTCATCATCGATTTCACGCGCCATCTCGTGCAGCACTTCGAGGTCATCAATGGATTCGGCCAACGATGCAAACTCATCTAAATCGGATTTCAGGCTTGAATACTCGGAATTAACTTTCTTCGCGTTCTCCTGGTCATCCCACAGGTCGGGACGAGCAACTTCTATTTCAAGCTCAGCGATTCGCGCACGGCTAGCTTCAACCTTGAGATATACAGAAGCCTCGTCTACTCGACGTCGAACTTCGGTGAGATCGTTTGAAAAATCACGCATGACAGATGACTATTCGGTGTTGCGATTAATCGCGCCCGTGGCACATCTTAAATTTCTTACCCGATCCACATGGGCAAGGTGCATTTCGCGGAGTAAGCGACCAGTCGTCCGCAGCTTTCACCACAGTCTTCTGGGCAATTGGGGCTGCAGGTATTGGCGGATCTAACGGGTCGGCAGCTACGCCTGCAAAGCCACCCTGTGTTTCAGAGTCGTAGGAAGACTCTTGAATGTTTTGTACCTGAATTGCTGGCGCATCGTTTTTCACTACCTGTACGTGCATCACGTATTTGACGAAGTCTTGCGCGATGCCCTTCATGAGCGCGCCGAACATTTCGAAGCCTTCTCGTTGCCACTCGGTAAGCGGATCTTTTTGACCCATTGCACGAAGGTTGATTCCCTCTTGCAAATAGTCCATTTCCTCGAGGTGTTCGCGCCAACGCTGATCGATGATGCGCAACATCACCTGGCGCTCAACTTCGCGCATGGTTTGTTCGCCCATTTCAGATTCGCGCTGGGCGTAGTAGCGCGAGGCGTCAGCCATAACAAGGTCGTACATCTCATCTGTTGAGCCACAGTTTGTAAGCGACGCTTCTGTAATTGCGGTTGGCCAAAATGAGACCAACTCGCGAGCAAGACCTTCCAAGTCCCATTCATCATTGGCATCGGAAACACAATGACTATCAATGAGCGAGTCAACAGCTTCTGCCAAGTAATCCATAGCAGCAATCTTTAGATCGAGGCCTTCAAGAATTTGATCTCGGCGCTGATAAATGATCTTGCGCTGTTCGTTCATTACTTCGTCGTACTTCAATACATTCTTACGAATCTCTCCGTTGCGCTGTTCAACAGTGCTCTGCGCGCGTTCAATTGCTTTGGTCACCATTTTTGCTTCAATCGCCTCGTCGTCAGGAAGCGCTTTACCCATCACCCAACTGAGGGCGCCTGTTGCGAATAGGCGCATAAGTTCGTCATCGAGACTGAGATAGAAGCGGCTCTCGCCCGGGTCTCCTTGTCGACCTGAGCGTCCGCGCAACTGATTATCGATGCGGCGCGATTCGTGGCGTTCGGTTCCGAGAACGTACAAGCCACCAACTTCGCGGACTTTTTCGCCTTCTGCCTTGCACTGTGCAATGAATGATGCAAGCACTTCTCTGTATCGTGCCTGCGCAGCAATGCGAGCGTTGCGGTACTCCTCGGGCATTTGCGCAAGTGGCATTGCCAATTCAAATTCGTCTTTCAAAGCATCTTCGGAGTGACCTTCACTCAGCACCTGCTGGCGTGCAAGACCTTCTGGGTTTCCGCCCAACAAAATGTCGACGCCTCGGCCAGCCATGTTGGTTGCAACAGTGACAGCACCTAGGCGACCGGCTTGAGTGACGATTTGGGCCTCGCGTGTGTGTTGTTTTGCATTCAACACTTCGTGCTTGATGCCTCGTTTATCCAGCAAACGCGAGAGTAATTCGCTCTTTTCAACACTGACCGTACCAACAAGAATTGGCTGGCCAAGTTTGTGCTTCTCTTCAATGTCTTGTACCACTGCGGTGAACTTTGCATGTTCAGACTTATAAATGAGGTCCGCCTGGTCGGCACGAACCATTTCGCGGTTGGTTGGGATGGGAACCACTGCAAGGTTGTAGGTGTTCATCAACTCGGCAGCTTCTGTCTGAGCCGTGCCCGTCATTCCAGACAGCTTGTCGTACATGCGGAAATAGTTCTGCAGGGTGACGGTGGCAAGAGTCTGGTTCTCTTCCTTGATCTTTACGCCTTCTTTAGCCTCGACGGCCTGGTGAATGCCTTCGCTCCAGCGACGACCTTCAAGAATTCGTCCAGTGAATTCGTCAACGATTTTCACTTCACCGTCTTGCACGATGTAGTCCTTGTCGCGGTGATACAGCACTGCAGCCTTCAGAGCAACTTGCAACTGGTGCACTAGGTTTTGCTGCACTTCGTCATACAAGTTGTCAATACCTAGTTGTTGCTCAACCTTTTCAATTCCCGACTCGGTTGGAACCACAATTCGTTTGTCTTCTTCAACTTCGTAATCAACATCGCGCGAAAGCGAACGAACTATTGATGCGAATCGGTAGTAATTCTTCGCTGCATCGGCGATGCGACCAGAGATGATGAGCGGAGTACGCGCCTCGTCAATGAGGATGGAGTCGACTTCGTCAACAATTGCAAAATGGTGTCCACGTTGCACCTTTTCGTTCTTGGTACCGGCCATGTTGTCACGCAAGTAGTCGAAACCAAACTCGTTGTTTGTGCCATACGTAATGTCTGCTGCATAGTCACGACGCTTTTCCTCTGGCGAAGTGCGAACACCAGGAATGACCAGACCTACTTCAAGCCCCATCCAACGGTGAATGCGTCCCATCCATTCAGCGTGAAAGCGTGCCAAGTAATCGTTCACCGTGATGACGTGAACACCTTTTCCTGACAGCGCGTTCAAATACGCCGGCAATGTCGAAACAAGAGTTTTTCCTTCACCGGTTCGCATTTCAGGAATCCAGCCGGCATGCAGTGCTGCGCCACCCATCAGCTGCACATCGAAGTGACGCTGACCAATAACACGCGAAGATGCCTCGCGAACGACCGCAAAGGCTTCCACCATCAAATCATCAACGTCCTCGCCACGCTCGAGGCGTTGACGGAATTCCGCAGTTTTGCCCTGTAATGCCGCATCGGAGAGCAGTTTTAGCTCTGGTTCAAAAGCGTTGATATCGGGCACCAGCGAAGCAAGTGCCTTAACCTTTTTGCCTTCGCCGGCACGAAGAATGCGATCTAGTAGTGCCATGCAGTCAATGATCCTACCTGCGCAATGCAGGTGCTGGAGTGGCAGCTACGGCGGCGCAGATAACCCTCGCCGCGCCTGCCTGGTACAGCACACGCTGAGCAATTCGCATTGTTGTACCAGTTGTCACCACATCGTCCACTACCAAAACAGTGGTGGGAGCGTGTATCGCTCGCGCACGGAGAGATACACCGACAAGCCGATTCTGCCTATTCCGACCGGTTTGATGCTCATCTGTTTTGCGTACCAACAGTTTGCGTACGGGCACACCAAGTGATCGCCCCATCATTCGCGCGAGTGTCTCAGCTTGATCGTGACCGCGTTCCCTGCGTCGCTCACGTGTTGTTGGCACCCAAGTCACAACGTCAATACATTCAACATCCAAGGACTTTTTCATTGTTGCGACGAGATGATCTGCAAACAAGGTGGCAACTGCACGATGGTTTCGATACTTGAACGCCAGCATCAAGTCACGCACGAGCCCAACATAAGAAAGCGCAACAAGTGCATCGCTGCAGTACGGCGGTGGACACAATGCGATCTTGAATGCGCACGGTTCACACGCGTTGCGCACCAACTGCCCACACCCTGCACATCGATACGAAAACAAACCCAGACTCCTTAGCACCGAGGACTACGGTTAGGCGATGCCGAATTACTTCACTACCCCATTGCGCGATCGACCCGTGCAACGACTCACACGATGTGTAGGCGGACTAGTCCTGTTCGGAATTGGTGTTGGAATGCAAAAGCAAGGACACATGGGGCTTGCGCCATGGGATGTCTTTCATGATGGATTAAGCAAGCAAATTGGCTGGCCCTTTGGTCGCGCGCTTATCCTCACCAGTTTTTTGGTGCTCTTCCTGTGGATTCCACTTCGCCAAAAGCCTGGCATCGGAACGTTGTTGAATGCTGTCCAAATCGGTCTTGTTGCCGGCGTTGTCATTGACATCATTCCTCGCGCCGAATCGCTGCCACTGCGCATTGCACTCATGCTTGGCGGCATTGTCATTTTGGGAATTGGTTCAGGCATGTACATCGGCGCTGGACTCGGGCCAGGACCGCGCGATGGCTTGTTTACCGGTCTTGCTCAGCGCGGCATCAAAATAAGCCGCGCCCGCACCATTGTTGAAGTTTCGGTACTCATCGTTGGATTCGCACTTGGTGGTGCGGTCGGAGTTGGAACGCTCGTATTTGCGTTCGGAATCGGACCAATTGTTGCTCGCACGCTCCCATTGCTGCACCTTGAAGCGCTCACTCCGAGCACTCAAGATGAGCAATGGGGCGAATAGCGAATTAGTAGCGGTATGCCTCTGGCTTGAACGGGCCGCTTGGCGCAATGCCAAGGTAGTCGGCTTGCTCGTCAGTCATCTTCGTGAGCACTGCGCCTAGCGCGTCAAGGTGCAATGCTGCAACCTTTTCGTCAAGATGCTTTGGCAACACGTACACGCCAAGTGGATAGTTGTCGAGATTGCCGAACAACTCCATTTGCGCAATGACTTGATTGGAGAACGAGCAACTCATCACGAAGCTTGGGTGTCCGGTTGCGCAACCAAGGTTGACCAAACGACCTTCTGCCAACACGATGACTGCGTGTCCGTCTGTGAATGTCCACAGGTCGGTACCTGCCTTGAGTTCGTCACGAACCGCACCGCTGCGAGCCAAACCAGCCATGTCAATTTCGTTGTCGAAGTGGCCAATGTTGCACACGATTGCGTTGTGCTTCATGCGGGCCATGTGATCAACCGTGACGATTGCTTCGTTACCAGTTGCAGTAACAAATACGTCTGCAGTTGACACCATGTTTTCGAGCGTGTCCACCTGGTAACCCTCCATCGCTGCCTGCAATGCGTTAATCGGGTCAATTTCAGTGACGATTACTCGAGCCCCTTGTCCGCGAAGACTTTGTGCACAACCCTTGCCCACGTCGCCGTAGCCACACACGACTGCAGTTTTTCCAGCAAGCATCACGTCTGTTGCGCGATTAATCGCATCGATGAGTGAGTGGCGGCAACCATATAAGTTGTCGAACTTGGACTTGGTCACGCTGTCGTTCACGTTGATTGCCGGGAACAACAGTTCACCTTTTTCCGCCATCTTGTACAAACGCTTTACGCCTGTTGTGGTTTCTTCGGTGACACCCTTGATTCCCTTTGCCATTACGGTCCACTTTTTCGGATCGGTCTTCAACGTGCGCTGAAGCAATCCGAGGACAATGGCCAACTCTGGGTTGGATGCAGATGTCGGATCTGGAACAACACCTGTTGCTTCGTACTCAACACCCTTGTGTAACAACATGGTTGCATCACCACCATCATCCAAGATCATGTTTGGTCCGTCGCCATCTGGCCACGTCATCATCTGGTCGGTTGCCCACCAGTACTCTTCGAGCGTTTCGCCCTTCCATGCAAACACGGGAACACCATTTGGTTCGTCAACGGTTCCGTTCGGTCCAACGACCACCGCAGCGGCCGAATGGTCTTGCGTTGAAAAGATGTTGCAACTTGCCCAACGCACTTCTGCACCAAGTTCAACGAGAGTTTCAATCAATACCGCAGTCTGAATGGTCATGTGCAACGAACCTGAAATTCGAGCACCCTTCAGCGGCTTTGTTTTGCCGAACTCTTTACGCAGCGCACGAAGGCCCGGCATTTCATGTTCGGCTAGATGAATTTCCTTGCGACCAAATGGTGCGAGGGAAAGATCGGCGACGCGCCAATCACGACGTTGTGCAAATGAAGACATAGAAACTCCTTAAACGAAGGTGGGATGAATACTCTCCGCAACG
>JBIKHN010000081.1:0-6965 GCA_044362135.1 Ilumatobacteraceae bacterium | reverse complement strand
AAGTACCACTGCGCGAATTTCAGTATTGGTTTTCAAAAATTCGCCAGCAGCAGCCAGCGACGCAAACATGGCGTTATCGAGTGCGTTTCTTTTGTCGGCACGATTCATGCGCACATCGGCAATGCCGTCAACGATGTCGATGGTTACTCGATTGTCTACAACTCCTGGAATCACAGCAATTCTCCCTCTAAGTAGTTCGTCTCTATCGTGGCATGGCACACTTGTCTGTATGCAACTCAACCTGTCAGCCGATGAAGTACTCAAAACCACCCGCAGCGTCCGTAAGCGCCTGGACTTTGATCGCCCCGTTGAGCGTTCAATCGTTGAGGAATGCCTCGACATTGCGCTTCAGGCACCAACCGGTGGAAACCAGCAGGGGTGGCACTTCATCGTTGTCGAAGACGAAGCAAAGAAGAAGGCACTTGCAGAGATCTACCGAGCCAACTGGGACATTTACGCATCGTTGCCACGCGGTGGAAACACCGGCGCCGACTTGGGTGACCAGATGACTCGCGTTCGCGATTCGGCAACATTTCTCTCTGAGAATTTCGAGAAGGCACCCATGCTGATGATTCCATGCATCAAGGGTCGATTGGAAAATGTTGACGTAGCAACAGGAGCAGGCGGATGGGGCTCACTCCTCCCAGCCGTATGGAGCTTCATGCTTGCTTTGCGCGAACGCGGAATTGGTTCAGCATGGACCACCATTCACCTCATGATGGACGGCGAAAAGAAAGCCGCTGAGCTTCTTGGCATCCCGTACGAAAAAATCACACAAGGCGGAATGTTCCCAATCGCCTACACCAAGGGCACTGATTTCAAGCCGGCAAAACGCGAGCCTCTCGAAAGCGTGCTGCACTGGGATAAGTGGTAATCAACAACTAATCAACAAGTCGCAGCCCAGTAGGTGCGATCGATGCAGTAACTGCTGGCAAATCCACCACGAAGTTGGTGCGGTGAGCAGGAAACACATGGTGCGATACCAACACGGCATTGCCGTGCTTGTCTTTTGTTGTTCGATCACAACTCAGCACCGGTGAACCAAGCGGAATTTCAAGCAATTGTGCTTCGGTTGCCGTTGCGGCATCCGCTCCTATGGTTTGCGTCGCGCCACCAAGTTCAATGTTCAGCAAGTTATAGAACGACGAGTTTTCCACGTCGTGTCGCGACAAGTGTTTGCCGAGTTCGTATGGGCACCACACGGTGACAACAGCGAATGGATGATCGTCTGCCATGTTGACTCGCTTCACGCGAAGCACCTGGTCGCACTCCAACACTTTGGCAACTTTGCGCGACGCTTTTTCAAAAGCAAAATCCACAATTCGTCGAGCGGGTTGTAAACCACTTGCCACCATCTGTTCTTCAATCGTTCCCAAACGACCGAGACTCTGACTCACTGGATCAGATGCAACGAACCATCCGAAGCCTTGTCGCGCGCTTACCAAACCTTCGTCACGCAACACTTCAAGTGCACGCCGCACCGTCACTCGACTGACTGCAAACTCGGTAGACAGTTCCGACTCACTGGGAAGCAAGCGACCAGCCAGAAACTGTCCGGCCTGCACTCGCTCGCGCAGTGCGGCAGCTATTTCGTGATATCGGATACTTCTCACTTGTACTATACTTGTATACCTAGAGGCGAAAAGCAACCTCTTCACTCATACATCTTCACCCTGGAGGACCACCATGGCTGTCAGTGCAGGAACACCAATCGAACTCGTGAACAACGTGTACGACAATCTCGCAGCAAACGTAGCGATTGGACGCAAGCGACTCGGTCGCCCACTCACCCTCACTGAAAAGATTTTGATCAACCACCTGTCTAAGCCAAAGACGCAGGAGATGGAACGTGGTCGCAGTTATGCAGACTTCGCACCAGACAGAGTTGCCATGCAGGACGCAACTGCACAGATGGCGTTACTGCAATTCATGACTGCTGGTCTTTCCACTACTTCTGTTCCCAGCACCGTGCATTGCGATCACCTCATTTTGGCGAAGACTGGTGCGCGCATTGATATGGGCGTTGCAATCGACACCAACAAAGAGGTGTACGACTTTTTGCAGAGCGTTTCAGCAAAGTACGGCATTGGTTTCTGGGGTCCCGGTAGCGGAATCATTCACCAGGTGGTGCTTGAGCACTACGCATTTCCTGGCGGAATGATGATTGGAACCGACAGCCACACGCCAAATGCCGGTGGCCTTGGAATGGTTGCTATCGGTGTTGGTGGAGCCGACGCCGTTGACGTGATGACCGGTTTCCCATTTAACGTTCGTTGGCCAAAAGTGATTGGCGTAAAACTCACGGGAACACTTTCAGGATGGTCAAGTCCGAAAGACGTCATTCTTGAAGTTGCTCGAGTGCTCACCGTGCAAGGTGGAACGGGCGCAATTGTTGAATACATCGGAGATGGCGCAGACAGCATTTCTGCCACCGGAAAAGCAACCATCTGCAACATGGGTGCAGAAATTGGTGCAACGTGTTCAGTGTTTGGATACGACCAATACATGGCTGACTACTTGAAGGCAACTGGTCGTGCCGATATCGCAACGGCTGCCGACAAGGTGACCGAACATTTGCGAGCAGACGAAGGCGCGCAATACGACAAAGTCATTGAAATCGATTTGTCGCAATTGAAGCCATTGATCAACGGCCCGCATACCCCCGACTTGGCTCACAAGGTTGGTACTGCAATCGGTGAAGAAGCAAGCAAGAACAATTGGCCAACTGAAATTTCTGCGGCGCTCATTGGAAGTTGCACCAACTCAAGTTATGAAGACATCACTCGTGCGGCATCCGTTGCTCGCCAAGCAAAAGCACATGGCTTGAAAGCAAAGTGCGAGTTGCTCATCACGCCGGGCTCAGAACAAATTCGCGCGACCATTGAACGCGATGGACTGCTCGCTGACTTGGAAGCAATCGGAGCAACTGTTCTTGCCAATGCTTGCGGACCGTGCATCGGTCAGTGGGAACGGTCTTCAGATGTAACGAGTAAGCCCAACACCATTGTGAACTCGTTTAACCGCAACTTCCCCAAGCGCAACGACGGCTCGGCGAACACACTCAGTTTCGTGACCAGCCCCGACACCGTGATTGCCCTTGCGCTTGCAGGTCGTTTGGACTTCGACCCAACCACCGACACCATCGAAGCACCAGACGGAACACAGGTGAAACTGAATGCACCAACTGGAGAGGTATTGCCAGCCAAGGGTTACGACGCTGGAAACGACACCTTCATTGCCCCACCTGCCGATGGTTCAAGCATTGAAGTCATCGTTGATCCAAACAGCGATCGCTTGCAACTACTTGAACCATTTGCAAAATGGACAGGCAACGACTTTATTTGCATGCCAATTTTGATGAAGGCAAAAGGCAAGTGCACTACCGACCATATTTCTGCAGCAGGAAAATGGTTGAAGTACCGCGGACATCTTGAAAACATTTCAGGCAACCTCTTTGAAGGCGCCGTGAATGCCTACACCGATGAAGTCGGCAAAGGTTTTGACCTGGTTGACGGTTCCACTCGCGCGTATCCAGAGATTGCACATCGCTGGGGCCTGAACAAGTTTGAGTGGTGTGCAATTGGCGATCAGAACTACGGCGAAGGATCTAGTCGCGAACATGCCGCCATGGAACCGCGCTACCGCGGATGCCGAGTGATCTTTGCTCGCTCCTTTGCTCGTATTCACGAAACCAACTTGAAGAAGCAAGGAATCGTTCCGCTCACATTTGAGGACCCATCGATCTACGACCTAATCGAGCCAGACGACACCATCTCCGTGCGGGGAATGCCACCGGTTCCAGACCAACCAGTGCAGTGCTACATCGTGAAGCAGCGCAATAGCGAAGAGATTCCATTTACTGCTCTGCACACGTTCAGTAAAGAACAAGTGCAGTGGTTTAAGGCCGGCAGCGCACTAAACGTGGTTCGCCAAAAAGTGACGAAGGCCAAGAAGTAAGCAACGCATGGAAAGTCTTGCACTCATGGTGACATTTATTTTGTTGTACACCATGGTGTTCGGCGCACTCGGCGTGTTGACCATTTGGAAGACTCCGCGCAATCAATACGTCCGCATGGCAATGATCGTGCTGTACTTGCCTGCTATTTATATTGCTGCACAACTCACATTTAATGTTTCGACACTGACAGGACGTCTCGTGTTTGGCGGCGTTGCCGCTGCTTGCGTTGGCGCAATCATTGCGCTAATCAAAAAACCAAACAACTAATCGGTGCCAGGCCTTCGCGTCGTATCTACCCGCAAGTCACCGCTGTAACTCGATGGAAATGTTGCGCGCAACTCGGCGTCCGTCGGTACTCGCTGTTCTCGTGATTCAACGGGAAGTAAATCGCTAATTGCGTTCATGATTGCACGAGTATTTGCGGCAATGGTTTCGTCGCTGTTTCCCGATCGATCCAAAAGCACAGGTGCGCCCACCGTGATGCTCACGAGCGGTGGGTTCGACAGATTCAACACGTCCGGCAGTTTTGCGTTGCGTGGCCACACCTTTTCAGTTCCCCACAGACCAATTGGAACGACGGTTGCATTGGTCAGCACGGCGAGGCGAGCAGCCCCCCATCGTCCTTGCAGTTGAGGGTTGAAGAATTCAAGACCTCGTGGGATAGTTCCCTGCGGCATCAGCGCAACCATTTCACCCGATTGCAAAGCAGCCGCAGCGTGTTCAAGTGGCTCATCGCTACCCGATGTGCGGTCGACGCGAATGCCTCCTAACAACGATGCGAGCTGACCAACAAGAGGCGCATCAAACACTTCCTTCTTACCTAAAAAACGAACGGTGCGTCCAGTTTTTGACACCATCATCGCCACCGCAAACACGTCAAAGTAACTGCGGTGATTAGCCACCAATATCACTGGGCCATTACTTGGAACATGTTCAATTCCATCGATCGTTGTCTTGGCAAATGGAAACACTTCTGGTCGTGCAAACAACAAACCAATTTTTTGAATGTCAGAAATTTGCAACGATGGCTTCGACGTCTCTCCGGGTGAATCAAACTGCGCGTTTGGCCAGCTTCGCGCTTTGGCCATGACTGCAAGACGAGCGTCTGGGTTCACAACATGGGGAAATCCAACTGCGCTCAGCAGCGGCGCGTCGTACACACTGTCTGAATATGCGTAACTTTTTGCCAAGTCCACATTGTGGTCTGCACACCACGCTTTTACCGCTTCTAGTTTTCCTGCAGACCATGCAAACGGTCCAACGAGTTGACCTGTGTATTCGCCGTTGGTATCTACTTCGAAACGTGTTGCAACAACATCATCAAATCCCATTTGTCGCGCAAAAGTCGCAATCAAATCATGTGGGGTCGTTGTTGCCAACACCACTTTCACACCGTTCGCGCGATGCTCGTCAATAATGTTTCGCGCATTACTACGAACCAGCTGTGCAAGTTGAGCAGCAACCGAATTCGCAGCTGCAACAACAGCATGACGTGGTTTGCCCTTCATCACTGCAACACCTTGTCGCGCAAGCAACATGCTCGGCAACGTTTCGCCAACCAAGTTGAACACGCGGTACAACATTTCTTCACCAGGCAGACGCGATGACGACACCACTCCGGCTTCGCGCAACGCGGCACTCAGTAGCGGGCCAGATGCTTCGCCAATCAGCGTGCGATCTAAATCGATAAACGCTGCTCCATGCGACTGTTTGTTACTCACACTCGCAGGCTATTGACAATTGAATCGAGACCTAGAAATCAAGGGCGATAAATCAAGCGATGAAACGGGAAAGGCCCCGCTTTGATGCGGGGCCTCTCAACCTAAGATCCAGTTGGCTGGGGGAGCCATCTGGACACTTTCGGGTGGACCTTGGGGGAGGTCTCACCGCGATATGTATACCAGTATGCCCTACCCGTGGGTAAGCGTTCAAGGCGAACGGCACGATACTCCCTATCTATTTTCGTGATACCCACCTCTATCCCGAGTACCCTTCTGGATATGGAGATTCGCCACTTATCCAGCCTGATCGCAATTGCTGACCACGGGTCATTCTCTGCGGCCTCGCGGGCACTGGGCACCGTGCAGAGCAACGTTTCTGCACATATTTCACGCCTTGAAAAGGAGCTTGGGGTCAGCCTTGTTGAGCGCACCAGTGGGAAGCTCACAGACGATGGCGAGATCGTCGTGGAACGAGCCCGACGAATAATCCACGAACTCGAAGACATTGAGGCCGACATTCAGTCAACGGATACCGAAGTTGAAGGCGACACACGCCTCGGTGTCATTGGAACTACGGGTCGATGGCTGATGCCCCGCCTGCTTCCCGCCCTCAAACGCGAACATCCAAAGGTGCGCGCAATCATTCATGAGGGAAGCTCTTCGGCATTATTGCCACGCTTGCTTGCAGGAGACCTCGATGCTGCAATTGTTCACTTCCCCATCGACAATCCAGAACTCGATTTAGTTGAGCTTTTTTCCGAAGACCTTTTGCTGTTGATTCACTCCAACCATCATTGGGCAAACAAAGAATCCATCTCACTTGCCGAACTTGCTACAGAGCCATTGCTTCTCCCACCGCGAAACACCTCTATGCGACGTGTGATCGACCGAGCAGCAGGCGCGCAGCGCCTCGCGCTCACTGCGCAAGCAGAGATCGACGGCGTTCGTTTGCTTGCCTCGTTGGCATTCGAGGGATTTGGGGCAGCAATTGTTCCTGCCACTGCAATTCCTGGTTGGTTAAAAGGCGAATATGCGCGCGTTGCAATTCCCGAACTTCCACCACGAATCGTTGGCTGGGCTTCACGCAAGCGTCCTCTCCCGAATAAGCCAACGCGCGCAGCACTCGACATCACCAAGGCCGTCATCGCCAAGTCGGGCGCTCGCCAACCTGGCGTTACTACTAATCTCTAGTCGTGTCGACCGTGTCAGCTCTTTCATCCGGAGTGCAGTTACAGCACGCGGTGAAAGGTGCGGCTTCCGCAGAAGTTCGATTTCTTGAAAATGCT
>JBIKHN010000080.1:0-7140 GCA_044362135.1 Ilumatobacteraceae bacterium | reverse complement strand
GGAATTTCGCCAATAACACCTTCAACAAGGTACTGCATACCGAGCAGGTCGCCCAAAGGCGCTACCACTCCGGCCGCAATAACTTCCTTGCCAGTGTTGTCGTTGATTGGTCCAGTGAAAGGAGCAAATGATCCATCAATGATTGCTGCAGCCTTCTCAGCAATAAGCGCCTGTGTTTCTGCGCTTACTGAAGAACCGAAGGCTCCAAGCTTGACTGTTCCGTCTGCCATGTTGCCGTAGTACTGCGATACGTCGCAGGTGCCAGCCGAGAACGACTTAGCGGCATTGATGTAGTACGGGCCCCAGTCCCAAATAGGAGCGGTGAGCCAGGTGTCTGGGAAGTTGCCAGCAAGAGTGTCGGAGTTGTAACCAACCCACTTAGCGCCAGCTTCCAATGCTGCTTCACCAGTTGCAGTTGAGTCCTGGTGCATACCAAGAACGTCTGCGCCTGCTTGCAACAAGGCTTGTGCTGCTTCTTTTTCCTTAGCTGGATCAAACCATGTCGAAGTCCATGTGACTTGAACGGTTGCTTCTGGATTCACTGAACGTGCACCCAAGGTGAAAGCGTTCAAACCGCGAACCACTTCTGGAATTGGGAATGCTGCAACGTAACCGAGCTTTCCAGTTGGTGATGCTGCGCCTGCTGCGATACCCGAGAGGTAGCGAGCTTCTTCAGCTGCACCGAAGTACGTGCCCAAGTTTGTTGAGGTCTTGTAACCAGTTGCGTGCGAGAAGCACGTGTCTGGGTACTTGGCCGAAACTTCAAGCATTGGGTCCATGTAACCGAACGAGGTTCCGAAAATCAGGTTGTAGCCCTCGGCTGCAAGTTGATCGAATATTGCTGCGGATTCTGCACCTTCTGGAATGTTCTCCAAACGGGTAACAGTGATGCCGAGCTCTGCTTCGAGTTCTGCAATACCTTGGTCATGCTGATAGGTGTAACCAGCATCTCCAGGAACGCCGATGTAGACAACGGCAACTTTCAAGTTGCTGTAATCGCCACCAGCGGCTGCTGTGGTGTCTGAGGATTCACTGCTTCCGCCGCATGCTGCAAGTCCTACGACCGCTGCTGCTGCAAGGGCAATCCCCTTGAGGTATTTCATTTTCATCTAATTGCTCTCCCCCTATGCGAAACGCATAGCCATTGTTGATTCTCCGCGCCGACTGGCACGCACCGAGAATAACACGGTCTGGAGAGCCCAAAATCCATGGAAACAGAGCGTTTACAAAAAATACCGAAGCCGCGTCACTAAACTGATGCCATATGAAAACCTCGCTGGATGGATTGATTGATGAATCAGTCACCATCATCCGAGAGGTGGCTGCCGAGTTTGAGCGCCCCGTGTTGCTGTTCTCAGGTGGAAAAGATTCAGTGGTCATGTTGCACCTGGCCATGCGTGCTTTTACCCCAGCGCGCATCCCGTTCCCGGTGATGCACATTGATACCGGGCACAACTTCCGTGAAGTCATTGAGTTCCGCGATCGCTGCGTTGCCGATACTGGCGTGCAGCTCATTGTGGGTTCGGTGCAGGCGTCTATTGATTCGGGCAAAGTGGCCGATGTGACAGGCCCACGTGCCAGTCGCAACCCGCTACAAACCGTAACGCTGCTTGACTCCATCGCAGAACATCGCTTTGACGCCGTGTTCGGCGGGGCCCGACGCGACGAAGAGCGGGCGCGCGCAAAAGAGCGTGTGTATTCTCATCGCGACTCGTTCGGTCAGTGGGACCCAAAGAATCAGCGCCCAGAACTCTGGGGTATTTACAACGGTCGTCATCGCCAAGGCGAACACTTCCGCATCTTCCCGCTATCCAATTGGACCGAACTCGACATTTGGACATTCATTGGCGAATACAACATTGACCTGCCAAGCATTTACTACGCGCACACTCGCCCAATCTTCAAGCGCGACAACATGCTGATGGCAGTTACCGACTTCTTGCCACCAGATGAAGGCGCAGTCGTTGAACAGATGCAAGTGCGTTTCCGCACCGTTGGTGATGCAACGTGCACCGCAGCGGTTTCGTCAAGTGCATCAACTGTTGACGACATCATTGCCGAGACAGCAGTTGCTCGAGTGACCGAGCGCGGCGCAACCCGCGCCGACGACCGCATGTCGGAAGCTGGCATGGAAGACCGCAAGCGGACGGGCTACTTCTAATGGAACGCCTGCGCTTTGCAACGGTTGGTTCAGTTGACGATGGCAAGTCAACGCTGATCGGTCGCCTGCTGTACGACTCGAAGAGTATTTTCGAAGACCAACTCGAACACATTGAAGCGGTCAGCAAGCGTCGCGGCGACGACTACGTGGACTTGTCGCTACTTACCGATGGATTGCGTGCAGAACGCGAACAAGGCATCACCATCGACGTTGCGTATCGCTACTTTGCGACGCCAAAGCGCTCGTTCATCATTGCTGACTGCCCTGGCCACATTCAGTACACGCGAAACATGATTACCGGCGCATCCAATGTGGATCTCGCCATCGTGCTCATTGATGCCCGCACCGGAGTGATTGAGCAAACTCGACGACACAGCCTGTTGGTTTCGTTGCTTGGTGTGCCCCACCTGGTTATTTGCGTCAACAAAATGGACCTCGTTGACTACGACCAGGAAGTCTTTGATCGCATTCGTGGTGAATTTGAAGAATTTGCTTCGCGACTTGATCTGCAAGATGTGACCTTCCTGCCAATTAGCGCTCTCGCTGGTGACAACTGCGTAACGCGGTCGGCCAACATGGGTTGGTACGAAGGCCCGACACTGTTGCACCACCTTGAAAATGTGTACACCGCTAGCGACGACAACCGCATTGATACTCGCTTCCCCGTGCAGTTTGTTATTCGCCCACAACGCGCCGACTTTCCTGATTACCGCGGCTATGCAGGTCGCGTTGCCGGTGGCGTACTGCGCGTAGGCGATGAAATCATGGTGCTTCCATCAGGGCTCACCAGCACAATCACGGGGATTGATTCTCCAACTGGCCCAATTGAAGAAGCAACGCCAGGTCAGGCAGTCACGGTGTTACTTGCCGATGATCTTTCAATAACCCGTGGCGACATGATCTGCCGCCCGAACAACAGGCCTCGCGTTTCACAAGAACTCGAAGCAATGTTGTGCTGGATGGATGACGCTGCGCCATTGCAACCAGGCAAGATTTACAGCATAAAACACACCACCAAAGTTGCACGCACGAAAATTACTGAAGTGCTGTATCGCTTGAACATTTCTACTCTCAGTCGCGAGACGGGTGTGGATCAACTTGCCATGAACGAGATTGGCAGAGTTACATTGCACACCACTGCACCGCTGATGTTTGACGACTATCACCAGAACCGCACAACGGGTTGTTTCATCATTGTTGACGAAGCAACTGGCCAAACCGCTGGTGCGGGAATGTTGCTGTCGCCTCGCACATGACCGACTCGGTAAACAAACCCGTCTGGCACGAGCCACAGGTAAGCCGTCAACAACTGTGGGGCGCCCACCAATTTCACGGCATGACCCTCTGGCTCACCGGACTTTCTGGCTCAGGTAAATCAACCATCGCGCATGAGCTTGCTCGCAAACTGACTGATCTGGGCAAGTTTGCATATGTACTCGACGCCGATAATGTCCGCCATGGCCTAAATAACAATCTCGGATTCACCGACGATGACCGCGCCGAAAACGTTCGTCGCATGGCTGAAGTTGCCAAACTGTTTGCCGGCGCTGGCGCAATCACGATTGTGCCCATCATCAGCCCATTTGCAACAGGTCGACAATTTGCACGCCTCATTCACACAGCAGACAGTTTGGAATTCATTGAAGTGCACGTGGCTACATCGCTTGCCGACTGCGAAGCTCGTGACACCAAAGGCCTCTATGCACAGGTGAAGGCGGGAGCCAATATTGGGCTTTCTGGAGTAAACGCACCATATGAAGCACCTACTTCACCCGAATTTGTGTTGTGCGCAAACGGTGAGTCGCTGGACCAGTGCGTTGAAACGTTGTTGCGTGACGTGTTGCTGCGTTGCGACATGAAAAGATAGACATCGTGCAATACGACCCGCACCCACAGCTTCCATTGATGATCGGGTATGCGTTGATCGCTCCCCGCATCAAAGTGATGTACGTACCCACAACAAAGGTGGCTTGCAGCACACTGAAGTTGTTGATCGCCCAAATTGAAGGCACTTACAACGAGCAGGCGTCCAGCAAGATCATCTCCCCGAATATTTCACAAGAACAGACCATCCACAACTACCGCGTGCATGGCCTTCGTCGCATGTTTGAACTTTCCCCACAGGAACAATGGGAAGTCATCCAGTCCCCCGAGTGGCTCCGAGTAGCGGCGCTGCGCGACCCATTGAAGCGCGCATATTCGTCTTGGGAAAACCGTGCCTTCCTCCGAGCACCTGGAACTCCAAAATCAATACTTGAGGCATGTTCAGATGTACTGGTTGATGGTCGCGTAGATGTTGCTGCCACTTTCAAGAAGTTCGCACGTGCAATTCATGCCGACCGAGACGCTTTCTCGATTGATGATCATTTTCGACCGCAGTTCAACACGTTGTATTCCAACCAATTGGAGTACCAAGAGTTCATTCACATTGATCAGCACGGAGAGATGCAGCGACTTGCTGACGTGTTGAATGCGCGCGGAGGAACGAACGTTGAACTGCAACGCTTGAATAGCGGTCTTGGAATTAAGCCCGAGCAGGTGTATGACCGCGAAACTGCAGACCTAATTGAACAGACGTACCACGAAGATTACGAGTGGTTTCATTTCGAGCGCCACAACTACGCGGCCTCCACCGCAACGTTTGTGCTTGACCCATTGCAGCAGGCTTTCCTCATGAACTTGCGTCAGACCACTGAGCGATTACAGATGCTTTCAAACGCAGCATTCACACGCGTGGGTTTCCGTTATGGAATGAAACAAGTGCTTCGTTCACTCAAGTTGCGAGTCACTCGCCCGAGTCGCCGGCACGACCCAAGGTTGCTGCAGTGGTAGCAGCACCCATCGGCACAGTTGCACGCATCGGCGTAGTCACCGTTTCCGACCGCGCTTCACAGGGCGTGTACGAAGACCTTGGAGGCCCAGCCATTCGCGAATACCTCGGCAAGCACATCACCAGTGAATGGATCGATGTTTCGCGAATCGTTCCCGACGAAACCGATGTTCTTTCGGCAACGTTGATTGAACTTGCCGACACCGAAGGGTGCTCACTGATCGTCACCACTGGTGGCACAGGACCAGCACTTCGCGACATCACCCCTGAAGCGACTGAAGCCGTATGCGAAAAGTTGATGCCCGGCTTTGGTGAATTGATGCGCCAAGTAAGCCTGCAGTACGTATCAACGGCAATTTTGTCTCGACAAACTGCTGGCATTCGGGGCACTTGCCTGATCGTGAACTTGCCAGGCAAACCAACATCAATTGCGCAATGTCTTGATGCAGTATTACCAGCCATTCCCTATTGCATTGACATCATTGGCGGCGCCCATATCGACGTGGGCAATGGTGTTGAAGCGTTTCGGCCAAAAACCAAATAGCAATTACTTGCTTGCGTCGTACGCCTGACCAGCAGCCTTTGGCGCGCGACTGCGACCAACGAACCCGGCCACCACAACAAGCGTCACGATGTATGGGGCCATCAGCAAGAATTCCGACGGAATTCCAGTATCCAAGTTGGACATCTTCAATTGAATTGCCTCTGCAAGACCAAACACCAGTGCTGCAGTAAGAGCGCCTACCGGGTGCCAACGACCAAAGATGACTGCTGCCAATGCAATGAAGCCGCGACCATTCGTAATGTTTGAATCGAAACGACCCACGGTGCCAATCGGCCACCATGCACCACCCAAACCAGCAATGGCACCAGCAATCCATACGTTGCGATAACGAAGTTTGAGCACATCAACGCCCAAAGTTCCAGCAGCCTGCGGATACTCGCCGATCGCACGTGTACGCAATCCCCAGCGTGTGCGATACATAAACCACGTGGTGAGCACTACGGCAATGACTGATATGTAGACAAAGTATGTCTGCGTGAACAACGCGACACCAATAACCGGAATATCACTGAGCAGTGGAACCGCATAGGGGGTGAAAGGCTTGACGATGTTGTACTCGGGATACGGAGTGAGTACACGTTGAGACAAGAAACTCGTGAGCCCCAATGCAAAGAAGTTGATTGCAAAACCAACAATCACTTGGTCGACTTTGAAACGAATTGCGAATACCGCGAGCAATGCCGAAAGCCCCACACCCATCGCCATCGCACCCAACACTCCGACCCAAGGCCCATACAGCGAACCCAATACCGCGCCAGCGAACGCGCCTCCAAGCAACTGTCCTTCAATAGCGATGTTGATGATTCCACTGCGTTCGCACAAAATACCTGCGATAGCGCCAAGTGTGATTGGCACACTGCGAGTAACCGAGTCCTGCAACATGCCGGTCAGGTTGAACGACCCACCTGATGTTGCCCATGCCAAAAACCCCACCACAAACATTGCCGTTGCAAACGCCAGGACCACGTTGGTCCACTTACCAAAGCCCCGATACAGCTGCACTGCACCAAGCGCGCCAAGTACAACTGCCAGTGCCTGAGCAAAAGGCTGTGCCGGCAAAACAAGTGTGAAGGATTCGACAAGCTTGAAGCCAGCATCACCTGGTCGAGCCGACAAGAAGAATGCAGAGATAAGTGCAAGAAAGATGAGCGAAAAGCCAACGTTGCGCGAGCGCTTCTTCTGCTCTAGCGACAACAACGGAGCTGCAACTTCGGTAGTGCTCATGAGCCCCACCCCCTAAACGTTTGGCCAGCAGTGATCGTTGCATTCTTCGTTCGCCAAATTGTTTTTACCAATAATGGCGCTGCAATAAACATGACGATGAGCGCACGCAACACGATGATCAAGTCAATGGGAACATCGCTATTTGTTTGCATTTGTCGGCCACCTGCTTGCAGCGCGCCAAACAAGATGGCTGCGAACAACGTTCCCAACGGACTTGACTGACCGAGCAATGCAATAGCAATAGCGTCGAAACCTATGTTGCCAGCAAAGTTGGTTGACGCGTATCCGTACGTACCCAGCACTTCTGCAGCGCCAGCCAAACCAGCGAAACCACCGGCGAACATCATGGACAACACCGTG
>JBIKHN010000079.1:0-7264 GCA_044362135.1 Ilumatobacteraceae bacterium | reverse complement strand
AGGCCGGACCACAGATCATTGGTTTGGACTGGCGCACATCAATTACCGATGCACGTCGCCGACTTGGCGCAGACACCATCGTGCAAGGAAACCTGAATCCCGAACTTGTTCTTGGCGATATTGCAACTGCTCTTGCCGGCACCGACGCCGTGCTTGCCGACAACGGCAATAACCCTGGACATATTTTCAA
The DNA here is from genome assembly GCA_044362135.1 of Ilumatobacteraceae bacterium. Lineage (GTDB taxonomy): Bacteria > Actinomycetota > Acidimicrobiia > Acidimicrobiales > Ilumatobacteraceae > UBA3006. The sequence continues at coordinate 7,074 of JBIKHN010000079.1, read as the reverse complement.
TCTTGGTCATGGAGTGCAGCCACCTACTAACCCTGACGTGCTTGCTGCAATAGTTGAACACGTTCACAACACAACGAAACGATAAATACATGAGCACCAAAACTGCCGTATTACTCATGGCCTACGGAACACCCCGTAGCTCAGAAGAAATTCTTCCGTACTACACCGACATTCGTCGTGGTCGACCACCAACCGAAGAACAACTCTCCGACCTCAAGGCCCGTTACGACGCAATCGGAGGTATTTCCCCGCTTGCTGCACGCACTGAAGCACAACGCGATGCATTGCAACGAGCATTAGACAACATTGCACCCAACAAATTTGATGTGCAACTGGGACTAAAGCACGCGCACCCCATGATTGAAGAAACGGTGGACAACATTGCGCGCCAAGGAATCAAAAGCATCATTGCGCTCGTACTCGCCCCGCATTACTCGTCGTATTCAATTGGTCAATACGTAGGTCGCGCACAAGCTGCAGCCGAGCCACATGGCATCAGCGTCGTTGGCGTTGAGTCCTGGGCGATTGAACCTGCATTCATTGACTTCCTAGCGGCAGACATGGCGGCGAAAAAGGCTGCCATGCCAGAACGTACGCGCGTGTTGTTCACCGCTCACTCATTGCCACAGCGCATTATTGATGGCGGCGATCCGTACCCGCACGAACTTCATGCAACTGCCACCGCTGTTGCGAACAAACTCGGCCTAGTTGAAGGCGACGACTGGGCAATTGCATGGCAGTCAGCCGGCAGAACCCCAGAGCCATGGATTGGCCCAGACATTCTTGATGTGATTGACACCATTGCTCAAGACAAACAGGCGGACGGCGTGTTGGTGAGTGCGTGCGGTTTCGTTGCCGACCATCTTGAAGTGCTGTACGACTTAGACATTGAAGCCAAACATCGCTCCGATCATCACGGACTGAAGTTTGACCGCACCACATGTGTGAACGATGATGCGACGGTCATGGCAGCACTCGCGCAACGGGTAATTGCCGCCGCCCAATCATGAACGACAAACACGTTGTCGTTATTGGGGCCGGCATCACTGGTCTTGCGGCAGCGTTGCGCATCCTGAGTGAGCCAAACCCACCTCGCGTCACCATCTTTGAATCGCTCGACCGCGTTGGTGGTGTTATTCACGCATCGCCATTTGCGGGAATTACATCGCTCGATGAATCGGCAGATGCGTTTCTCACTCGAACACCCTCTGCTATGGATTTGATTAAGCAAGTTGGTTTGGGTGACGCACTTACTTCACCAGCAACTGGCGAGGCGTACATCTGGCAGAACGCACTGCACTCCATTCCTCACGGAACCATGCTTGGAGTTCCCGGCTCGCTACGTGCCGCATGGTCAACACCCATTCTGAGCACGTCAGGAAAATTGCGGGCCTCATTTGAGCCGTTGCTTCCGCGCCGCGTTGGCAGGAACACCGACAACCTTGGTGCAGCCATGCGTGCACGCTGCGGTGGTCAAGTACTTGAGCGAATTATCGATCCACTCGTTGGAAGCATTTATGCAACCGACACCGATGCCTTCAGTGTGAAGGGCATGCCACAAATTGCCGACTTACTTGCGCAACCGCGCAGCCTGATGAGTGCAGTGAAAGATTCGTTGGCAAAGCGTGTTGCGAGTGGACCAATTTTTGCAGCACCACTCGCAGGAATGCATGCATTCACCACGTCGATTGCAGACCGTATTCGTCAACTTGGTGGAGTTATTGAATTATCTGCACCAGTGCGATCGATTGAACAACCAAAACGTGGGCAGTACTTCATTCAGACCGACGATGGAACGGTGCTTTGTGATGCAGTCGTTCTGGCATCTCCTGCACAACACAGCGCAACGCTTGTTCAGTCGCTCAGCAAAGATGCAGCAGCACGACTCGCCGCTCGTGAACACGCGTCGGTAGTGATGATTGCGCTTACTGTCCCGCGCAGTTTGTGGCCACAGCATCTCACTGGTAGCGGATACTTGGTGCCAAAGCCTGAACAAATTGCTGTTACTGCAGTGTCGTTTGCTTCAAATAAATGGTCGCATGTGCAAACCGCCGACAATTCCATGGTGTTGCGTGTATCACTTGGCCGCGATGGCATGCCGATGCATCACCTTGACGACGACACGTTGCTGAAGCTGGCTCTTGCCGACCTGTACTGGCATTTAGGTATTGAATTCGCACCAACCGATGTGCGAATTACGCGTTGGGTTGACTCATTTCCGCAATATCGACCAGGGCATTTCGAAGAAGTCGATCGACTTGAACATGTTTTTGATGTTTCAGCTCCTGGCGTGGTGTTTGCAGGTGCGAGTTACCGCGGCATTGGCATTCCTTCGTGCATTGCAGATGCAAATCGTGCAGCAGCACGCGTACTTGCCAAGATTGACGCATGACCCCGAGCAGCAATCGAGCCCGATATTTCGCAGCACTCGGCTCGGGCACCCTTGTTGCATTCAGTCTCCCGCCATGGGGTTGGTGGCCGCTTGCATTTATTGGAATCGCGATCTTTGCGCGAATCACCACAAGTGGAATAACTCGTAAGCGCACTCAGTTTTTACTCGGCACCATTTTTGCATTCGGTTGGTTTGCGCCAGGCATGTGCTGGATGTGGTTCCTCACTCCGCCGGGTTATGTGATTGCGGTAATCCTGTTTGCTGCGTTCCATGGTGTTGCTTCAGTCGTTGGGTCGCGCAGCATGTACCCACTCGTTGCACTTCCACTTGCGCACGCATTGGCTGAAACATTCCGTTTCTCCTTTCCGTTTGGTGGAGTTCCTCTTGCATCACTGGCCATCTCGCAATCTGCTTCGCCACTCGTTGGCATTGTGCGCATTGGCGGACCGCTGCTACTCACTTTCTGCGTTCTGCAAATTGGTTTCGCATTGTCACAACTTGTTGTTGCGCCAAAGATGAAGCACGTTGCTGTGTTCGGCACGATTGTTGTCCTCGTCGTGTGTGCAGGAATTGTCGCTCCAAACGGCAGCGACACCGGAGTAACTCGCACCATCGCTGCCGTGCAAGGAGGCGGACCTCAAGGAACGCTTGCCATCAATACGAACCCGCGAGATGTCGTTGAGCGTCACCTTGCAGCAACGCGTGCCATTACGAGCACCAACCTCGACATGGTGATCTGGCCAGAAAACGTGATCGACGTAGCCGACTTCTACGACAGCGATGAACGCGTTGAAATCGCCGAGCAAGCAGCACGACTTGGTGCACCATTTGTAGTTGGCATCACCGAAGACATGAATGCGCGCTACTTCACGAATGCGCAGGTTGTGGTGAACGAAGACGGAACGCTCGGTGATCGCTACGACAAAGTTCGTCGTGTGCCATTTGGTGAATTTGTTCCATTGCGCGGTCTTCTCGAAACACTTGGAGCACCAGTCGACAGAATTCCCCGCGACGCACTCGCAGGCTCAGACATTGCACAACTACAAGTAGCCGACACCACCGTCGGTGTAGTCATTTCGTGGGAAGTGTTTTTTAGTGGCCGCGCAAACGAAGGTGTTGAGGCCGGTGGTTCGGTGTTGGTGAACCCAACAAACGGGTCGAGTTACACGGGAACCATTTTGCAAACACAGCAAATCGCATCGTCGCGGCTTCGCGCAATTGAAAACGGTCGTTGGCTTGTTCAAGTTTCTCCAACAGGTTTTTCAGCATTCATCTCGCCAACCGGAGAAGTGTTTGATCGCACTGGTGTAAGCGAACAACGAGTGCTTGAACGCACCATCAATTTGCGCTCGGGTCGAACGCTGTATTCAAACCTTGGCGACCTGCCATTCATCGTGGCGATGGTTGCGGTACTTGGTTCGCTTGCATGTATTGCCCGTAAACGCAGACTTTCCGCACAGTCGTAGAAAGTTACTCACAGGTAGGCTGAAAGCCTTATGTCGTCGCCGTTTGATCCCAACGGCCCTCTGCGCATTGCCTACCTCACCTACCGAGGAAAGCCTCATGTTGGCGGACAGGGCGTTTACACACGGCATCTCACCAAAGCATTGGTCGATCTCGGTCACCACGTTGAAGTGTTTGGTGGTCAGCCGTACCCAATTCTTGATTCGCGCATTCCACTACATCAGTTGCCAAGCCTCGACATTTTTAACGATCAATACCCAGGTCGATTCCCTGCGTATTGGGAAATTAAGGACTGGCCAAGTTTTGTTGAGACAGCACAGTTCTTGAAAGGAACGTTTGGCGAGCCGCGTGCTTTCAGCATTCGTGCCTACAACGAACTCAGCAAGCGAGTGAATGACTTTGATCTTGTGCACGATAACCAATGCTTGGGTTACGGAATTCTCAAAATTGAAAAGAAGATTCCCACCATCGTCACCTTGCATCACCCGATTACCAAAGATCGCAAGTTGGAAATGGAACATACCAAAACGTGGTTCAAGCGTCGAGCAATTAGCCGCTGGTATTCATTCGTCAATATGCAAGGAAAAGTTGCAAGCAAAATGCCACGCGTTGTTGTGGTGAGTGAAAACTCCATTGCTGACATTCACACCGACATGAAGGTGTCACTCGACCGCATGAAACTTGTGCCAGTTGGAGTTGATCCCGATCTCTTCACACCGCTTCCGAACATTTCGCGTAAGCCTGGTCATCTCATCACCACTGCATCGGCAGACGTTGCACTCAAGGGTTTGTCGTACTTGCTTGAAGCACTCGCAAAAATTCGCACGGAACGCGACGTGCACCTGACCATCATCGGTCGCCCGCGTGAAGGGGCAAATGCCGACCTCATTCGCAAACTTGGTCTGACCGATTGCATCACCCATGTTTCGGGCGTAAGCGATGAACGCATTGTGGAGTTGTACGCCGAAAGCGAACTTGCCGTAGTGCCAAGCCTCTACGAAGGGTTCAGCCTTCCCGCAATTGAAGCCATGTCAACAGGCATTTGTTTGGTGGCAACAACTGGCGGCGCATTGCCAGAAGTAACTGGCGTAGACAACGACACCGTCTTGTCGTGCCCAGCCGGAGATGCCGAAGCGCTCGCAGCATCGATTCGTCGTGGTCTCAATGATGCAGAGTTGCGTAATCGCATCGGCGCGGCAGGTCGAACACGTGTCGTGGAACGTTGGAGTTGGAAGCATTGTGCACAACTCACCGTTGATCAATATCGAGAAGTGCTGAGCATGCCCCACAACGTGGAAAAGCTTCGTAAACGGGATGCAAAATAGCCAATGTTGACCGTACGTTTTGACAAATTGCCAGTTGGCCCAGGGTCAATGTTTTTGGATGCCGGCGCAGGGTTTGGCCGACACGCATTTGAAGCAGCACGCCGAGGAGCACGCGTTGTGGCGCTTGACTACGCAGAAGAAGAGACCACGGTTACTCGCGCAACATTTGCTGCAATGTTTGAAGCCGGCGAAATCAAGTCGGAGAACCTGGTTGCCGTACTGCGTGGTGACGCCACTCGACTTCCGTTTGCGGATAATACTTTTGACTGCATCGTGACTTCTGAAGTGCTTGAACATATTCAAAACGATGTTGCAGCATTGCACGAGCTATCTCGTGTGCTGAAGCCAGGTGGCGTTCTTGCTGCAACCGTTCCTTCTTGGTTTCCCGAAAAGATCAACTGGATGTTGTCGGATGAATATCACGCACCGTTTGTGCAGGGTGGCCACGTGCGCATTTATTCGGGCACCGAACTGAAAGCCAAACTGCGCGCTGCTGGACTGGTAGTTCAAGACGAGCACCGCGCTCACGGTTTGCATTCTCCGTATTGGTGGCTTCGTTGTGCTGTAGGTCCTGCACGCGAAGACAACAAGTTCGTGAATGCGTACAAGAAGTTTTTGGAGTGGGACATTGTTTCTGCACCGACGCTCACGCGAACGCTAGAAAAGGTATTGGCACCTGCGCTTGGCAAGAGCTACATCGTGTATTCGCAAAAGCCTGGACGCGCATCGTGATTTTTCCAGGTCAATCCAACGATGAACTTGTAGACATCATCACCACCGACGAACTTGTAGCAACCGCAAACACCATCGCTGCGTTACAACTTCCAAACGGAATGATCCCGTGGTTTCCAAATGGCCACTGCGACCCTTGGAACCACGTTGAAACTGCGATGGCGCTCGATGTGATGGGCATGCACGACGAAGCACGACGTGCTTATGCATGGCTCGCCGACATTCAACGTCCAGATGGCAGCTGGCACAACTACTACATGCCAGACGGTTCGCTCGAAGACGCCAAGCTCGACACGAACGTGTGCGCCTACATTGCAACGGGCATTTGGCATCATTACCTCGTCACTTCAGACGAAGCATTCATTCGTGTCATGTGGCCAACCGTGAAACGTGCGCTCACCTGGGTACTTGGAATGCGCAAAGACGACGGAACTATCTTGTGGGCTTGCGAAGTGGACTCGCGCCCGTGGAATTACTCATTGCTCACCGGATCTTCATCGATTCGCCACGCGCTTCATTCGGGAGCAAACATTGGGGCAATCATTGGCGAAAGCCAACCAGAATGGCGAGCCGCAGCCGACACTATTGACCACCTCATTGGCACTGATCAGACCGTGTTTGAGCCAAAACTGCGCTGGGCAATGGACTGGTACTACCCCGTGCTTACTGGCGCAACCATTGGCGCAGAAGCCAAAACCCGCTTGCTCAATCAGTGGGACGAGTTCATTATTGATGGTCGTGGCGTGCGTTGCGTGAACGACGAAGACTGGGTGACCGCAGCGGAAACTGCAGAGTGTTCACTCGCCCATGCTGCAGCGGGAGAAATTGAAAAGGCAAAAGAGTTGCTGTCATGGACACGCGCGCATCGCAACGACGATGGCTCGTACTTCACGGGCATTAGTTACCCGGGCAGAATTGTGTTTCCAGCAGACGAACGAAGTGCCTACACCGCTGCTGCTGTGATTCTTGCTGCAGATGCAATTTCGCAAGCAACGCCTGCGAGCAAACTGTTTCTCAGCAGCACCGTGTTTGACTGATTCGTTACATCACTCGCTGCAATATGCGCAGCGAACCAGTGCACGATGTTTCAACAAATTTTTCTGAATTGATGGCAGCGAGATAAATCTCTTCATACGGTGCTTGTCCACCAAGCGCAGGGTC
>JBIKHN010000078.1:0-7307 GCA_044362135.1 Ilumatobacteraceae bacterium | reverse complement strand
CAACTCGTTGACTTCGGACAAATCATCGGATGGCAGTCGACGTTTGATGTCCAGATGGGCCATAACGCTCAGGCTATCGGTGTGACTCGCTAGTGTTCGGAACCATGGCCGCCAAGAAAGCAACTGCAAAGAAAGCAACTGCAAAAAAGGTCGCTAAGAAGTCCGCCAAAAAAGCGCCAAAGAAGATCGTGGATCGTTCGGCTGAAATCTTGAAGCGACTCAAGGTGATTTACCCCGTAGCAATATGTGAGCTCACCCATGAAAACGCTTTCCAATTGCTTGCCGCGACCATTTTGTCTGCGCAGTGCACTGATGCCCGCGTGAACATGGTGACTCCCGCATTGTTCGCAGAGTTTCCAACAGCAGAGAAATTGTCTCAGGCAAACATTCAACGCGTTGAGGAACTCGTTCGATCAACTGGTTTCTATCAAACGAAAGCAAAAAATCTCATTGGTATGGCGTCTGCAGTGATGACACGCTTCGGCGGGGAAGTCCCACGAGAAGTTGAAGACTTGATCACGCTTCCTGGTGTAGGTCGCAAGACCGCAAACGTGCTGAGAAGTGTCGTGTTCGATTTGCCTGGATTGGCTGTCGACACACATGTCGGTCGGCTTTCGCGTCGACTGGGCCTCACGGTTGAAGAGGATCCAGTAAAGGTTGAGTACGAATTGAACGCACTCTTTCCTCCACAGGACTGGGGTGGCTTCAGCCTCAGACTCATCCTTCATGGACGTCGTGTGTGCGATGCCAAAAAACCAGCGTGTCATTCGTGTGAATTCAGCGACATCTGTCCATCCTCAGCGATGCCGAGGGCACAAATGGCTAAATCTGCGGGATCTCGCAGCAAGAAGTAGCCTCGCAAATTTTGCGCCATTTATTCATTTTCGCTAATTTATGTGCTCCGCCTAGACGTATGTTTAGAGCGAAGGCGATTTCGGGTCCGCCGCCTGAAGTCGCGTGATACGGGCCCCTTCGGGGGCCCTTGTCATATCTCCGATCAGTTTTCTGAGGGCGCCGTCTAGGATTTCGCGGTGCCTCGCGATATTTCCTCCAACACAGCAAGTACTCGCGCAGAGCTTGCTGCACTCGCAAGCACACTGGAGCAATGCAGAGACCGCATTTCGGCGCTTGCTGAAACCCGTGCAATGGCAGTTCGCGACCCCAACAACGCCGACTCGGGAGACGATCTGCTGACTGCAATTTACGAAGCAGAACGAGGACTCAATAACTCCATTCGATTAGTGCAACGCGCGGCAAAGCAAGGTCGCTTGTAATGAATATCTATCCAAGCCGCGAAGAGTTCCAAAAACTCGCAACTGTCAACACCGTGATACCAGTGTGGACCGAAATGCTGGCAGATGTTGAGACACCAGTTGCTGCATATATGAAACTGGTGGGCGACAAACCGGGGTTCTTGCTTGAGTCTGTAGATCACGGAGAACGCTGGAGTCGTTATTCATTTGTGGGTCGCGACCCTCTTGCCACGCTGACGTTTCGGAACGGATCTATCACTGTTGATGGCGCGCTTCCTCAACACATCAATACACAAGACGGAATGTTGGCAGCAATGGAATCACTGCTCGACGTCTACAAGTCACCGTTGTTCCCTGAGCTTCCACCGCTGCAAGGCGGGCTTATGGGGTTCTTGGGGTACGACGTCGTGCGCGAAGTTGAACAATTACCAAACGTTCCGCGCGATGATCGCAATCTTCCTGATGCGGTGATGTGCATGATTGGATCGCTGGCTGCGTTTGACCACTGGAAGCAGCGCGTGTATCTGTTGGAAAGTGTTCCTGTTTTTAACCTGAGTGCCACACAAATTGATGCCGCTTACGACGAAGCAATCGTGCGTATCCATGGTGCTGTTGCCGACTTGACCAAGCCGCTTTCGTATTTGCCGGTTGAACCTCCCACCGAAGACGACAAGAAGCAACAGTTTGTTGCGCCCGTGAATGGTTCTGATTACCAGCGTTCAGTGGAGTCGGCAAAGGAATACATTCGCGCGGGTGACATCTTCCAAGTGGTGTTGTCGCAACGGTTCGATATCGAACTTGATGCCGAACCATTCGACATGTATCGCGTGTTGCGCCAGGTAAACCCAAGTCCGTATATGTATTACGTAAAGCACGATGACGTAACCATCGTGGGCAGTTCACCAGAGCCAATGGTGCAATTGCAGGGTGGGCGAGTAATCAGCCGACCAATCGCCGGTACGCGCAAGCGAGGCCGAACAGATGAACACGATCGCAAACTTGCTGCTGAACTGCGCGAGAACCCGAAGGAAGTTGCCGAGCATGTGATGTTGGTGGACTTGGCGCGCAACGACGTGGGTCGAGTGGCCAAGTTTGGTTCCATGAATATGGATGAATTGATGACTCTTGAGCGTTACAGTCACGTGATGCACATGACTTCTCAGGTTTCTGGAGAGATCCGTGAAGGACTTGGTCCAATTGATGTCTTGCGAGCAACGCTTCCAGCAGGAACGGTGAGCGGTGCGCCAAAGGTGCGTGCCATGGAAATCATCGACGAACTTGAGCCCGTAAAACGAGGGCCGTATGCAGGCGTGGTGGGCTATGTGGACTTCAGTGGCAACCTCGATACGGCAATCGCTATTCGCACCATGTTTATTGGCGCACATGGCGCCTCATTGCAGGCAGGAGCAGGAATCGTGGCAGACAGCATTCCCGAAGAAGAGGACTTGGAATGCTTCAACAAAGCAGCAGCATTGTTTGCCGCTGTACCAGCCGCTCGCCGCATGAGCGCGCAACGCAAAGTTCAACAGTAACTACATGACTGCCGAGACTTTTTGGGTGCCGTTGCAACGCGATGTGATTACTGCGACCGGTGCAGACGCTCGCACATATTTGCATTCGCAACTCAGCCAAGACGTAGCGGGGATGCGAGTTGGCGAGACATGTCAATCGCTCTTGCTTCAGCCAACGGGAAAACTTGATGGCATCATTCGCGTGACATGCGTTGAAGGCGAGACATTTGTTTTGGACGTCGACTCTGGCTGCGGTGAAGTTGTGCTTGCTCGCTTGAATCGGTTCAAGATTCGCGTCAAAGCCGAATTGTCGCTTGGCCGTGAATCGTGGGTGGCAATTCGCAATGCACAAACACCGATACCTGGGTCCCTTCCCGCATGGCGATGCGACGGTTCGGCAGTAGACCTGCGTAGTGAAATCGCGCCTACAGAATTCAGGCAAGGGTCGACTAATGACTATGAGCAAGCACGCATCATTGCCGCATGGCCAACAATGAATACTGATGTCACTGAAACGTCTATTCCTGCAGAGACGGGAATCATTGATGAGGCTGTCAGTTTCACAAAAGGCTGTTATCCGGGTCAGGAACTGGTGGAACGAATGGATTCACGTGGGTCGATCGCGCCACGGCAATTGCGATACGTGCAAGTTGGCGAGGGTGCTGTGGTGGGTCAAGAAGTAGAGCATGAAGGACGCCAAGGATTGATCACGTCATTGAGTGGTACTCATGCGCTGGTGGCGCTGAAGCGATGATCATGATGAACGGTGTTCACGCGTTTGCGTTGATTACTGCAGAAAGCGAAAAATCAGATTTTTCCAATGTCACCGTTCCCGGTTGGGGCTGGCCAGCGCTCATTGGCATCATCAGCACGCTGTTACTCGTGGATATCTTGGTGGTCCATCGCCGAGCACATGTCATCAAGCTGAAGGAAGCCGCAATTGAGTCCATTGTGTGGATCAGCTTTGGCGTGGCGTTCATGTTTGTGGTGTGGTGGATGTTCCGCGGCCAAGTCGATGGACATAAGGCTGGCATCGAGTACATCAGTGGCTATCTCATTGAGAAGAGTCTGAGCATTGACAACGTGTTTGTCTGGGCGATGATTTTTACGCATTTCCAAGTTCCACGCCAATATCAACATCGCGTGCTGTTCTGGGGAATCTTCGGTGCGCTTGTGATGCGTCTCATATTCATCTTCCTGGGCATTGCTGTTATCGAGCGCTTCAACTACATCTTGATTGGCTTCGGAGCGTTCCTCATATACACGGGTTATGGCGTGCTTCGTCATGGTGACGATGACACCAATCCTTCAGAAACCAAAACAATGAAGTTGTTCCACAGGTTCGTGCCCACAACTGACGAACTAGACGGCCAGAAGCTCATCACCCGTGTCAACGGCAAACGGTTTGCCACTCCGTTGCTTGCAGTGCTGGTGATCATCGAGATTTCCGACCTCATCTTTGCCGTTGACTCAGTGCCTGCCGTGTTGGCTGTGAGCCATGAACAATTCATCGTGTTCGGCGCAAATGCATTCGCCATTATGGGTCTACGAGCGCTGTACTTCCTGTTTGCAGACATTAAAGATCGATTCCGTTATCTCAAGCCTGCAATCTCCATTTTGCTCATGTATGTAGGTGCAAAAATGCTCATTGCGCACTGGTACCACGTGTCAACGGTGATTTCTCTTGGGTTCATTCTGACTGTCATGACTGTGGCGGTAGTGGCTTCTGTAATTCATGACCGTAAGCACTATTCTCCACAGGGTGGCAATCGCTGACGAAGACATTGAGCGACTCCGGGACACGGTGTCGCTGGTTGATGTTGTTCAGTCGTATTTGCCATTGCGCAGAGTGGGTCGCAACTGGGTTGGGCTGTGCCCGTTCCATGCCGAAAAGTCTGGTTCGTTCAATGTGCGTGAAGAAACGAAGCGCTATCGCTGTTTTGGATGTGGTGCTGCTGGAGACGTGTTTAAGTTTGTGCAGGATATTGAACACCTCGATTTCGTAGGTACCATTGAGCATCTCGCTAACAAGGCGGGCATACAACTGAATTACACCACGGGTGGTCAGAGCAAGGACCGCCAACGTCGCAAGCAGCTTGTTGAGGTGATGAATAAAGCAGTTGATTGGTATCACGACAGACTGTTGAACGCCCCAGATGCACGTGCAGCACGCGACTATTTGCGCGAACGTGGCTTGTCGGGCGATGTTGCACGCCAATTCAAAATCGGCTGGGCGCCCGACGATTGGGACGCCATGAGCAAAGAAATTGGTGTGCCAATCGATTTGTTGCAGGAAGTCGGACTCGCATTTATTAATAAGCGTGGTCGCCCGCAGGATTCGTTTCGTGCTCGTGTGTTGTTTCCTATTTTCACCGACGCAGGTGATGCTGTTGCCTTCGGTGGCCGCATCCTTCCTGGAAGCACTGACCCAGCGAAGTACAAGAACTCTTCAGAGACCACCATCTACGCAAAATCAAAAACGCTGTACGGTTTGAACTGGGCGAAGCAAGACATCGTTACCGCAGACGAAGTGATTGTGTGCGAGGGCTATACCGATGTCATCGGCTTTCACCGATCAGGAATAACTCGTGCAGTAGCAACCTGCGGTACTGCTCTGACAGAGGAACATGTTCGATTGCTGAAGCGATTTGCGAACAAGGTTGTGCTTGCCTTCGATGCGGACAACGCTGGCCAAGGTGCAGCCGAACGGTTCTATGAATGGGAGAGTCGCTACAAAGTGCAGGTGAGTGTTGCCAAGTTCCCAGACGGCAAAGATCCTGGGGATCTTGCATCAAGCGACCCTGAAGCATTGGCCACCGCAATAAAAAATGCACAACCATTTCTTGGCTTCCGCTTGCAACGCGTTCTGAATGCAGGATCAATTGCAACTCCTGAAGCTCGTTCGCGAACGGCAGAACAAGCAATGGCAGTCATCAATGAACACCCCGACATGAATGTGCGCAAGATTTATGCAGGTGAAGTGGCAAGTCACGTGGGCATTGCCGCTGCGGATTTAGTCAAGATCGCAGAACGTGGCTCACGTCGGCCAGAGGTGCGTGCTGCCGTACCTTCGCAATCTGGGCACAAGCGAGAAAGCGCCGAGTTTGTTGTGCTTGCGCTCATGATCCAGGACTGGAATGCCATCGCGTCATGGATGAACGAAGCCCTATTTGCCGATGATGTGTATCGCAGGTCATTTCTGGCGCTGATTGCCACAGAGGGCGAATTGAACGCAGCCCTTGAGGCGGCAGACCCAGAGGCCCGCGAAGCATTAGAGCGAGCAGCCGTTGCTGACGTAGAGTCGCAACCAGATGCTGAAGCGTTTAACCTCATTTCCGCGGCAGTGCGACGCGAACTTTCGCTCCGCGTTAAGAACGTTGACCCAGAGCAAATCCGACTTGATCGAGGCGCGCGGTTACTGCTGGAGCAAATGGAAAATCCTGCAACATCTCACAACGCCGCCGAACAACTCTTGGGCTGGCTAGAAATACGTATGGGTGATCACGCGTGAGAAGTTCAATTTCAAACGACTCAGGTCCAGATGCCGTTCGCATGTATCTCAATGAAATTGGACAAGTGGACTTGCTTAGTGCAGAAGACGAGCGTCGACTCGGAAAACTGATTAAGGATGGAATTGCTGCTCAGGGTGCTCTTGTTGCTGGAGAAGGAAACCTCGGATTGCGCGAACGACGCGCGTTGCAGCGTGAAGTTAAGGAAGGCGAGAAGGCGAAGGAGCACATGGTGCGCGCCAACCTTCGACTTGTCGTTTCTATTGCCCGCCGCTACGACCGCAAAGAATTGCAGCTTGCTGACTTGATTCAAGAAGGCAACATTGGCTTGATGCACGCTGCGGACAAGTACGACTTCGAAAAAGGATTTAAGTTCTCAACGTATGCAACTTGGTGGATTCGCCAGGCAATGACCCGCGCAATGGCTGACCAAGGGCGCAACATTCGCATTCCTGGTCACATGATGGAGATTGTTAATCGCGTACACCGGGTGGAGCGCGAACTTGCTGCAGAGCTTGAGCGCGACCCGTTGCCCGAAGAAGTAGCAGTTCGCTGTGGGATCACGGTTGACAAATTGCTTGAAGTGATGCAAATTGCACTCACCACAACAAGCCTTGATGCTCCGGTGGGAAGCGACACCGACGACTTAACGGTTGGCGACACCATTGCTAGTCAAAACGAAAACAATGACCCGCAGGAAATTACGGAAAAAGCGTTGCTCAGTGAAGCGGTAGAGCGCACATTGAGCGACTTGCCGCCACGCGATCAAGAGATTGTGGCAATGCGGTTTGGCATTGGCAAATACATCGGTCAAGTGCACACTTTGGAAGAAGTGGCCAAGATTCAGAAGGTGACGCGCGAGCGCGTTCGCCAAATAGAGCAGAAAACCCTTGCACGACTGCGCCATCCACACAACAGCGCCAACCTGCGCGCATTTATGGATGACAACTAGCCTGTAGACATGAGTAACGCTCCAGGTACCGCGCGGCGCAAAGCCTCGGACTGGAAAGTGGTCACGGTTACGAAGGACGGTC
>JBIKHN010000182.1:0-2520 GCA_044362135.1 Ilumatobacteraceae bacterium | reverse complement strand
CGGTGGTCGCCGTATCATTACCGGAAAAGTTGTTCGTATCGACATTGACGCAGAGCAGATGCAACGTCGTGTGCTGCCTGAAATTTCGTTACTTGGCGATTCATCCTTAACACTTACGTCGCTTCAACAAGAACTGAACAGGCTCGGCGTTTCATCGGCTAACAGCGGAACCGCTCGTGCGACAAACCTACGCATGGCGGCGCGTGCGGGAGTTCGTCAAGACCTATTGCCTTGGCTTGATGCAATGGAACAAGTCATTCCCGAAGGAACAACCGTTGCATTGGACTCCACGCAACTTGCATATGCAGCACATACGGTTATGGCTTGCAACACACCGCGCTCGTGGCTTGCACCGTTTGGTTTCGGAACTCTTGGTTGCGCACTGCCAATGGCAATCGGTGCTGCAATTGCGAACCCAGTCAATCCTGTGCTCGCGATCGTTGGTGACGGTGGATGGTTGTTTACCGTCGCCGAAATGGCTGCTGCAATTGACGAAGGCGTCGACATCGTGCTGGTGCTGTGGGATAACCGTGGCTACGCACAAATTCGTGAGTCATTTGACGACGTTCATGCTCCGCGAATGGGTGTCGATGTTTCGTCTCACGATCCAACTGCCATTGCGCACGGGTTCGGATGGAACGCAGTAGATGTCACCACCGTGGAAGCGTTTTCAATTGTTCTTGCAGAAGCTTTCGAACATCGCGGAGCACACTTCATCCGCATTAGCGTTTCGTAGCGATGGCGTCAAAGAGGTCGATCGGAAAAAACTTTCGTTCGGTTTGGCTCTCGGTCATGGTGTCAAGTGCTGGAGACGGCATGTTCCTCACTGCGTTTCCACTGCTTGCAGCAATCCTCACACGCGATCCCGTTCTCATCGCGGGCGTGACCATTGCATCACGTTTGCCGTGGTTGATGTTTTCGCTGTTCACCGGAGCACTTGCTGATCGAATGGATCGCAGAAAGCTCATGATTGGCGCCGACCTTATTCGGCTAGTCATTGTTGGTTCGCTCGGCATTGCGATTCTCACTGATGTAGTCAACATTTGGATGCTGTACCTCAGTGCGTTCCTCCTTGGAAGTTGCGAAACGTTGCACGTGAATGCAGCACAAGGACTAATTCCTGCAATTGTTAAACCAGAAGACCTGCTTGAAGCAAACGCCCGATTCGCCAGCGGACAGATCGTTGCTGCACAGTTCATTGGACCACCACTTGGTGTAGCCATGTTTAACGTCTCTATTTCACTGCCGTTTCTTGCAGATGCCGCAACATTTGCTGGATCTGCTGCACTCGTTGCTCGTGTGCCCGACGAACATGCAGTTGAGAAACCTACAACCAAGATCCTCCAAGACATCAAGGAGGGCATTCGCTACACGATTGAAACTGTGTCACTGCGCAGGCTCACCGAAATTCTGATGGTGGTGAACTTTTTCTACTTCGCTGCTAACTCGCTCTTGGTGTTGTATAACGAAGATTTACTCGGTGGTGGAAAAATATCGTTCACTGCTCTTTCGGTCGGTGCAGCTTCAGGCACGGTGATCAGTCGTTTCTTCCTAGACAAAATCACCACAAAGCTTGGAAAAACGCGAACCCTGCAGGTTTCGCTGTGGGCTTGGGCAATTGCCACAATCGGGCTGGCAGTTGCATGGGAACCAATCTTGGCAATAGCAATGCACCTCGTTTTGGGTCTTGGCTCGGGTTGGTGGATTGCATTGAATACCACGCTTCGACAACAAATCACTCCAACCCGCATGCTTGGTCGCATGAACGCGGTGTCTCGCACTGTGACATGGGGAATCGTTCCGTTCGGCGCACTGTTTGGCGGTGTTGCAGCACGAGTGTTTGGACTTCGCGGACCTTTCATTATTTCGGCAGTTGTGATGACCGGATACGCACTCTTTGCCAAACGTTTGCTTAAACCTGTTGAACATGCCATCAGCGAGCTTGATATTCGTGCTTGACTGAGTTGATGCGCTTTCTCCCCTCACTCAACCAAACGCGCAAACGAATTCTTCTCTCCACTTGGGGACTATTTGCGGGACTCTCCTTATTGCTGGTGACCGCCGGTTTGTTCAGCACCATGGTCGGTATTCGCGCCGAATTAAAACAGCTACCCACCATTGTCAGCGGTGGAATTACCACCGCGTACTACGCGGGCTTCCTCCTTGGTTCTTGGTACACGTTGCGTGCTCTTGCACAGGTTGGTCACATTCGCGTGTACGCAGCACTTGCGTCACTACTCAGTGCTTCAGTACTTGTGAGCGGCGTGTTCGACTCGCCAGTTATATGGATCATCATGCGTGTGAGCACAGGCTTTTGTTATGCCGGCTTATATGTAGTTGCTGAGTCTTGGCTGAATGGTCTTGCCACCAACACATTCCGTGGTCGGCTGCTTGCGGTGTACAACGTGGTGACCGTAGGCGCGTATGGCGCAGGCCAATTACTGGTATTCAACTTTGATGCGCGAAACCTCACAGGTTTTGCATTCGCAGCAATGATTGCATCGCTCGCGGTGATCCCCG
>JBIKHN010000181.1:0-2525 GCA_044362135.1 Ilumatobacteraceae bacterium | reverse complement strand
CCAGACGAACGATCATTCGCGCTGTAGCGCCTTGAAACACCAGGTCGGTCAACGTGCCCTGCAGGCTTTGGCCGTTTGTGTCGGCTTGCTCAGAAGGGCGAAGTCGCTCGGGGCGAAGCATCACCGATACATCAGCACCAACCGCATGCGCGGAAGCCTGCCCCGCAACACGAATGGTTGACCCTGCCTTCAACGCAACTACTGCATCTCCACCGTCGTGACTCTGCACCGTTCCGGGCAACAGGTTTGCCGAGCCGATGAACCCAGCAACGAACAGCGAAGCTGGCGAGCGATAGATCTCCTGTGGAGATCCAATCTGTTCGACATGACCTTGGCTCATGACCGCTATGCGATCGCTCATGGTGAGCGCTTCGCCTTGGTCGTGAGTGACGAAGATAAAACTGATTCCGACTTCGCGTTGAATGCGCTTCAACTCAATTTGCATGGCTTCACGCAACTTCAAGTCAAGTGCAGCCAACGGTTCGTCCAACAACAAAGCACTTGGATAGTTCACCAAAGCACGCGCCAAGGCAACACGCTGTTGCTGACCACCAGAAAGTTGCGATGGTTTGCGTTGAGCAAAATCATTCAACCGAACAATCTCAAGCATCTCCATGACGCTTGTTTTGATTTTCGATTCATCCACCTTCTTTGAACGCGGACCGAATGCAACGTTGTCGAACACCGACATATGCGGAAACAATGCGTACTGCTGAAACACCGTGTTGACGTTGCGCTTGTACGGAGGCACATCCGAAACATCAATTCCATCCAACATGACCCGACCTGCTGTTGGCTGCTCGAACCCAGCAATCATTTTCAGGGTTGTTGTTTTGCCGCAACCAGATGGTCCAAGCATGGCGAAGAACTCGCCGGTAGCGATGGAGAAATTGGCGTCATGAACTGCAACAAAGTCGCCATAGCGCTTCGAAACATGGTCAAGAACTATGACGTCGCTTGCTGATTCCCCCATCAGTGCAAAGACTAACTGTTGAGGTTGATCATCACGTGCTTAATGCGCGTGTAGTCATCGAGTGCGTACATCGAGAGGTCTTTGCCGTAGCCAGACTTCTTATAGCCACCGTGGGGCATTTCGGCCACCATCGGGATGTGAGTGTTAACCCACACGCAACCGAAGTCGAGGTTCTTCGTCATGCGCATGGCTCGGCCCAGGTCACGGGTCCAAACCGATGATGCAAGGGCGAAGTCCACGCCGTTCGCCCACTTCAGAGCCTCTTCTTCATCGCTGAACTTCTGCACCGTAATTACTGGTCCGAAGATCTCGTTCTGAATCATCTCGTCGCTTTGCAAGAGGTCGGAGACCACAGTTGGCTCAAAGAAGTAACCCTTGCTGCCAATTTGTGAGCCACCGGTGTTCACCTTGCCGTGCTTTGGCACTCGGTCAAGGAACCCTGCAACCTTGCTGAGGTGCACGTTGTTGTTCAATGGTCCGTACAGCACGTCCTCATCTGGTCGTCCTGTTTTCGTCTTCTTCGCCTGCTCGGTAAGCAGCGTGACGAAATCGTTGTACACCTTTGGCCCAGCAATGACACGCGTTGCAGCGGTGCAGTCCTGCCCACCGTTGAAGTAACCGGTCATGGCAATTGTTTCTGCAGCGAGTTCCAAGTCGGCGTCGTCAAAAATGATGACTGGAGCCTTGCCGCCAAGTTCGAGGTGCAAACGCTTCAGCGACTTTGATGCGCCCGCAGCAACTTCCATACCTGCGCGAACAGAACCGGTTACTGAAACCATTCCTGGAATGTCGTGATCGACCATTGCACGACCAGTGTCTCGGTCTCCACATACAACGTTGAGAACTCCTGGAGGCAAAACATCGCCAATGATCTTTGCAACGAGTGCTGTGGATGCAGGCGTAGTATCGCTTGGCTTCAACACCGTAGTGTTACCAGCAGCAATTGCTGGGATGAACTTCCAAACACCCATCATTAGCGGATAGTTCCATGGAGCAACTTGTGCGCACACACCGATTGGTTCGCGACGGATGTATGAGGTGAAGTTCGGTACGTATTCTCCGGCACTCTTTCCCTCAAGCATTCGCGCAGCGCCTGCGAAGAAGCGAATCTGGTCCATCATCGGAGGAACCTCTTCGCTGAACGTAATCGCGCGCGGCTTACCCGTGTTTTCAATTTCTGCTTCAATCAGTTCGGTCATGTGCTTTTCCATCACATCGGCAATGTCGTTGATCGCCTTTTGACGAACTGCTGGAGTGGTGTTCTTCCATGACTCAGATGCAACGGCTGCTGCCTTCATTGCATCATCAACATCGTTTGCGCCAGACAGTGCCGCAGTTGCATATTGCTCGCCTGTCACCGGGTCGATAACTGGGGTCGTGCGACCGTCGCGGGCCGGTACTTCTTTGCCATTGATGAAGTTATTGAAGGATTTCATGACACAAGACTATCCAGTGGACTAGACATGGGGTATGGCTACAAGCAGCGTTGCTCGTGGGGTAAAAACAGTTGGAGTTCCTAAAGAAATCAAGACCATGGAAGGTCGGGTTTCGC
>JBIKHN010000077.1:0-7383 GCA_044362135.1 Ilumatobacteraceae bacterium | reverse complement strand
TGCGCAAGGTGGGAACCGAACTTGGTTTGCCAGATGAAATTGTGTGGCGTCAACCATTCCCAGGCCCAGGTCTTGGCGTGCGCATCATTGGTGAAGTCACGCCAGACAAAGTGGCAATTTTGCAAGAAGCAGATGCAATTGTTCGCGAAGAAGTGAAACTTGCAGGACTCGAGCGCGAAATCTGGCAAGCGTTTGCCGTGCTTGCAGATATTCGTTCGGTTGGCGTGATGGGTGACGAGCGCACATACGGTCGACCGATCATCATTCGCGCGGTCACCAGCGAAGATGCGATGACAGCAGACTGGGCACGCTTGCCATACGAATTACTCGAAAAAATGTCGTCACGAATTATCAATGAAGTGAAAGGGATTAACCGAGTGGTGTATGACGTCACGTCAAAGCCACCAGGAACCATTGAGTGGGAATAGGCCAATCCGCTCTATTTATTGGGCTTTAGCCCGAATGACATCAAACCGTAACTATCGGTACAATGAAGCCATCATGATCCGTGGCGCCATTGGGCGTATACGTCGAAGCGCACCAACTTTGGTGGCCATCATCCTCACCACTTCGGTGGCTGTGGGTTACCCCGTTGCGCCCGTCAACGCGATCGGCAATCTTCCGACAACCGGTTCATCCAATGATGAACAGCAGCGAGTGAATCAAATCATTGCTGAACTTGATCGACTGGGTGAACAGATTGACGCGCTCGGCGAGGATTATTCGCTCGCAGTGAACGACATGGAAGACATTGCTGTTGAGATTAAGAATACCGAAAAGCGCATCGCTGAAAAAGAAGCTGAACTCTCCACAATGCAAGGAGAGCTAAAGCAACTTGCATTGAAAACGTTTACGCACGGCGGTCTATCAAGTGGTCTATCAAGCATTCTTGGCTCATCAAGTTCGCTCAGTGACATTGTGCGGAAAAAGTATTTAACAGGCGTTGCGTTGAATACAGGTGTTGGAAACACCGACGCTCTGCAAGGTGTCATTGATGACTTGGCAAAAGAGCGTGCAACATTGGAAAAGCAAAAGAAGAAAGCTGAATCTGCAGCAAACTTCGCAGCGTCTCAGTTGGACAGAGCAGAGTCGCTTGCGGCGGCTTATGAGCAAAGGCAAGCACAAGCGGAGCGTGAGCTTGGGGCGGCATTGCGAACAGAGCGTCAGCGTCGTGAATCTGCGGCATTAGATGCTGCGAAAGCTCAAGCCGCAAAGTTCAAGGGTGCTAAGTATGCCAACGTTGCGCCGGCATCATCGAAGGCTGGGTCTGCTATCCGCGCTGCGCTTTCACAGTTGGGCGTTCGCTATCGATTCGGCTCTAAGTCGCCAGGCGTTTCCTTTGACTGTTCCGGCCTCACCTCATGGGCATGGGGAGTGGCAGGCGTAGGAATTCCTCGCACATCGCGTACGCAATATGCGGGCTTGAACCGCATTCCAACGGCTGCCATTCAGCCAGGAGACTTGATTTTTAGTGGATACCCCATTCACCACGTGGCCATGTACTTAGGCAATGGCCAAATGGTGCATGCTCCGCGCACTGGTGATGTGGTGAAGGTGAGCGCGGTGTACTGGTCGCGCGTCGTTGGAGTTGTTCGGCCAAGATAGTAAGTATGACTGTGTCGCTTTCAGGCTGGAATCATTCAACGTTTACTCATGCTGATGTAGAGCATGAGATCTATCGAAAAGGCAATGGACCAGCAGTCATTGTGGTTCATGAAATTCCAGGCATCACACCAAAGGTGTTGGACTTTGCTGAACGAGTTGTTGCGCAGGGGTTTACCGTGGTGATGCCATTGCTTGTTGGCGAAGTGGGACGTGAGCCATCGGGAACTTATATCGCATCGTCAATGAGCAAAATCTGCATTTCCCGCGAGTTCACCACCATGGCAATGCACAAAACATCCCCAATCATTGCGTGGTTGCGTGCGCTTGCACAGCAGATTCACGGTGAGGTGGGTGGTGTAGGAGTGGGTGCAGTGGGCATGTGTTTCAGCGGAGGGTTTGCGCTTGGAATGATGGTTGACGACATCATGGTTGCTCCAGTGTTGTCGCAGCCTTCAATGCCGTTTGCTGTTGGATCAAAACGTTCAGCAGATCTCAACCTCAGTCCAAGTGACGAAGCTCGAATTGTTGAACGCGCGCAAGCAGGGTGTCAGGTTTTGGGTTTGCGATTTACTGGCGACAAGCTGGTTGGCACACGTTTTGATTCATTGCGCAAACTTCTTGGCGATGCCTTTGTCGCAATTGAATTTGATTCATCAACAAAGCAGGATCACTCCGTTCTGACTGAACAGATTCAGGAAGAAGGAGTGACGCGAGTGCTCGATTTCTTGAAGTTAAAATTACTGAAGTAATTACTTTTCAATTTTTACGACAAAGCGCGGGTCGCGGAAACTCTTCAAGCTCTGCAGCGCTTTACTTGCGGTAGTGCACTCGGTAACGATGTGGCGCGCAAGTTTTCCTTTTGCCGCCTTGGCGTCATGCCCGCCGGCTTTTCCAGACTTTTCGTTCAATCCGACAACGAAATATTCACTGAGCAACTTGGTGTCGAGAGTGAAAGCAGCGCGATGTTCTTGGGGGAGTAAATCAATGACTACCGAACCCTTGAATGCTCTATTCAGAGTTTCTGATAACGATTCGTGCCACCACTTCGACAATAAACCGAACGGCGCAAAACGTGCACCCATCTTCAGGCGATAATCGGGAACTGGGTCTGCTGCGCTGACTGCGCCGAGTAATCCTGAAATCACCACGATGCTGTTCAGTGCGCGGGTGCGTTGTGCAGAAGTGAGTGACGCAAGGTCGAGGTGATCCCACACAACTCCGGTGTATCGCGCGTGTGCAGCAAGTGTTGGGGCTCGGCGCAGCGATTCGTTTGCGTCTTTGGCACGAACGAGGTGTGCTTTGCTTACACCAAGGAGTTTCTCATCACCTCCTTTTACTTTCTTCAATTGCTCAACAAGTGCTTTGCGTTGCGGGGCAAGTTGCTTCCCAAAAACACCAGATGCTTCACGCCATTTAGCCGAAGCGGCTCCACCCTCTGCCTTGCCCTCCGAGGGCGGTAACAAGATAAACAGTGATGCCACGACACGAAAGTCTGCCTTACCCATGAGTATCCTTTGGGCATGGCAACCGTAAAACCAGTACAAAGTTGGGAAACCGACTGGGATCACGCCGATCCGGCTTACAACCAGAACGCACACCAAATTTGGGACCAGTTACGTGGTTCATGCCCAGTGGCCCACACCGAGCGCTATGGCGGAGCGTGGTTGCCAGTAACTCATGCAGATGTCTCTGCAGTCGCGCGCGATACCGATCATTTCTCTTCTGAAGGTGCAGTGTTGTCCAATAAGCCACCTCGTGACCAGTGGATTTCCACTGCGCCAATTGGTGGGGCACCACCAATCACTTCGGATCCACCGTTTCACGCAGATGCACGCCGCCTGTTGCTCCCTGCGTTCAGCCCACAAGTGGTTGCCGAATGGGAGCCAGAAATTCGCCGCCTGTGCAATGAACTCATTGACAATATGGGCAACATTGACACTGTCGATGCAGCAGTGCAGTATGCGCAAAACATTCCTGTGTATGTCATTGCACGCATGCTTGGCTTGCCATTGGAAGACAGCGACTACTTCCGCGAAACCGTGCACATGGTGCTCGAAGAAATTGGTGCTGAATTCGGAGAGCGCCAGGGTGCTTTCGAGAAGCTTGACGCGTATCTCACCATGCATGTGCAAGATCACATCGACAATCCAAAAGACGACCTCATCGGGTTTTTGCTGAACGCAAAAATCTACGATCAGCCGTTGTCGCCACAGCATGTGGTTGGCACCATCATCTTGTTGATGGTTGCAGGCATTGACACAACATGGAGTTCAATTGGGTCATCCATTTGGCACCTTGCACAGCATCCATCCGACTTGCATCGAATGGTGAATGAACCAGAATTATTGCCAACAGCAATTGAAGAACTGCTGCGCATGTATGCACCGGTCACCATGGCGCGCATTGTTAGCCAGGACGCCGAAATTGGTGGTTGCCCGGTTAAGGCTGGAGACTCGGTTCTGCTTCCGTTCCCAGCGGCAAACCGCGATCCAGAAGTATTCCCCGATGCTGACAAGGTCATTATTGATCGCGAAGAAAACCGCCACGTCGCTTTCGGTCTTGGTATTCATCGCTGCCTTGGTTCAAACCTTGCTCGCCTCGAACTTCGTATTGCGGTTGAAGTGTTTATCCAGCGCTTTCCAAAGTTTGAACTCGCAGATCCAAGCACGGTTACGTGGAGCCTTGGTCAGGTACGTGGTCCGCGTAAATTGCCAGTGCGAATTACGCAACGCGCTTAATACGTGTCGCATTCGCAACCACCATCCAGCATTGATCTGGATGCATTAAACCCAGACCAACGCGATGCGGTTCTGCATCCAACCGGCCCATTACTTGTTGTTGCCGGCGCAGGCTCGGGTAAAACCCGAGTCCTTACACAGCGCATTGCGTATCTCATTGCCAATGGCGCGCACCCCATGCATATTTTGGCCATTACGTTCACCAACAAGGCTGCACAAGAAATGCGCGATCGCGTGCAAGCACTCGTTGGTCCGGTTGCCAAGCAAATGTGGGTCAGCACATTTCACTCGGCTTGCGTGCGTATTCTGCGCGCACAAGCAGATCACCTGGGGTACCCGAAAACGTTTTCAATTTACGATCAATCCGATGCTCAGCGTTTAGTTGGCTATTGCATTCGCGATTTAGGGCTTGACCCAAAGCGGTATAGCGCCCGTGGCGTGCAAGCCCGTATCAGTTTGTGGAAGAACGAGCTGGTTATTCCACATGATGCAGCACAGCAAGTGAATAACACCATCGATCAGAAATATGTCGATGTGTATCGCGAATATCAAAAGCGCCTAGAACGCGCCGGGGCAATGGACTTTGACGATTTGCTTACCAATGTGGTGCGTTTGTTCCGTCAGCACCCCGACGTGTTACGTGTGTATCAAGAGCGCTTTAAGCACATTCTCATTGACGAATATCAAGACACCAACATGGCGCAGAACGCCATTGTGGTCATGCTTGGCGCACTGCATCACAACGTGTGTGTTGTGGGTGACTCCGATCAAAGCGTGTATCGCTTTCGCGGTGCAGACTTCCGCAACATTTTGGAATTTGAAAACGCATTTCCCGAAGTAACCACTGTGGTGCTTGCACAGAATTATCGCAGCACGCAAACCATTTTGGATGCCGCCAACGCGGTTATCACCAATAATGCGGGGCGCAAACCAAAAGACTTGTGGACCGATCAGGGCAAGGGCGAAAAGATTGTTCGCTATTTCGCCAATGATGAATTTGACGAAGCCAAATGGGTGATCGCCCGGCTGAAAGAGCTGCACGACGATGAGCATCGAAAGTGGAGCGATCTTGCGGTGTTCTATCGCACCAATGCGCAAAGCCGTGTGCTTGAAGAATCCTTAACCCACGGTGGAGTTCCCTACAAAGTGGTGGGGGGAACCAAGTTCTACGATCGCCGTGAAATCAAAGATGCACTGGCGTATCTGCGCATTGCTTCTAACCCGCTTGACGAAGTGAGCATTAAGCGTGTTCTCAACGTGCCAAAGCGCGGCATTGGCGACACGACGGTTGCCAAAGTTGACGTATATGCCAATGAAACGGGCATTTCGTTTGCACTTGCATTGCGTCGGGCCGCTGAGGCGGGCGTTGGTGCCGCAGGGGTTCGTGGAATCAACACGTTTATGCAGCTCCTCGATGAGTGTCAAGCCATGCTCGAAGAAGGTCCTGGTCCGGTGTTGCGTCATGCCATGGAACGAAGTGGATACCTTGCCGAACTTGTTGCTGAAGACACGGTTGAGTCTGCTGGTCGCGAAGAAAACGTACAAGAACTTATTGGTGTTGCCAGTGAATTCATGCAAGTAGATGAATTCCTTGAACAAGTCGCACTCGTTGCTGACACCGATCAAATTGATTCAGAAAACCACGTCACGCTCATGACGCTTCACTCGGCTAAAGGACTCGAGTTCCCAGTTGTATTCATTGTTGGAGTTGAAGAAGGAATCTTCCCACACAATCGTGCGCTTACTGATCCGGTTGAACTGGAAGAAGAACGCAGACTTGCATACGTGGGAATTACGCGTGCGAAGGAGCGACTTGTGCTTAGTCATGCGTGGAGCAGAAGCTTGTTTGGTAACACCAACTACAACCCTCCATCGCGTTTTCTTGCCGAAATTCCAGATGAACTTATTGAGCGCGAAGGCAACACCGATTCGGGAGCCGATTCGCAGCGCTATAGCTATCGATCGCAAGCCGATCGTGGTTATGCGCCAACAACGCGACTCTCACGAACTGGGCCAAGTGTTACTCCGGTGTCGAGTGCACAATTGCAAACCGAGAATCACGGCTTGCGCATTGGCGATGAAATTGTTCACCCAACATTTGGTGAAGGAATCATCATCAACATTCGTGGCCAGGGCGAAAAAGCAGAAGCGGCCATTCGCTTTCGCTTAGTTGGCGAGAAGCATCTTTCACTTGCGTGGGCACCGCTGAAAAAATCTGGCGAGTAATTTCGTTACGGCGTCACGGGGTTCATTGTTCCCCGTAAGTCAATAAGCAATGTGGTTTTGTTTTCCACAATCGGTCGAACATCAGTTGGTGGCATGAGCTGTTCAACAGTCAGCGTGCGACCTTCGCAGTCAGTGAAACTGTGAGTCTTTTCAATTTGAGCAACAAGACATTCATCGGTTCGGTCCGCAGGGTATGCGTAGTACACCTGCCATCCTTTGGCTACGTCAGCACCGTTGTGTTCAATCACGATTGATCGCTTGCCCGACGGGTCGCGGAGGTCCGGGTACAACACTGGACCACTTTCAGCAATCGATTTGGCGATGTCTGCAACTTCACCAACAACAAATGTTCGGTCGCCGGTTGCGATTGTCACCTCGGTGTTGTTGGTGACGTATGTCGCCATCAGCCATGTCACCCCGAATAATGCGGCGAAAAACACGATGCCTCCGGCAATCGGCAATACCGCACGGGCAAAGGGGGAACTGGGCCGTCCGAACATGTCTTAAGTGTTGCCGATGCAGGCTGGCGATGCCTATTTCTTGGGCGGATTGGCGGGTTGGTATCGGTCACGTCTGAGGGCGTAGGGTTCTGTAGTCGTGAAACGTCCTTACCGCGTTGTAGTGGCCAAGCCTGGCCTAGATGGCCATGATCGAGGCGCCAAAACCATCACTCGTGCTTTGCGCGACCATGGTTTCGAAGTGATCTATACGGGGCTGCATCAGTTGCCCGAGCAAATTGCAGAAACCGCTTTGCAAGAAGACGTGGACGCAGTTGGTTTGTCGTTGTTGTCTGGCGCGCATCTCACGTTGTTTC
>JBIKHN010000180.1:0-2533 GCA_044362135.1 Ilumatobacteraceae bacterium | reverse complement strand
GCTCGATTACAGACTCGTTACGACCTGCGTACACCTGCACAACCGTTGCGCCATTATGCATGCCCGTATTGCGCACTGCGCAACGAATTTTCACTACTTCACCAGGTTCAACACTTACGTCTGAATACTCAAAGGATGTGTAGCTACATCCAAATCCAAACGGAAACATTGCCTTGTTTCCATCGCGATCCAGTTTCCACTGTCCATGCCAGTAGTCATATGTAATTGCTTTGGCATTGCGGTCGAAAAACGGAAGATGAGATTCGTCGTGGGCAATGACGAACGGTATGCGTCCAGATGGGTTCACTGCGCCAGACAACACATTGGCCAACGCTCGCCCACCGTTACTGCCGCTGTACCAACCCATCAGTACCGCTGGAACTTCGTTAATCCATTCCGACATCACCACTGCGCTACCAGCAACAATGACCACGATGGTTCGTGATTGCACCTGAGCAATTTGGTGGATCAGTTGAACATCAGCATCCATTAGTCGAAGGGACTCGCGGTCGCCACCGATAGAGAAGGTGCCATTGCGGGATTTGATACGCAATTCATCTGGTGCGTAGTGATGATTCTCGTGCATGTACTTTTCGTATTCACGCGCTAACTCTGGGTCGTCCTGCCGCGGAATGAGCGAAAGCATCGGAGCTGTATCTTCCGAGTCACCAATGAACTCACCTTCTTCTTCCTTCGTATAGCCAACAACGACAATGGCTACGTCGGACTGCTTTGCTTGCGCAACTTGAGCATCAATCGTCGCGTCTGCATCATGCACAACGTTGCAGTTGGCAAAGTGTTCAGCAATTCCCTGAAGCGGAGTTACAACATTTGGCGCCATCACATCACTGCTTCCGCCATCTCCAATATTGCGCACACCTGCAAGCCGGCCGAATACACCAACTGTTGATCCTGCAGCAAGATTCAATGGAAGTACATTCGCGCCTGCTACCGGTTCGTTCTTCAATAACACCATCGACTTCTCTGCAACCTCTTGGCTCAAAGCGAGATGCTCATCGCACATCACAACCGAGCGATCACTCACAGGAAGTTTTCCAACGTTGAACTTCAACATGGTGGTGAGCGTGCGGGTAACAGCACTTGAAACAAGTTCTTCAGTAATCAGCCCTTCCGAAAGCGCCGAAACAATTGGCGCATTCCGAATCATGCGATATGGCATTTCAACATCAAGGCCGGCTTGCAAGCTCTTCACACCATCGCGCAGTCCAAAGATCCAGTCCGAAATCACGAAACCAGTGAAACCCCATTCGTCGCGCAAGATGTCGGAAATCAATGCGGTGTTCTCGCCGCACCATTCGCCATTCACCGAGTTGTACGCGGTCATTACGCAAGCAACGCCTTCGTCAATGATGCGCTTGAAATGAGGGAGATACACCTCATGCAACGCTCGTTCATCAATGCTTACGTCAACACCGAACCTGGCGTTTTCCATGGAGTTCAACGCGAAGTGCTTCAGCGTTGCCATGACGTGGCGTTGAGCCCCACGAGTCAGGCTTGCACCCATTTCACCAACATGGTGAGGGTCTTCGCCATACGTTTCCTGCGCGCGTCCCCACGCTGGATGACGCAGCAAGTTGACACAAATTCCGCCGTACAAGTCTGCGCCAATCGCTCGCAGTTCCTTACCTATAGCATCACCAACTCGTACTTCTAATTCAGGGTCAAAGGTTGCTCCACGCGCCATCGAAACCGGGAAAGCAGTTGCTTCGCCAACAACTACTCCGCGCGGCCCATCCGAAAAATGAAATCCTGGAATTCCCAGTCGCTCAACTCGAGCACCTCTAAATGGCCGGCTGTGATACCCACCCGAAGTGATGTCGCCGACACCAATCCAAAATGGAACACCACCGTCTAGGCAGTGCACCTTTTCATCAAGCGTCATCTCAGCAACGAGGCCAGCAGCAACTACTTCAGGGGACGTACCACCGGCGACTTTGGCTAGGGCTTGCTCATATGTAGACGGCACGTAGTGAGCGTAGGCGAAATTACTTACTCAAATTTTCTACGTATTGCCAAAGTGCCTGCCGGTTTTGCTCGGTATCGAGTTTCTTGGATTGCGGAGTTTTGTGCGTTGGGCGAATCTCACGATCAGACCAAAACGATCCGTTTCTTTCGGGTAACGGATTCACCACTGCAAGCCACGCGATCGTGTCAGCACCTTCACTTGCTGTTCGCAAAATAGGTGCAGTTACTTTTCGAAACCCAGGGATGCTCTCTTGCACTCCCGGTGTGTCGGCCCAGCCCGGATGCATTGACACGAATTCTGTCTGAGGCTCGCGCTTGGCCCACATCTCGGTCAGCGTTACTTGTGCTCGTTTCGCAATTGCGTACTGCTTTGATCCGCCATATTTCCGCGCAGGCATCTCGAGTGTTTCGCCTTTGTCAAATGCGGGTAGTGCACTGGTGTACATGCCACCAGATGACACGGTTACTACTCGACCACCTTTCAATAGTGGAAGAAGCAGCGTGGTCATGAGGAACGGTCCAACAACATGTGAGGCAACAGTTTGTT
>JBIKHN010000179.1:0-2538 GCA_044362135.1 Ilumatobacteraceae bacterium | reverse complement strand
CGCTTCTTCAGCTTTGGAGCAAGTTCCAAATCAAAAATGATGTCTGCGATTTTTTCGTATAGTTCTGGTGGAACTACATAAAACGATGGCTTGTTATTCGTTAAAACCGCAAACGGACGATTGCCGGCCTGCGCTACCGATTCGTTTGGATTCTTTTTGAATTCGGAAATGCTTGTGGTTACTTGAGTCATGATGGCTTCCATTGATCAACCTCCTTTCGCTCTAAATCTAGTGCGAAATTTGGCTCTACACCCAGCGATTACCGGGATGCTTAAATGTGTGCCGGATTTGCCGGCTACGGCTCTGTTCCTCTGGAGAATCAGCTCAGTGAGGCGAGGGTTTCGGCAAACGCATCAAGGAACTGCGCCAACTGATCGTCGGTGTGCGGCAACCCAAGATTGACCATGCCACGTGCCGCGGTATACACACCACGCTCCAGCAAACCGAAGAACAACAGTTCCTGCAATTGCGCATCGCGCTTAGCCATGTCGTCCGCGTTCTGTGGCGGCGTGGCAAGAGCATGTATTGACATCATCGAGCCAAAGCCTGTGACGCACACTGGTGCCCCACTCTTTGCTGCAACTGCTTGCAATGCCCTGCGAAACTCGTCACCGCGTGCCGTATGTGCAACGGCGACTTCTGACGTAAAGATGTCGCCCAACACCACGCAACCGGCCGTCATTGACGACAAGTTGTTGTTGAAAGTTCCGCCGTGCGCAACTGGCGATGGCAGCGCAGACTCAGGGCTGGTGTCAAACATGTCTAAGAACTTGGCCTTGCCACCAAAGGCGCCGAAGGAAAACCCGCCACCGATGTATTTGCCATAGGCAGAGATATCGGCCTCGACACCAAGCATGTCCATCATTCCGCGAGCACCATGACGCGAGGTCATCACCTCATCAGCAATGCACACCGCACCAACGCTGCGGGCTGCTTCGAACACGCTTGAAAGAAAACTTGATGTTGCCGCGATGCATCCGCCAGAACCCAACATTGGCTCGACCACGACCGCCGCAAGAGTTTCACCCAGTTCTTTGATGACGTTGCGAGCGGCCACTTCGTCGTTGAACGGAGTCATGACGAAATCAAATGGTGCATTCCACGGTGCTGCGCCAGATGCAAAATAAAACACGCTGCCGTGGTAACCACCCTTGAATACCAGAATCTTTTTACGACCGGTAGCAAGCACCGCTGTAGTCATCGCTAACAGGTTTGCTTCTGTGCCCGAATTGGTGAATCGCACGCGCTCAATACCAAATCGATCGCACATCAATTTTGCAAGCGTTGCTTCGGCAGGATGAATTCCGCCAACGCTCGCGTTTGTGCTGAGTGCTTCAAACGCTTTGTCCAACACTCTTCGCTCGCTATGACCAAGCAGACCAGCGGTGTAATCGCCTAAGAAGTCGAGATACGTATGTCCATCTGCATCAGTCAGCGTTGCACCGCTACCAGAAACAAACGTCAACGGAAATGGTGCGTGTGTGAGAACCGAACGCGTTTGACCACCTGGCAAATACTTTCGCGCTTCGTCATAGTGACGGCGGCTATTTGGATTTCGATCAGCAAAGCTTCCTTGCGCGCGACGAACAGCTTCTGTCGTCACCAGCAATTACTTCTTTTGTGGTTGTGGCCAGGTGCCGTCGCGGCCGTCCATGCCTGCATTCAAGCGAGCCTTTGACATGAGCTCTTCAACAATTGGACCGAGTGCAGTTGGGTCTTCAACTGGTGCATGTGTTGGACCACGATGCCAACCCTCGGCAATTGCCAACACTTGACCACTTGCTTCGAACACGCGACCGGTGATGTCTTTCGATTCAGTACTTGCCAACCACGTAACGATTGGTGCGATCCACTTTGGTGAACGCTGCTCGCGCTCTTCTTCGGTTTCTGGTGCAGGCCCGAGGTTCTCGGTCATGCGAGTAAGCGCAACTGGTGCAACTGCGTTCACTGTTACTCCGTAGCGAGCAAGTTCGAGCGATGCAATGGTGGTGAATGCTGCAATGCCAGCCTTTGCTGCGCCGTAGTTGGTTTGACCGACGTTGCCGTAAATTCCTGACACCGACGAGGTGTTGATAATGCGACCATCGACAGCGTGACCAGCCTTATTGCGGTCGCGCCAATATGCAGCGGCCATACGTGAAGGAGCAAACGTGCCCTTCAAGTGCACCTTGATAACGGCGTCCCATTCCTCTTCGCTCATGTTGGCCATCATGCGGTCGCGCAAAATTCCTGCGTTGTTCACCACTGCATGCAAGTCGCCAAATGTTTCGACTGCGGTGTTGATGAGGCGCTCAGCGCCTGCCCACGTGGAAATGTCGTCGCCGTTGGCAACCGCACGGCCACCCATGGCCTCAATTTCGTTCACCACTTGCTGTGCTGGCGAAGTATCGCCACCACTGCCATCGACACCGGCACCCAAGTCGTTCACCACGACCAAAGCGCCATGCTTGGCAAGGCTTAAGGCATGTTCGCGACCAATACCGCGACCCGAACCAGTGACAACTACTACACGACCTTCACATAAGCGACTCATAACGA
>JBIKHN010000178.1:0-2541 GCA_044362135.1 Ilumatobacteraceae bacterium | reverse complement strand
AAGTACTTCTGCAGCAGCAGAACAAGCAATGCGCATGCGTTCAATAATTTCCGGTGACTTCACTGCAGATTCTTGCCAGCGCGTGACCTTGCCGGTCTCTGCATACGGCGGCTTCACAATGTGTGCGGGAACAGTCAGCATCGGGCTGATCGTGCCTGGCTCAATGCGACCCTCTGTTGTTTTATGGCAACGTTTGTACTTGCGGCCACTGCCACACCAGCAGGCATCATTGGCTGCAGGGAGGACTGCGGGCGGTTGAGCGGCGGCTGGGTTATTCACCCTCCCAAGGCTACGGGCTATATCTGGCAAGCAAAGTGACCAAATAACCCTTATGTCATTTGATCCTTTTTCAATTCAATTTGAAATCTGGATTGTGTTTCCGCAATGATCGTTGCAAATACACATCGCACCATCGGCGGATTGATAGCGATCAAGGGGGCAACCGTGTCACAACGGATGATTGACTCCTTGACGAGATCAAGGGTGCTCAACAGTTCGGACAATGTTGAGATATCTCGTGATCTCGATCAAGGTGAACGGAAAAAGAAGCGTGTACCAGAGATGGCGGTTGGCATTGCGTTGATCGCACTTGGGGTCATCGGGTCCATGGCCCTCTACCGTTCTGCATCAGCAACTGTTTCAGTTGTTGGGGTGACACGTGATCTAGACCGCGGGCAGGTGATTGATGCCAGTGATCTGCAGGCAATTCGTATTTCACCTGAGTCTGCAAGATTCTTCGTTGATGCAAGTAATGCCGGATCATTACTTGGCAGAACTCTTTCAGTTTCAGTTTTAAGTGGCACTCCGCTTTCAGAAAGCATGATGAGCACTGCATTGCCACTCGGACCCGATGAAGCATTGACGTCGGCTGCCGTACCAATAGGAAACATCCCGGTAAAACTTGCAACACAAGACAAAGTTCGGCTGGTGCTTACTCCAGATGCGACAATCACTAATGCATCACCGCCGTTATTGTTTGACGAAGTAGTCACCATTTGGGCAATT
The DNA here is from genome assembly GCA_044362135.1 of Ilumatobacteraceae bacterium. GTDB lineage: Bacteria > Actinomycetota > Acidimicrobiia > Acidimicrobiales > Ilumatobacteraceae > UBA3006. Next base: position 1,536 of record JBIKHN010000178.1, on the reverse strand, counting down.
GAACAATCTGAAGAGTTGAACAGTGCGGTAATTGTCACTTTCCGGGGCCCGCTTCGTTTATCGCTAGCCATTGCCGGCGCTGGCAATGTGCGAATCTCGCTGGTGAGCGAATAATCGGGTATCGCTGTGAACGCAAACACACATTCCGCACCTGATCTTGCAACGAGACGGATACGTGATGCGTTAGCTGCTCGCATTGGAGAAGCGCTTGCTGATGAACGTTTAGATCGGCAAAACAGAGGAGATGCGTATCTCAACAGCAACTCTGAATTGGACTTTGCTCGCCAGGTTTCGGCAATGGAATGTGCTCGGCTGTCTGCATCGCGTAGGCAGGAGGGTCTGCCTCCACTTAGCGAAAACGAAGAGCGCTTACTTACCAGCCGAGCAATAGATCAAGTGCTTGGTATGGGATTACTTCAACAAACACTCGACGACCCTGAAATCAGTGACATCCATGTTCGAGGGAATTCTCCTATTTGGGTAAAGCTGCGTAGTGGGGTGCGAGAGAGTCGATCTCCAATTGTCGATCATGATGACGAATTGGTAGAACTCATTAGGCGGACCGCAGCGAGAATGGGACGCAGCGAGCGTCGATTTGACGCAGGATCCCCAGAGTTGAATTTGCAACTTGCAGATGGATCGCGCCTATTTGCGACAATGGAAATTTCGTCGCGACCAAGTCTTGTCATTCGCAAACATCAGTTTGAAATTTCATCACTTGAAGATTTAGAGGCACGCGGAATGATGTCGCACGGAATCGCCGAGATGTTCAGAGCCATGGTTCGTTCGCGTCGAAATGTGATTATCGCTGGGGGAACTGGATCTGGAAAAACCACACTGATGCGTGCACTCATTAACGAAGTGCCACCCGAAGAGCGAATTGTGACGATTGAAGATGCGTATGAACTTGGACTTGAAAGATTCGAGCATCTACATCCAGATCATGACTCCCTCCAGTCCCGTCCAGCCAATATTGAAGGCCAGGGAGAGATAACGCTCGCCGATCTCACGAAGATGGCCTTACGAATGGACCCTGACCGAGTGATTGTCGGAGAAGTTCGTGGCGCAGAGGCATTTCCAATGTTGATGGCAATGAGCCAAGGGAATAACGGTTCGATGTGCACATTGCATGCCGACAGTACGAGGTCAGTTTTTCCAAAACTTGCAGCGTACATGTCTATGTCTTCAACTTCTCTCCCTATCGAAACCACCAATTTGCTCATAGCAAGCTCGGTTCATTTCGTTGTTCACATTGAAGTTGTGCGTGGACAGCGAAGAGTGAGTTCGATACGAGAGGTAGTTGATTCGGATGGCTCGACCATCATGTCAAACGAAGTTGTACGAAACTTCAATGGGTCAGTTGGTTTTGGATATCCGTTACGTGAAGAAACACGGGAATTGTTTGAGGAATGTGGTTTTCGTGAAGAGATGCTGCGATGACGACACTATTCAACCTCGTCAGTGGAGCAATGTTTGGTTTGGGAGTTTTCCTGCTCTTCTCGAGGCATGGAACTCTGTCATCGTGGCCGACACTCC